>JBJERI010000157.1:0-10400 GCA_051882195.1 Ruminiclostridium sp. | reverse complement strand
CCACCGTAAATGCAGGCAGAAGCTCCGCAGGAATTTTGCCCTCCGCCGTAAGTCTGCCTAATGCGTTTAGTACAATTTCCTTTACCTGTGATTTTGCGGATTCGATTGGGTTAAACAGATTATTGCTCATTAAAATTCCTTTCCTGTGCGGTATTCTCGCCGCACTCCTTTATATTTATACTCATTTCATTTTCGGACATAAAGCTTGAATTTATGTCGATTGTATATTTAAGGTAAATATCGCCGCCCTTGCCTGTAAGCTCCGAGCGAATTTCGTCGGCGGTTATTCCCACAATAAAATCACCGTAGGGCGTTCCGTAATGGCAATGGTGCTTTCTGCCCTTTTCTATCATCAGATTGGTCATAACCTTTTCGCCGAATCGGGTCATTGTCACCATATTGTCGGTAATTTCAAGCTTGACAGTACAGCCCTCAAAGCCTGTGGCTTCGCTTTCGTCATAGCTGACGGTGAATTTATCTCTGCCTTTGTTGAACTTTCCAACCGTGAAAAGCTCGGTGGTATCCTGTTCCTCGTCTGCTTTCTGAACTGTCTTTATAGTTATATTAACGTCCTTAGTCATACATTTCCTTTCTTTTTTATGCACGGGCCTCCACAGCAAGATTTATAAGCCTTTCAAGGGTTTCGCCGTAGGAATAGTCCGCCGCTTTCATAAGCCTTGGGAAAACATTTTCCTCGGTCATTCCGGGAATGTTGCACACCTTGTTGCAGTAAATCTTATCTCCTAAGGTGAAGCTTACAACGGCATAGCCCTTGCAGCCAAGTGCCTGATAAGCCTTAAGCGCCATTGCCTTTATTTCCTCTGCTGTTTCCTTTTCAACATCGGCGGGGCAGATAAACTCGCTTGTTTTTGCAATATATTTTGCATTGCTGTCCACAATGCTGTCGATAGGCTTTATTTCGCCCAGCGGCGTTACTTCAAGACCGTAGGTGTTTCCCGTTACGGCAACCGCAATATCTCTGCCGTAAATTGCCTCCTCCACAATAACCTTGTGATGATGAGAAAAGCCGATTTTGATTGCCGCAAGCAGCTCCTCTCGGTTATCAACGTAGTTTGCGCCGATTGACGAGCTGCAGCTTGCCGCCTTTACATAAAGAGGGTAGGGGAGAAGCTGTTCGATTTTGTCAAGCTCGCTTTCAATATTGTTCAGCGATGCGCGCTCGATATAGTAATATTTTGCGGTGTTAAGTCCCGCCTTGTCAAGAATAAGGTGGGTAAGCATTTTATCCGTGCAGGCGTTTGCAGCGTCGCTTTCCATTCCAGTATAGGCAATTCCTGCCAGCTTGCAAAGACCCTGAATACGTCCGCATTCGCCGTATTTTCCGTGAAGCACCGAGAATATAATGTCAATTCTCTGGAGGGACATATCTCCGTCGCCCAGAATTTTTATAATGCCCGAATGAATAGGGTCGGGGCTCAGTACAGCGGAACAGCAGTCGCTGTCGTTTTCCCATGAGCCGTCAAGTATTGCAGAGTATTCCCCGGGGAAAAACAGCCATCTGCCTGCTCTTGTAATGCCGATTGGAATAACCTCGTACTGGTCCTTGGGAAGTCCGCAGAGGACGGAATATGCCGATTTAAGCGAAACGGAATGATCCTTAGACGCACCGCCGAACAAAACTGCCACACGCTGTTTAGCCATAATTTAATACCTTTCATCAACAGTAAATCTTATCTGATAATTATATCATATAACTCGCAAAAACGCAATACCTTTTGATAAGTTGATATAATATTATTAAAAGTATATATAGCAAAGAACAGGTTATGCCCGTTTTCAATAAAAAAAGCGGAGCAAATACTCCGCCTTTATTAACTTTAATCGCCGAAAGAAACGCCTATATCCTTTGCGGTAAGCACTACCTTGTCGTCCGCAGGAACAAACTTGGTTTTCATTGTAACGTCTGACAGCTTGTTTTCGGAAATATCACTGCCGATTTTTGCAACGGTATATCCGTACTTCTCCTGCAAAATAAGGTTAGCCGCCTTTGCGCCGAACTTTGTGGCAAGAACTCTGTCGTAAGCCGAGGGGCTGCCGCCTCGGAGAATGTGTCCCGGAACAACCGTTCTTGTTTCATAGCCTGTCATTGACTGAATCTGCTTTGCTATGCGGTTTGTGGCGGTTGTTTCTCCTGCCTCGGCACGGAGTCTGTTGCGCTCCTTTTTCTTCAGCTTTGCTTCCTCAACGCTCATTGCGCCCTCTGCAACCGCAACAATAGAGAAGGTCTTGCCCGAGTTTGCACGCTTTTCAACAGCCTTTGCAACCTTTTCAATATCGTATGGGATTTCTGGGATAAGGATTATATCAGCTCCGCCTGCAACCCCCGAATAAAGAGTAAGCCAGCCTGCCTTGTTGCCCATTATTTCAATGACCATTATTCTGCTGTGAGATGTAGCAGTGGTGTGTATTCTGTCGATAACCTCCGTGCCGATGTCAACGGCTGTGTGGAAGCCGAAAGTAACGTCCGTGCCCCAGATATCGTTGTCGATTGTCTTTGGCAGACCGATTACGTTAAGTCCCTCTTCCGAAAGGAGATTTGCAGTTTTGTGAGTGCCGTTTCCGCCAAGAGTAAGCAGGCAGTCCAGCTTCTGCTGCTTGTAGGTAGCCTTCATTTCCGCAACCTTGTCTATTTTGTCGTCCTCAACAACCTGCATTAGCTTGTAAGGAGTTCTTCTTGTGCCTAAAATCGTGCCGCCCTGTGTTAAAATTCCGCTGAAATCCGATGGCTTCATTATTCTGCATTCATTGTGGATAAGTCCGTGATAACCGTCCTGTATGCCCACAATTTCCACCTTGTCCTCGCCGATAAGGTTGTAGCAGCCCTTTGCAACGCCTCTGATTGTTGCGTTAAGACCGGGGCAGTCGCCGCCGCTTGTAAGAATGCCTATTCTGCGTTTTGCCATTTTTTGTTCCTCCTTACTTTTACCTTTCTTTTCTATTATTATACTATTTTTCTTTTTAAAGTCAATAATCTTCGGAAAATATTTTGTGCAGATTCTATAAAAACCTATTGACAAAAAACTTTGGTTATATTAAAATAAATATGATTTAGGTTAAACCCTTATTAGCTGATTTTCTGCTTCGGGCTTTATTTAACCCCAAATGAAAACGATTAACTGAAAGTGAAAGGTAAAAGACTATGGCTTACATTTTAGGCGTTGACATCGGAACCTCGGGAACAAAAACCGTACTTTTCAGCGAGGACGGCGTACCCGTTTCCTCCGCAACATACGAATATCCCCTTTACACTCCCCAGAACGGCTATGCAGAGCAGGACCCTGCCGACTGGTGGCACGCAACCGTAAACGGAATCAAGGACGTTATCGGCGAAAGCGGCGTTTCACCCGAAGAAATCAAGGGTATCGGTCTTTCGGGACAGATGCACGGGCTTGTTATGCTTGACGCTGAAAATAAGGTTATCAGAAAGAGTATTATCTGGTGCGATCAGCGTACCGCAAAGGAAGTTGTTGAGATTACCGACAAGGTAGGCGCTGACAGACTTATTGAAATTACCGCAAATCCCGCTATCACAGGCTTTACAGCCGCAAAGATTATGTGGGTAAAGAACAACGAGCCCGAAAACTACGAAAAGTGCCGTCACATTCTTCTCCCAAAGGATTACATAAGATTTATGCTTACGGGCGAATTTGCAACAGAGGTTTCAGACGCCTCTGGAATGCAGCTTCTTGATATTCCAAAGCGTGACTGGTCGGACGAGGTGCTGGACAAGCTTGGCATTGACAAGTCCCTTCTTGCAAAGGTTTACGAATCTCCCGAAATCACAGGCGAGGTAACAAAGCAGGCTGCGGAGCTTACAGGCTTAAAGGCAGGCACAATCGTTGTAGGCGGCGCAGGGGACAATGCGGCTGCCGCTGTGGGAACAGGCGTTGTTGAGGACGGAAAGGCGTTTACTACTATTGGCTCAAGCGGTGTTGTATTCGCTCATACTTCCGACATTTCCATTGACAAAAAGGGCAGAGTGCATACCTTCTGCTGTGCTGTACCGGGCTGCTGGCACGTTATGGGAGTTACTCAGAGTGCAGGTCTGTCGCTGAAATGGTTCAGGGATAATCTTTGCTGGAGCGAAATGGAAACAGCCGTAAATATGGGTGTTGACCCCTATTATTTAACGGACAAGGAGGCAATGGAAGTACCCATCGGCGCTAACCGCCTGCTTTATATGCCATATCTCAACGGCGAAAGAACTCCCCACCTTGACCCCAACGCAAGAGGCGCGTTTGTAGGTCTTTCCACAATGCACAAAAAGCGTGATATGATAAGAGCCGTTATGGAGGGCGTTTCCTATTCTCTCCGTGACTGCGTTGAGGTTATCAGAGAAATGAACATCAGCGTAAGCGATATGATGGCTTGCGGAGGCGGCGGTTCATCTCCGCTGTGGCGTCAGATGCTTGCGGATTTATACGAATGTCCCGTTAAGACAACCCAGAACAAGGAGGGCCCCGCACTTGGCGTTGCGCTTCTTGCAGCAGTGGGCGCAGGTATTTACAAGAGCGTTCCCGAGGCGTGCAAGGCTGTAATTCTTCCCGAAAAGATTCAGCAGCCAATCCCCGAAAATTCCGCTAAATATGAAAAGGTATATCAGCTTTACAGAAAACTTTATCCTGCAATGAAGAGCTGCTTTGAGGAGCTGGCTCAGTTATAATCCGCTACACATTTATGTGCAAAAATTTACATATTGGAGAAAGAAAATGAAACTTTTTATCGACACAGCCAACGTTGCTGACATCAGACGTGCAAACGATATGGGAATTATCTGCGGCGTCACAACAAACCCCTCCCTTATTGCAAAAGAGGGCAGAGATTTCAAGGAGGTTGTAACTGAAATTGCGTCAATCGTTGACGGTCCAATTTCAGCAGAGGTTATTTCCCTTGAAGCAGACAAAATGGTTGAGGAAGCGCTTCCCCTTGCAGCTATCAACAAGAACATCGTTATCAAGCTGCCTATGTGCGAGGAGGGCTTAAAGGCCTGCAAAATCCTTACTTCAAAGGGCATCAAGACCAACGTTACGCTTGTTTTTTCAGCAGCACAGGCGCTTCTTGCAGCAAGAGCAGGCGCTACCTTTGTAAGCCCGTTCCTTGGCAGACTTGACGATATCGGTATGGAGGGCATGAACCTTATTGAAGAAATCGTTGATATTTTCGACGCCTCAAACATTGAAACCGAGATTATCGCCGCTTCAATCCGCAATCCTGTTCACGTTACAAACGCCGCAAGACTTGGCTGCCATATTGCAACCGTTCCTATGAACGTACTTCTCCAGATGCTTAAGCATCCGATGACAGACAACGGCATTGAGCGTTTCTTAAAGGACTGGGAAGGCTTTACAAACAAAAAGTAATTGGCTGATACCGCCGCATAGTGATAAATAACAAAAAGTGGGTGTAATGCCCACTTTTTTTATGCTATAAAACGATATTTTGATGAAGCAGTCGAATTTTCGCATTTTTTTCGAAAAATAGGTTGAAATTTTTTTTCAAAAAAGCTATAATAAAAATAACGTTTGAATTTGCGCAAATACTTTAAGGAAAGAGAGAAATATTATGTATAATGACCTGATTGATTCTATCGGCTTTTTACATCAGTATGACAGCGAGGTTTCCGAAGCAATGGGCGAGGAGCTTAAGCGTCAGCAGAGAAACCTTGAGCTTATCGCAAGCGAAAACATTGTTTCTCCCGCTGTAATGGCTGCAATGGGATCGGTGCTTACCAACAAATACGCAGAGGGCTATCCTGCAAAGCGTTACTACGGCGGCTGCGAATGCGTTGACGTTGTGGAAAACATTGCAATTGAACGTGCAAAGAAGCTTTTCGGCTGCAATTTTGCCAATGTTCAGCCTCATTCGGGCGCACAGGCTAACCTTGCGGTTTATTTTGCACTGCTTAACCCCGGCGACACCGTTCTTGGCATGAGTCTTGACAACGGCGGTCACTTAACCCACGGCTCTCCCGTAAATATGTCGGGCAAGTATTACAACTTCGTTCCCTACGGCGTTGACAGCAGCACAGGCTGCATTGATTATGAAGCGCTCCAAAAGCTTGCCGAGGAAAAGAAGCCAAAGCTTATTGTTGCAGGCGCAAGCGCATATCCGAGAAAGATTGATTTTGAAAAGTTCAGCGAAATCGCAAAGAGCGTAGGCGCTTACTTTATGGTGGATATGGCTCATATTGCAGGTCTTGTTGCCGCAGGCGAGCATATGTCTCCTATTCCTTATGCAGATGTTGTTACAACCACAACTCACAAGACACTCAGAGGCCCCAGAGGCGGTATGATTCTCACCAACGACGAGGAGCTTGCAAAGAAGTTCAACAAGGCGATTTTCCCCGGAACACAGGGCGGTCCTTTAATGCACGTTATCGCAGGCAAAGCTGTTTGCTTCGGAGAAGCTCTCAAGCCCGAATTTAAGGCTTATGGTAAGCAGATTGTAAAGAATGCAGCCGTACTTGCGGACACACTGCTTGAAAAGGGCTTTAACCTTGTATCAGGCGGTACAGACAACCACCTTATGCTGGTCGATCTCCGTCCCTTTAACCTTACAGGCAAGGAGCTTGAAAAGAAGCTTGACGAGGTTTACATAACTGTCAACAAGAACGCTATCCCCGACGACCCACAGAGCCCGTTCATTACAAGCGGCGTTCGTATCGGCACTCCTGCCGTTACAACAAGAGGTCTTGTTGAAGAGGATATGAAGACAATTGGTGAATGCATTTACCTTGCTGCTGCTGATTTTGAGGGCAATAAGGATAAAATAAGAGAAATGGTAAACGCTGTTTGCGGAAAGTATCCGCTTTATAAGTAAAACAGATAGGGAGAAATACAATGACTGCAAAAGCAAGTGAAATTGTTTTAAATACCAAGGAAATGGTTGCGCCCCTTGGCGTAATCGCATTAAGAGGCGCCGAGGAACTGGGCAAGAAAATCGATCGCTATCTTGTTGAATGGAATCAGATGAGCGGACTTAATCAGGACACATTCCTTATTGATGCGGAATGCCCCAGATTTTCTTCGGGCGACGGTAAGGGACTTATCAAAAGCTCAATCAGAGGCGATGATATTTTCATTTTAGTAGATGTAGGAAATTACAGCTGCACCTACAAAATGTTCGGCAAGGAAAACGCAATGTCCCCCGACGACCACTTCCAGGATTTAAAGAGAGTTATTCAGGCTATGAGCGGCAAGGCTCACAGAATCAACGTTATTATGCCTATTCTTTTCGGCGGCAGACAGCACAGAAGAAATTACAGAGAATCTCTTGACTGTGCAGTTGCACTTCAGGAATTGCAGGCAATGGGCGTTGAAAACATCATCACCTTTGACGCACACGACGCCCGTGTATGCAACGCAATTCCCCTTATGGGCTTTGACAATATTATTCCGTCATATCAGGTTTTAAAGTGCCTGTTCGCAAACGTTCCCGACCTTAACATCAGCACTGAGGGCTTTATGGTAGTAAGCCCCGATGAGGGAGCACTGAACAGAAATATGTACTACGCTTCAATGCTTGGCGTTCAGATGGGTATGTTCTACAAGCGCCGTGATTACTCCAAAATCGTAAACGGCCGCAACCCCATTGTTGCTCATGAATATCTGGGTAACTCCGTTGAGGGCAAGGACGTGTTCATTTCCGATGATATTATTTCTTCGGGCGAATCTATGCTTGATATTGCTTACGAGCTGAAAAAGCGCAAGGCAAGAAGAATTATCGCTTATGCAACCTATCCCATTTTCACAAACGGTCTTGATAAGTTTGACGAGGCTCATAAGGAAGGCATTGTTGACTATGTTCTTGGTACAAATCTGACCTACAGAACTCCCGACCTGCTTGCAAGAGAGTGGTTCAAGGAGGTTGATGTTTCAAAGTACATTGCATACCTTATTGCGGCTCTTAACCACGACGTTTCTACAAGCAAGGTTATTGATCCCCACCTCAAGATTAAATCACTTCTTGAAAAGTACCACGTTAAGGCAGCAGAACTGCTCTGATAAAGATTTCCCCGTAGCCTTATGGATACGGGGAAACTTCTCTTTGAAAGGAAATTTTATGCCTTTAGCAGACAAAATACGACCACACTCCTTGGACGAAATAGTAGGGCAGACCCACCTTTTGGGCGAGGGAAAGCCCTTGCGCCGAATTATTGAAAGCGGTCATATTCCCAATATGATTTTCTACGGCTCATCGGGAATAGGCAAAACCACCGTTGCAAACATTATTGCCGACAAAACCAATATGAGCCTTTACAAGCTTAACGGCACCTCCGCTTCTACTGCCGACATAAAGGAAATAATAAACGAGCGCAACTCCTTTTCCGCCTGCAACGGTATTCTTCTGTATCTTGACGAGATTCAGTATCTAAACAAAAAGCAGCAGCAAAGTCTGCTGGAATACATTGAAAACGGTGAAATTACCCTTATTGCCTCAACTACGGAAAACCCATATTTCTATATTTACAACGCCATTCTTTCACGAAGCACCGTTTTTGAATTCAAGCCAGTTAAGCCCGATGAAATTATTCCCGCCTTAAAACGTGGATTTAAAATTGCGGCTGAGGAAAACGGAGCAGAGGTAACTGTCGATGACGAGGTTTACCAGCATATAGCTTACGGCTGCGGCGGAGATGTGAGAAAGGCAATCAACACTGTTGAGCTTTGTATGCTGACCTCCGCCGACGGACATATTACCCTTGACACCGCACAGCAGCTTACACAGCGCAGCTCAATGAAATACGACCGTGACGGCGACCAGCATTACGATATACTTTCCGCATTTCAGAAATCCATACGGGGCTCTGACGAAAACGCCGCACTGCATTATCTTGCACGGCTGATTGTGGCGGGAGATTTGCCATCAATTTGCCGCAGACTGCTTGTTATTGCGGCGGAGGATATAGGGCTTGCCTTTCCCAACGCAATGCCCGTTGTGAAAGCCTGCGTTGACAGCGCCTTGCAGCTTGGCTTTCCCGAGGCGAGAATACCTCTTGCGGAGGCGGTAATTCTTCTTGCCACCTCTCCAAAATCAAACAGCGCCTATGTTGCCATAAACGCTGCAATGGCTGATGTTGAAGCGGGAAAAACAGGTGATTTTCCAAGGCATTTACAGAACAAGCATTACGACGGCGCAGACGCAAAAATCAAGGGTCAGCACTACCTTTATCCCCACGATTATCCCAATCATTACGTTGAGCAGCAATACCTGCCCGATGAAATCAGGGACAGGGTTTACTATGAGTTCGGGGACAATAAGCTTGAGCGCTCCGCCAAGGAATACCGTGACAAAATCAAGGGTCAAAAGTAGTTTCAATACGCTTGTCTGCGCCCTCCACTGAATAATTCCAGCGGTCAATGTGTCCCGATTTTATAAAATAGTTGAAGCCGTCCGGAGTATAGCCATTGTCAACTGTATCAACAATTATCAGCTTTATTTTCATTTTCTCGGGAATAAACGCTTTTATGTAAACGCTGGCGTGCTGGTTTACTTTAACGCCCTCTTTTATTTCGGCGAGACCTGCAAGGTTTGGCGCAAGCTCCACAAAAATGCCGTAGCTTTCGATTGAACGTACGATTCCCGCAACCGTTTCTCCTGCGTGAAAATTGGCGGCGTTTTCCTCCCACGTTCCAAGCAGCTCCTTGTGTGTAAGGGTTATTTTGCCGTTATCACGGCATTTTACCACCGCAAGAATTTTCTGCCCCACGCAGAAACGATCGGCAGGGTGGGTTATTCTTGACACTGAAATTGCGTCAATGGGTATAAGGGACGGAATACCGCAGCCTATATCCACAAAGCAGCCGAATTGCTCCAAATGAGTTACACGCACCTTTACAATATCGCCATTACGCAGGCAGTCAAGGTAATTTTCAATGCACTCCTGCTGTGCAAGCCGTCTTGAAAGAATTGCCGTGGTAACGCCGTTTTCCTTGGAAAAGCCCGTTACCTTAAAGCATACAGCCTTGTTTACCCGTGAAATCAGGGCAATATCCCTTGTTGTGCCGTCGGTAATTCCCACTGCGCCCTCGTCGTGAGGGATAATCCCTTTCATAAAGCCGAAATCTACAATAAGATTGTGGCTGTTGTCACAGACGGTGCAGGGGGCTTCGATTATTTTTCCGCTTGCAAGACATTCCTCAAGACCTCGGAGGGACCTTGTAAGGAGCTTGTTTTCTTCACGCAGAATGAGTTCGCCTTCAGGTAAATACTCTGACATTTTCTACCTCCAATGTTTTTTGTAATGTGTATGATATTTTTTCGGAAAATATGCAGACAACTTTGGAGTCTTATCTTCATATAATTCAACAATAAATCTGCCGTAATACTAATAACCGATTGTTCTATGGATAAAGACGGCGGGTAGAATACGTCCAATC
>JBJERI010000156.1:0-10614 GCA_051882195.1 Ruminiclostridium sp. | reverse complement strand
CCTCGGAAATGGAATAGTGCATCCATTTTCCGTCCTTTCGCCCTATAACAATGCCGCTGTCGCAAAGAATTTTCATGTGGTGAGAAAGGGTAGGCTGGGTGATATTCATTTCGTCAAGCAGCTTGCAGGCGCATTTTTCGCCGTTTTGCAGAAGCTGTAAAATCCTTACTCGGTTTTCATCGCAGAAAGCCTTGAAAATGACTGCTGTTTTTTTCTCGTTCAATGTATTTCTCCTGTTGCCTTTTTGCTCATTATACACTACAAATAGATATTTGTCAATATGTTGTGCTGAAAAATCGGCTTGAAAATTAAAAAAATCGGTTTAATGTGCTGAAAGCTATTGCAAAAAGCCAAAAATTGTGTTAAAATAACTATGGAATAGGCAGAAATGCCCCAGCATGCGTAAACGCTGGTTAAAGTAAGCATTGCAGGACGGCAATGCTTTTTTTATTCAGGAGGGAAAACTATTATGAAAATTAAATCGCTTTACGGACAGGGAAGAACGGTTTTTTCCTTTGAGGTGTTCCCGCCCAAGAAAACCACTCCCATTGAATCGATATACGCAACTATGGACAAGCTGACCGCCCTTAAGCCCGATTACATCAGCGTTACCTACGGCGCAGGAGGAAACCTTGCAGACAAGTCCACAATCGAGCTTGCATCCGCCATAAAGAACAAGTACGGCATTGAGGCAATGGCGCATCTTACCTGCGTGAACAACACCCGTGAGGACGTGCTTGTATTGCTTGACGAAATGAAAAAGAACAACATTGAGAATATACTTGCGCTGAGAGGGGATATTAAGCCTGATGTTGAGCCGAAGCACGATTTCCGCTACGCAAATGAGCTGGTTGAATTTATAAAGGCAAAGGGAGATTTTGATATTTCCGCCGCCTGCTACCCCGAATGTCACGTTGACGCGGAAAATATGATTGAGGATATACGTCACCTTAAAAACAAGGTGGATTCGGGAGTAAGCGAGCTTATTTCCCAGCTTTTCTTCGACAACAGCAGTTTTTATGAGTTTGTTGAAAAGGCGAGAATTGCGGGAGTAACTGTGCCAATTTCCGCAGGAATAATGCCTGTTACAAGCAAAAACCAGATCGAACGTATGGTGACAATGTGCGGTGCAAGTCTGCCCCAGAAGTTTGTCCGTATGATACATCGCTATGAGGGCAAGCCCGAAGCACTTGTTGACGCAGGCATTGCCTATGCGGTGGATCAGATAGTTGACCTGATTTCAAATGGCGTTGAGGGTATTCACCTTTACACAATGAACAACCCCTACGTTGCCGAAAAAATCGCAAGCAGCATAAGGAGCTTACTGTAATGCAGAAGCTTAACCGCGCGGAGGCATTGCGCTATATGGGCTACGGAAACAATCTGCCCGACGAGAAAATGTCCTTGCTTATTGACAAATGCGAGGAGCAGCTCCTTGCCGCCGCAGAGCCAAAGTTTGTTTTTGCCGTATTCGATAAGGAAAAATGCCCCGTCAGCCTAAAGGGAAATGACATTGCGGAGCACCTTAAAAAAAGCGAAAAGGTTGTGCTTATGGCGGCAACTCTTGGCGCAAAGGCGGACAGGCTTATAAGAACGGCGGAAATAAAGGAAATGGCAGAGGCGGTAATTCTTGACGCACTTGCCAGCACCGCAATAGAGCAGGTCTGCGACAATGCCGAAAAGGAAATTCACCAAAGCTTTGCCGACTATTATATGACGTGGCGTTTCAGCCCGGGCTACGGCGATTTCCCCATTGATATTCAGGGAGAGTTTCTGAAAGTCCTTGACGCTCCGAAAAAAATCGGACTTTGCGTAAATTCAAGCAATATTCTTACCCCGAGAAAGTCGGTTACTGCCGTAATCGGTCTTTCAAGGGAAAAACCCGAGCAGAAAAAATCAGGCTGTCAAAGCTGTAATTTAAAAGGTACTTGTCAGTTCAGACAAAAAGGAGAACGCTGTGGATTTTAAAACTTTACTTAAAAATGAATTTGTTTTTCTTGACGGCGGAATGGGCACGGAGCTGCAGAAAAGAGGAATGGCGCCGGGAAAAAGCTCGGAGGAAATGAACTCAGAGCACCCCGAATGGGTAATTGACATTATGAAGTCCTACATCAATGCAGGCTCAAACATTGTCAGCGCCAACACCTTCAGCTCCAACCGCATAAAGCTTGAGGGAACGGGAAGAACCGTTGAACAGTCGGTAAAGCTTGCTTTTGACTGTGCAAAAAAGGCGGCTGAGGGAACGGATACCCTTATTGCAATAGACGTAGGTCCAATCGGACAGCTTCTTGAGCCAACGGGCACTCTTACCTTTGAGGAAGCCTACGATATTTTCAAGGAGGTAATTGTTGCAGGCAAAAACAACGGCGCCGACCTTGTTGTAATTGAAACAATGACGGATATTTACGAGGTCAAAGCGGCACTCCTTGCGGCAAAGGAAAATTGTGATCTGCCCGTGCTGTGCTATATGACCTTTGAAAAAAGCGGAAGAACCTTTACAGGCTGTTCCGTTCCCGCAATGGCGCTTGTTATTGAGGGAATAGGAGCTGACGCAATAGGCGTAAACTGCTCTCTCGGTCCAAACGACCTTTACGGAGTTGTTGAGGAGCTTATTGCCTGGACGGACTTGCCTGTGGTTGTAAAGCCAAACGCAGGACTTCCCGACCCTGCAACGGGCGCTTATGACATTGACGCCGAAATGTTCGCAGGCTATATGAAAAAATACGCCGAAATGGGCGTAAAGATTTTCGGTGGCTGCTGCGGAACTTCCCCCGAATACATCAAGGCGCTTATCAAGGCTCTTGATGGTATGGAATATGCGGAAATAGAGGCAATTGTTCCTCCCGCCGTTTCAAGCTATGCGGTAACTGTTGACATAACCCAGCCAAGAATAATCGGCGAGCGCATTAACCCAACAGGCAAAAAGCTGTTCAAAGAGGCGCTGAAAAACAACGACATTGACTACATTTTAGGACAGGCAATTGACCAGGTTCACGCAGGAGCGGATATTCTTGACGTAAACGTTGGTCTTCCCGAAATAAACGAAAAGGAAATGATGGTGCGGGTAATCAAGGCGCTTCAGGGCGTGGTTGACGTACCGCTTCAGATTGACTCCACAATCCCCGAGGTAATCGAGGCAGGACTGCGGGTTTATAACGGCAAGCCCATTGTAAACTCCGTAAACGGCGAGGAAAAAAGTCTTAACACAATCCTCCCAATGGTAAAAAAATACGGTGCGGCTGTTGTTGGACTTACCCTTGACGAAAACGGTATACCAAAAAAAGCGGAGGAGCGTTTTGCCATTGCGGAGCGCATTGTTAAAAGGGCAGCAGAATACGGAATACGCCGCGAGGACGTTTATATCGACTGTCTTACCCTTACTGCTTCCGCAGAGCAGGCGGCGGTAATGGAAACCTTAAAGGCTGTTAAAATGGTAAAGGAAAGGCTTGGAGTAAAGACGGTACTTGGTGTTTCCAACATTTCCTTTGGTCTGCCCAACCGTGAGCTTGTAAACCATAATTTCCTTACAATGGCGCTTACCAACGGTCTTGACCTGCCCATTATCAACCCCAACGTGGCTTCAATGACAGGTGCGGTAAGAGCCTACAAGCTTCTTGCCAATATCGACAAAAACTCGGTTGAATATATTGCGAATTACAGCGGCGACAACACAGCACCAAAAGCGGCGGCTGTAAAATCGGACATTACCCTTGAATACGCAATCGCCAACGGACTGAAAAACGACGGCGCAAGAATAACGGGGGAAATGCTTGAAACCGTTGACCCTATGGAAATAATCAACGGACATCTTATTCCCGCTCTCGACAAAACAGGCAGCGAATTTGAAACGGGCAAGATTTTCCTGCCGCAGTTAATTTTATCGGCAGGAGTTGCACAGGCTTGCTTCGACGTTATCAAAGCAAAGCTTGCAAAGGATAACAACACCCCCGTAAGCAAGGGAAAGGTAATCGTGGCAACGGTAAAGGGAGATATTCACGATATAGGCAAAAACATTGTGAAAACTCTCCTTGAAAACTACGGCTACACCGTAATTGACCTTGGAAAGGACGTCCCCGAGCAGGTTGTGGTCGATACGGCAATAAGGGAAAACGTTAAGCTGGTGGGTCTGTCGGCGCTGATGACAACTACCTTAAAGGCAATGGAGGACACAATAAAGCTGCTCCGTGAAAACAATGTGGACTGCAAAATTATGGTTGGCGGCGCTGTGCTTACTCCCGATTATGCCGAGAAAATAGGAGCTGATTTCTATTCAAAGGACGCAAAGGAATCGGTTGATATTGCGAAAAAAGTCCTTGGATAATCAATCTGCTATTTGCACAAAAAATGCTGACTTTTAAGCGGCGATATGTTATAAATTTACACCCGAGAATTTCTCCACATTCTCGGGTGTTTTTTGTACTGTGAAATATTCATATAAAAATATCAACAGATAAAGGCAAAACAGGATATAATAAACAAAGCAAGTCCAATTCATAGCGGATAAGTGTGAATTTGATTATTGCGGAATTATGGGTATAATTAGATACAACGAAAACAAAAATACTCCAACGAGTATTGAGCCAACAAAAACATAAACGGCTCGGAAAGGAAATGTTATGGAAAGAAAATCCAACGCAAAGCTGCTTAAAATCGTTACAGTGGGTTTAATGGCAGCACTCACCTTCGCACTGTCCCTTATCAGTATCCCGATACCGACCTTTTTGGGAATTTCCCGTATTCACCTTGGCAACTCCATGTGCATACTTGCAGGTCTGCTTCTTGGCGGAATGAACGGCGGTTTAGCTGCCGGAATTGGCTCCTTTATCTACGACCTTACAAACCCCGTTTACATTGCCTCTGCGCCCTTTACCTTTATTTCAAAGTTTGCAATGGGCTTTGTTGCAGGCAAAATAAACCGCACAGGCATTAAAAATTCCTTTGTAAGAGCCCTTATCGGCGCAATTTTCGGTCAGATTGCCTACATAATCCTTTACCTCGGCAAATCCTTTGTTACCGACCTGCTTCTGGGCAACGCTGTTGAAACCGCATGGGTTGACGTACTTGGAAAGCTTGGCACATCTTCCGTAAACGCAGTAATCGCAATAGTTATTTCAGTACCCCTTTACTTTGCTTTGAAGAAAGCCCTTTCAAAAACGCCTTTTGCCGCAATTCTCAGCGAAAAGCCCGAAAGCAAGGGCTATCTCAACCCTGTAACCGTTGCGCTTATTATCTTTGCATTTATCACAACATCTCTTTACACAATCAGCCTTTCCGCACAGAGCAAGATTGACGCTGCAAAGGATAAGGAAAAGGCAGAGCTTGAAGCAAGACTTGAAAGCTATGAAGAAAAATTCGCTTACCTCGAAAGCCAGCTGGGAATTGAATTTCCACAGCCTGTTGAAGAGGAAGCGGCTGAGTGAGCTCTCTTTCTTTAATGTCATATATTTTGGACCTGTCAGAGATTTTCTGACAGGTCCGCTTTCTTTTATTCAGCTATGGCGAATTTAATTACACAGGGATTTTTTCCGCCGCTGTCAAGGGGCGATGAGATTATTTCCACTGTATGTAATTTTACTCCCAGCATTATTTCGTAGTGATGCTTAAAATGCCCCGCACAGCAGAAGCAGTAATTTTTTGAAACGGTGTAATCGTATTTAAGCTTGTTGAAATTGGAGCAGGCGCAAAGAAATTTTTCTCCGTCGTAACAGCTGACGGCATTTACAGTAATTGTTCCGTCCTCGTTCATAAAGGGCTGTCCCATATAGGGAACGTTCTTGATTTTCTCAAGCCTTTCGCAGAGGGAAAGCTGTGAGTTTTCCTTTGCAAAGGCTTTTGAGGCTTTTTCTCTTGCTCCGCCTTTGCAGCAGGCGTTCCACTCAAAGACTTCCTGCAATTGGGGCAAGGGCATTTGCTCCGTCATAATATCCGCCGCATTTTTGAAAAAAGCCGCTCTCATTTTCTTAGGGGATTTGTCGGTAATATCCTCAAAACCGCTGTTTATCTGCGAAATAATATCCTTGCTGACGTTAAACTGCTCTAAGGATTTCATAAATTTTTGGGGACTTGGCATTTTTTTCTCCTTTCGGGTTTTGAGCTAATTATACTATTTATGTTCCGCTAAGTCAATGAAAAATCCGCCTCTGCAATGCAAAAGCGGATTTGTATTTGTTATTGCCCCGATATTTTATCAATAAATATAGCTGTCGGGGTCGCTGTACGAGTAGGATACCCACGAAACAGCGCCGTCTTCAAGGGTGAATGAAAGGGAAACGGAATAGTCCTCTGTGTAATAGGAATAATTTTTTGCGTAGCCGTAATCAGTAGAATAGGTTGCATCCGGCATTGCGTTAAGCAATTCCTCTTCGGTAGAGCCTATTGTGATTCCGTTTGCCGCAAGGAGATAGTCCTTGTCGCAGCCGTCATAGCAGTAGATTGAGCTTACATAATGGTCTTTTACAGCCGGTGGATTTTCGCCGTAATAGCTAAAATACAGATCAAGGGTAAAGGTTTCGTCATAATAGTCCTTTGAGAAATAGCTCTGACCGCTTATTTCGTCAAGGGCATCTGTTTCAATTGAGGGGAACTTGCCTATAAAGGCGGAAGCAGGTATTTTCAGGTCGTAGCTTTTACCGCCGATTGAAAGCTGAATATCGTCAGCGGAAATGTAATCTCCGAATTCTCCTGTGAAATCCTCCTCGTTGTAACCGTAATCTCCGTCACCATAATCTGCATATTCTTCAAAGTAGGCGTCGATTTTGCTGTAAGCCTCATCAATAGAAATTTCTCCGTCAAGCACCTGCTGATATACGTCAATTGTGAGCAGGAAATAACCCGAGTAGAAATCCTCATATCCGCTTATATCTACTTCAGCTTCGATACTTTCAAAATACGCCGCAGAGTCAAAGCTTCCGTCTTCCTTTACAAAGGATCTAAATGTTTCAAGCAGCTCTTCGATTTCAGCTCTTTCGGTTTCCGAAAGAGTGAAGTCATCGCCGTTGTTATCGTCTGTATCGTCGTCCCAGTTATCGTCGTAATCGTCGTCCCAATCATTGTCATAATCATCGTCATAATCATCATCGGAATTATCGTCCCAATCGTTTGAAGTGCTTGAGAATGCGTTGATAATTGACTTTACGGAAGCGTAAATTATCTCGTATTTGCCGTTATCATCAGCAAATTTTGTATCAAGATTTGTAATGAAAGCATTTAAATCCTCGGTGAATTTATCATCGTTGGGATCGTCCTTGTTGTCTGTGTCAACGGAGTTTTCAGCTGTAAGCTGGGGCAAGGGCTCAACGGTTACATTTTCGTTTTTGGTGGTGCTGAGTGCAATTGTGCCGTATTTTGTGCCGCCTACAAAAATATCAAGCTCTGCTGTGTCTGTTGTTCCCTCGTAGGAGAATGAGCCGTCAATATTAAGAGAAGAAGACGGAACGGCAGCGGAGAATTTGCCGCTTAAGTGGTTGTCTTTGTATATAAGGTCTGTGTAGTCAACTGTGCAGGTGAACTTGTCAAGGTCAGTTGAAGCGGAGGTAATGCTGAGTGTGCCTGTTCTGCCTGCGGAGGTGGATTTGCCTGTGTCGGTGACGGTAATATTTTTGTTCTCGCCCTTGGAATAGCTTACTTCAGCTGAGTAGTTTTCGTCCGCTTCAAGAGCTATGTACTTGAAGCTTTCGGAGCCGTCGGCAGACTTATATTCTCTGCCCACGATTTTTCCGCCTGCAACATAGGCAACGATCGTGCCCTTTACCTCGCCGCCGTCTTCCTTTAATTCGTCGATTGTTTCCTTTGCGTCCTCAATGTTGCGGTCGATTATTTCTTCGTCAATGTTTTCCCCTGCGTATTTGTTAATAACATCAATAAGCTGAGGATATTCCTTTATGGTTTCGCATAAAGCAAGTTTAAGCTGCGCCTCGAAAAGCTTGTTATAGGTTATTGTGTAAACGTCGCATTTTACGGTAATTCCGTTTGAGGTTACGGGAACGGATTTTTCGGGCTTAACGTCGCCTACGATAAGGAAATACTTATCAAGGAAAGCGCTGCAGGCCTTTTTGAAGGTTTCATAATCAACAGGCTCTCTTGCTTCCTGCTCCTCTGTATTAGCGGCAACGTCTCCGCTGATATAGAGAGGTGAAATTTCGGGAATAAGAAATACAAGCTTGCTGTCGGAAAGCCATTCCTTGAAAGTCAGCATAGGCTTTGTGCCGTTTAAAATCTGGAAATAACCGCTGAGATTTTCGCCCGATTTTGAAACGTCAGCCTTGATTACGGTAGGATTTACAGGGCCGCAGCCGATAAGGTCGGTAAGGGCCTCTGTTGGAGTGAAGGTCATTTCGCCTACGGAGCTGCTTTCTGATTCTGCGGCTGCGTCAAGGGCTGCAAAAACCTGGTTTACAAAATTGCGCTCCGCCTTTTCGTAGGACTGATTGTTTCCGAAAAGCATAAACAGCACAACGGCTGCGGCGGCAGCAAACAGAATTGCGGCAACTGCAATGAAAATAGGCGCCTTGCTCTTTTTTGCGGCGCTGTCGCCGTAGGTCTGGTATGTAGTTACGTTTGTGTAATTATTCTGCGGCATTTCCATATTGGGGCTTGCGGAATAATCGTACTGCGGCTGCTGATAAGCATTGCTTTGGGGCGGAATTTGTCCGTTTGCGGAAAAATCCTGTGTTTGCTGTTCAGGGAAAACGCCCTGTGTGTTTTCCGAGGGAGCGGAGGAAAAAGTATCGTTTCCCACTGTGGGGTCGGGAAAAGCACTTGTTTCTCCGAATTGCTCAAAGCCGTTTTCGGTGGTTTTATTTTCTTCCATAGAATTATCCTTTCTCAGTATAGTGCAATAAAAATATACATATTTATTATAGCATTTATGCTCTCATAAAGCAATAGAAATCCGCTTTCGTATATGCTTTTTAAGACAAATAAACAAAATGTTACACTTTATATTGTCAATTTCTCATATTTGTGTTAATATATAATAGGTATTGAACATCGAAAGGAGAACATTATGAAAGTTATAGCTATAAACGGAAGTCCAAGACAAAACGGCAACACCGCCCTTGCAATAAAGCGTGTAACGGACGTGCTTAACGCAGAGGGCATTGAAACGGAAACAATCTGCATAGGAAAAATGCCTATTTGCGGCTGTAAGGGCTGCGGCGGCTGTGGAAAGCTGGGAAAGTGCGTTATTGAGGACGGACTTAACGAAATTGCCGCAAAAATGAGAGAGGCGGACGGAATAATTATCGGCTCGCCCGTTTATTATGCAGGAATAAACGGTACGCTGAAAGCCTTTCTTGACCGTGTTTTCTATTCCTCGGGGTCGTATTTCCGCTTTAAGCCCGGTGCGGCAATTGTGGCGGCAAGGCGTGGGGGAGCGCTTGACGCTTATCATTGTATCAACAACTACTTTGGCATTACCGAAATGATACAAGTTCCCGCAAATTACTGGAATATGGTTTACGGCAGACTGCCCGGAGAGGCTGAACAGGATACAGAGGGCATGAGCATAATGGAAACCATAGGCAGAAATATGGCTTACCTTATTAAAATGCAGAAGAAAAGCACTATTCCCGTTCCCGAAAAGATGCCTAAAACAATGTTCAATTACATACGATAAAATCGAAATTAGCTGGGAATAAACCTCAGCGAATTTTTTTGCGCCCGAAATAATATAATCCCTTATGGAGGCTTGTTTTGGGTATGGACATTTTAAAGTGGATAAACGAAAACATAATTTGGGGAGCGCCAATGATTTTCATTATGCTTGGCACGGGAATATTTTTCACCGTAAAGCTGCGGTTTTTTCAGTTCAGACGTCTTGGCTGGGTAATGAAAAGCACTCTTTTTTCAAAAAGAAAAACCGAGGACAGCAAGGCGCTTTCGCCCTTTCAGACCCTTACTGCGTCCCTTGCCACAACTCTCGGTACGGGAAACATTGTGGCAATAGGCTCGGCAATCGTGCTGGGCGGTGCGGGAGCGGTTTTCTGGATGTGGGTGTCCGCTTTTCTCGGAATGGCAACAAGCTATGGGGAAAATTATCTCGGAATGAAATACCGCAGGAAAAATCCCGACGGCACTTATACGGGCGGCGCATTTTACTATATAAGGGACGGACTGGGCAGCGGTAAATTAGCGGCTGCATTTGGAATATTCTGTATTCTTGCAAGCATCGGTATGGGCAATATGGCGCAGATGAATGCAATGTCCTCATCGCTCCGTTACAGCTTCGGCTGTCCCGAATTGATAAGCGGTATTATTGCCGCAGTCTGCGTTGGAGCAATGGTTTTCGGCGGACTAAAGCGGCTTGGGGTCATTACCGAAAGACTTATCCCCATAATTTCCGCAATTTACATTTTAGGCTGTTTGTGGGTCATAATCGCCAATTTTGCAGAAATACCGAATATGTTCCTGCAAATTTTCAAGGGGGCGTTTGATTTTCGAGCGGTGGGCGGCGGCTTTTTCGGCTCGGCAATGGCAAAATCCATGAGCTGGGGCTTCAGACGGGGAATTTTCTCCAACGAAGCAGGTCTTGGCAGCTCGGTAATGCTCCACAGCGCCAGCAGTGAAACCAATCCCCAGAAACAAAGCCTGTGGGCAACAATGCAGGTGTTTATC
>JBJERI010000155.1:0-10637 GCA_051882195.1 Ruminiclostridium sp. | reverse complement strand
AACCCCCGACCTGCTGATTACAAATCAGCTGCTCTACCAACTGAGCTACACCAGCTTATTTTGTATGGTCGGGGCGACAGGACTCGAACCTGCGGCATCATGGTCCCAAACCATGCACTCTACCAAACTGAGCTACGCCCCGATTGTTGACTGTCATCTGACAGCTTTTATATTATACACCACAAAAAAGGATTTGTCAATACCTTTTTTCAATGTTTTT
Organism: Ruminiclostridium sp.; assembly: GCA_051882195.1. GTDB lineage: Bacteria > Bacillota > Clostridia > Oscillospirales > Ruminococcaceae > Ruminiclostridium_E. Next base: position 10,417 of record JBJERI010000155.1, on the reverse strand, counting down.
CAACTTTTTTCGTTGCGGTTGTCAGGCGCAGAAGAAATTGTCCAAATTTGACTTTAAAATTATATCACAGGTGTTTTTGTAAGTCAATACCTTTAAGATAAAATTTTTTCAGACCCTTATACCATATAAATATAAGAAATTTTCCATTTCATTAAAAAATTTTGTCAATTACTGTTTACAAATCATCGGTTTTGTGGTATTATTAACTCAATGGCATGAATTCATTATTTTGAGTATTTATGCAAAATAAAGGAGGAAGATTCCAATGGCAAGAAAAAAACTTACAATGGACGGTAACAACGCCGCAGGTCATGTGTCCTATGCGTTCACAGACGTTGCAGCAATTTACCCAATCACACCGTCGTCAGTTATGGCTGAAGTAACTGATCAGTGGGCTACTGCCGGAAGAAAGAACATTTTCGGTCAGGAAGTCAAGGTTGTTGAAATGCAGTCAGAAGCAGGTGCAGCAGGTGCTGTTCACGGCTCACTGTCCGCAGGCGCACTCACAACTACTTACACAGCATCACAGGGCTTACTTCTGATGATCCCTAATATGTACAAGATCGCAGGCGAGCTTTTACCGAGCGTTATGCACGTTTCCGCTCGTGCTCTTGCTACACACGCACTTTCAATTTTCGGCGATCACAGCGATATTTACGCATGCCGTCAGACAGGTTATGCAATGCTCTGCTCCACAAACCCTCAGGAGGTTATGGACTTAGGCGCAGTTGCACACCTTGCAACAATCAAGGGCCGTGTTCCTTTCTTACACTTCTTTGACGGTTTCAGAACATCTCACGAAATCCAGAAGATTGAAGTATGGGACTATGATACCCTTGCAAAAATGGTTGATATGGACGCTGTTCAGGCATTCCGTGACAGAGCTCTCAATCCTGAAAAGCCTGTTCTCCACGGTACAGCTCAGAACCCTGATATTTTCTTCCAGGCAAAGGAAGCTTCTAACCCATACTACAACGCACTCCCCGAAATCGTTACAGAGTATATGGACAAGGTTAACGCTGAAATCGGTACAGATTACAAGCTGTTCAACTACTACGGTGCTCCCGACGCTGAACAGGTTATCGTTGCAATGGGCTCAGTAAACGACACAATCGAAGAAACAATCGACTATATGCTCAAGCAGGGCAAGAAGGTTGGTCTTGTTAAGGTAAGACTGTACAGACCATTCTGCACATCTGCTTTTGTTGACGCTATCCCATCAACTGTTAAGAAGATCACAGTTCTTGACAGAACAAAGGAACCCGGCGCTATCGGCGAGCCTTTATATCTGGACGTTGTAGCTGCATTAAAGCAGGAAGGCAAGTTCCAGGATGTTCCTGTATTCTCAGGCCGTTACGGTTTAGGTTCAAAGGACTGCAACCCTGCACAGATTCTTGCAGTTTACAAGAACGAATCCAAGCCAAGATTTACAATCGGTATCGAGGACGATGTTACAGGTCTTTCACTGCCAATCGACGAGAACCCCAACACAGCTCCCGAAGGCACAACCTGCTGCAAGTTCTGGGGTCTTGGTTCAGACGGTACTGTTGGTGCTAACAAGAACTCCATCAAGATCATCGGCGACCATACAGATATGTACGCTCAGGCTTACTTCGCATACGACTCCAAGAAGTCCGGCGGCGTTACAATTTCTCACTTGCGTTTCGGTACTTCACCAATCAAGTCAACATACTTTGTAAACAAGGCAAACTTCGTTGCCTGCCACAACCCATCATACATAGACAAGTATGATATGGTTGAAGACGTAATCCCCGGCGGCTCCTTCTTACTGAACTGCCAGTGGACAGTTGACGAGCTTGACGAAAAGCTCCCTGCTCCCGTAAAGGCTTACATCGCAAAGAACAACATCAACTTCTACATTATCGACGCTATCAGCGTTGCTAAGGAAATCGGTCTTGGCAACAAGACAAACACAATTCTCCAGTCCGCATTCTTCTCCATTGCCAACATTATTCCTGCTGACCAGGCAGTTGAATACATGAAGCAGGCTGCTTACAAGTCATTCGCTAAGAAGGGCGACGACATTGTAAACATGAACTACAAGGCAATCGAAATGGGCGCCGGCAAGGTTGTTAAGGTTGACGTTCCTGCTGAGTGGGCAAACTGCACAGGCGAACTTCCTGTTCACGTTGCAACAGGCGACAGAAAGGACCTTGTTGACTATGTAAACAAGATTCAGATTCCTGTAAACGCTCAGAGAGGCGATAAGCTTCCTGTTTCCGCATTTGCAGATATGGCTGACGGTACATTCCCACAGGGCTCTGCTGCTTACGAAAAGCGCGGTATCGCTGTTGACGTTCCCGAGTGGCAGGTTGACAAGTGTATCCAGTGTAACCAGTGTTCAATGGTATGTCCGCACGCTGTAATCCGTCCTGTAATGCTTACTGCTGACGAAGCTGCTAACGCTCCCGCAGGTATGAAGATGAAGGACGCAACAGGTATGCCGGGCTACAAGTTCGCTATGACAATTTCTGCTCTGGACTGCACAGGCTGCGGCGTTTGCGCTCAGGTATGTCCTGCAGGCGCTAAGGACAAGGCTAACAGCGCTCTTGTTATGAAGTCCCTTGATTCTCAGCTTGGCGAACAGGATAAGTTTGCTTACGGTCTTACACTTGCTGAAAAGCCCGAGGTTCTTGAAAAGTTCAAGGAAACAACAGTTAAGGGCTCACAGTTCAAGCAGCCGCTCCTCGAATTCTCAGGCGCTTGCGCAGGCTGCGGCGAAACACCTTATGCAAAGCTTATCACACAGCTCTTCGGCGACAGAATGTACATTGCAAACGCAACAGGCTGCTCCTCTATCTGGGGTGGTTCTGCTCCATCAACTCCATACACAGTAAACAAGGAAGGCCACGGTCCTGCTTGGGCTAACTCCCTCTTTGAAGATAACGCTGAATTTGGTCTTGGTATGTTCCTTGCTCAGGATACACTCCGTGGCAGAGCACAGGCTAACTTAAAGGTTCTTGCTGAAAAGGCTAACGACGAAGTTAAGGCTCTTATCGACAAGTACTTTGAAACAGCTAACGACGGTAAGGCTAACGCACCTGCTACTAAGGCAGTTATTGACGCTCTCGAAGCTTGCTCTTGCGAAAGCCCTGAAAAGACTGAAGTTCTCAAGCTCAAGAGCTATCTGTCCAAGAAGTCCAACTGGATCTTCGGCGGCGACGGCTGGGCTTACGATATCGGTTACGGCGGTGTTGACCATGTACTTGCATCCGGCAAGAACGTAAACGTATTTGTATTCGATACAGAAGTTTACTCCAACACAGGCGGACAGGCTTCCAAGGCTACAAACATCGGTGCTGTTGCACAGTTCGCAGCAGGCGGTAAGGATGTTAAGAAGAAGGATCTTGCAGGTATCGCAATGAAGTACGGTTATGTCTATGTTGCTCAGATTTCTATGGGCGCAGACAAGAACCAGTGCCTCAAGGCAATTGCAGAAGCTGAAGCTTACGACGGTCCGTCCTTAATCATTGCTTACGCTCCATGTATCAACCACGGTATCAAGGGCGGCTTAACAATCGCTCAGAAGGTTGAAAAGGAAGCTGTTGAAGCTGGTTACTGGCATCTGTTCAGATTCAACCCAGCTGCTCCTGAGGGAACAAACCCATTCACACTGGACAGCAAGGCTCCAACAGGCGATTACAAGGAATTCATGATGAGAGAAGTTCGTTACAACTCCCTCATGCGTGCTAACCCTGAAAGAGCTAATGCACTGTTCGACAAGGCAGTTGCTAACTCCAAGAAGAAGTACGAAGACCTTTGCGGCTTAGTTGATTACTACGCAGTTAAGTAATTCTACTTATAAATACAAAAAGCAGGACTTGTTCCTGCTTTTTTGTTTATGCTTTTCCCATACAAAAATGACCCCCGAATATAATTCGGGGGTCAATGTTATCTTATTAAAATCAGCCGATAAGCCAATCGTACATTTCCTGATATTTCTTAGCAGACTGCTGCCATGAGAAATCAGCCTTCATTGCACGTTCAGCCATCTTGTTCCAGCTATCCCGCTTTTCGCCGAATACATATCTTGCATAGCGGACAATATTAAGCATTTCGTGTGCATTGTAGTTTGCGAAGCTGAAGCCTGTTCCCTCGTTGGTGAACTCGTTGTAGGGCTGTACTGTGTCCTTAAGTCCGCCTGTTTCACGAACGATAGGCAATGTGCCGTAGTGGAGGGACATAAGCTGGCTAAGTCCGCAGGGCTCAAACAGCGACGGCATAAGGAATGCGTCGCAGGAAGCGTAAATCTTGTGGGACATTGCCTCGTTGTAGCAGATATTTGCGGAAACCTTGTCGGGGTATTTCCATGAGAAATGCCTGAACATATTTTCATATCTTGGCTCGCCTGTGCCAAGTACAACAAGCTGAATATCCTCACGGTAAAGCTCTTCCATTACATAAGCGATAAGGTCGAAGCCCTTCTGGTCGGTCAGACGGCTTACAATGCCTATCATCATCTTGTTGTCGTCCTGCGCAAGGTTAAGTTCCTTCTGCAAAGCACGCTTGTTCTTGATTTTCTCGGTGCGGAAATTCTTCACCGTGTAGTGATGCTCAATAAGGGGGTCGTTGGCGGGATTGTAGCTTGAATAGTCGATACCGTTTACAATGCCTCTTAAGTCGTTCTTTCTTGCGTTGAGCAGACCGTTAAGGTGTTCGCCGTAGAAGTCCGTCTTGATTTCCTCAGCGTATGTATTGCTTACGGTGGTGATTGCGTCTGCGTAAACAAGTCCGCCCTTGAGCATATTTGCGTCGCCGAAAGACATAAGCTTGTCGATAGTGAAATAGTAGTTGGAAAGTCCCGACATATGCTGAATATAGCCTCTGTTTTCAACGCCTTGGAATTTCAGATTGTGGATTGTCATTACCGACTTCATATCACGGAAGAACTCCCCGCCTCTGAAGCTGTCCTTAAGGTAAACGGGAACAAGACCTGCCTGCCAGTCGTGGCAATGTACAACATCGGGCTTGAAGCCGATTACGGGCAGTGCAGAAAGGGCAGCCTTGTCGAAGAAAATAAATCTTTCAATATCCCAGCGATTATCGTTTGTATAAGCAGTAGAGCCGCCAAAATAGTGCTCGTTATCTATGAAATAAAATGTTACGCCCTCGTAAACCGCTTCAAAAATGCCAACGTATCTGTCCTCGTTGTTGTGACGGAGATAGAAATTGGTCTTGTATGTGAGGATATCCTTCCACTTTTGCGCCATGCACATATATTTTGGAAGAATTACACGGACATCGAAATACTTCTTGTCAAAATATTTTGGCAGTGAGCCAACAACGTCGGCAAGTCCGCCTGTTTTGATAAAAGGAACACACTCTGATGCAACAAATAAAATATTTTTCATGGTTAGACCGTCTTTCAGCTTAGCTGAAAGCACATCCTTTCTGTTGTTATAGAAGATTTTTTCCCTATTAAAGTATATCACCCCAAGGCTGTTATGTCAATGCACAAATTAACCTATTTTTTAGGCAACATTGTACAAATATACAGTCATTTTTGATTTTAAGGTGTAAATTTCGTTAAATATTACAACTAAAAAAGTCACGATTTTGATATAAAGGTTAAAAACCTTATATATTTTTTTGATAAAATATGCTAATATGCGAAAAAAAGGAGGATTTATTTATGTTTAAAAAGGATTTTGTATGGGGCGCTGCAACTGCGTCTTTTCAGATAGAGGGCGCCGCTTATGAGGACGGCAAGGGCTTAAGTATATGGGACACTTTCTGCAAGGAAGAGGGAAAGGTCAAGGAGGGTCACACAGGGGACATTGCCTGCGACCATTACCACCGTGTTGACGAGGACGTAAGGCTCATGAGTCGGCTTGGGTTAAAGGCTTACCGCTTTTCGGTAAGCTGGCCGAGAATTTTTCCCAATGGCACGGGGGAGGTAAATCAAAAGGGCATTGATTTTTACAATCACCTTATCGACAAACTGCTGGAATACGGCATTGAGCCTTATATGACAATGTATCACTGGGATCTGCCCTACGAGCTGCATAAAAAGGGCGGCTGGCTCAATCCCGAAATTGCGGATTGGTTCGGGGCTTATGCGAAAGTACTTGTAAAGAATTATTCCGACCGAGTTAAGAACTTCATTACCTTGAACGAACCTCAGGTGTTTATCGGCTGCGGCTATCTTGAGGGCTCTCACGCTCCCGGCTATAAGCTTGGAAACCGCGACTTGCTGCAAATGGGAATAAACGTGCTTAACGCTCACGGAAAGGCTGTGGAGGCTATCAGAAAATATGCCGTTCAGCCTGCCAAAATCGGTATTGCAATGGCAACCTGCCCCTTTGTTCCCCAAACTGAATCGGAAGCGGACATAAAGGCGGCAATGATGTGCTACGGCAACGCAGACAGAAACAACTTTGTTTTTACAGACGCATTCTGGCTTGACCCAATGGTTTTCGGAAGGCTGCCAAAGGGAGTTGTTGACACCTGCGCAGATATTCTCCCCGAAAACGCAGAAAAAATTGCGGCAGGACTTAAAGGCTCAATTGACTTTATCGGCGAAAACACCTATCAGGCAAACATAATCAAGGCTGATGAAAACGGATTCCCAACAATGGGCAGTCTTGCTGTGGGACACCCGAGAACCTCAATAGACTGGGCGGTTTATCCCGACGCACTTTACTGGGGTGCAAAGCAGGCTTATGAGCGCTACAAGCTGCCTTATATTATCACTGAAAGCGGCATGGCGGCTCATGACTGGGTTTCCCTTGACGGCAAGGTGCACGACCCCAACCGCATTGACTATATGCACCGCTATATCAAGGGCTTAAAGCGTGCGGCTGACGAGGGCGTTGACGTTGCAGGCTATTTCTCCTGGTCCTTTATGGACAATTTCGAGTGGGCAAAGGGCTATGACGAACGTTTCGGTCTTGTTTATGTTGATTACGAAACGCAAAAGCGAACTCCCAAGGATTCGGCTTACTGGTACAAGACGGTAATCGAAAGCAACGGCGAGAATTTATAAGTGATTTACTGTGCCTTAACAGCTTTTAAGTAACAAAAACCGAGGGGGAGAAAATGAAAAAAGTAATTACGGCATTGACAGCCTTAATTTTATCTGTGGCATTGCTTACCTCCTGCGCCTTTAACGGGGCTGGAGCAAAAACGGAGGTAACAACCTCTTCCGCTGCGGAAACTGCTGCCGGAACAACCGCCACTTCCACCCAAACCACAACCGTTACAACAACGCAGACCACTGCGGAAATTACCTCTGTTTCCGAAAATGAAACGGAGGCTGCAAGTGATTATGACGATTATCCCGATAATGATTACGAGGACTATTTCTACCCCGAATACATGGGCGAGTACGGCACAGCGGGAAAGCTTGAGGGGAAAACCGTAATTGTTTCTATATTTGCCAATGACAATGTTACAAGCTGGGATTTGGAAGAGGACAAGGACACAATGGACGAATGTCTTTTCTATATGAATACCGCCGCTGACTGGATTACCGAAAATGCCGCACGATACGGCTCGGACGTGTCCTTTGTATGCGACTGGAAGGAAAACCCCGACTTGTTTTACACGGCGGATTTTGATGAAACGCTGGTGCGCTTTGACGGCACAATGTACTATACTCAAAGCGACTATGTAGAATTGAATGTTGACATATCCGGACTTACTCAGAAGTATCGCTGTGAAAATATGATTTTCTTCTTTTATTTCAACACCGAACAGTGCGATGCAAGGTCATGGACTATATCCTACAGCGAAAGCTATCCGCTGTACATTGAGTTAACCAACATTTTCGTTAGATTCGGCGAGGAATATACATCGCAATCTGCAAGCTACGCTCACGAAATACTCCACTCCTTCGGCGCTCCCGATTTCTATTACGCAGGAGAAACGATAGGTCAGGAATTTGTGGATTACTGCGGCGAAAGCTATTCCAACGACATAATGTACACCGTAAACTCGGGAGATGAAATAATAGTAGATTTTACCGACCTTGACGCTTATTATGTGGGAATAGGGGACAGACCCGAAATTGCTGATGAGTGGTCACTTGGAAAAAGTCTGTATGAGGATTGACTGCATAAATAAAAGCTGTGCCTTTCGGAATTGAAAGTGCACAGCTTTTGTTTTATTTTATTCGGAGCGTAACGCTTCAACAGGGTCTTTCTTTGCTGCTACGGAAGCAGGAATAAGTCCTGCGATAAGGGTTAGAATCATACTGATTGCCACTAAGATTACACAGGCGGCAGGAACAAGGGTTGCGTTGATTTCGGTAACGCCGCTTACTGCGTGAACAATAAGGTTTATTGGAATACACAGCAGCAGCGAAATAATTATGCCTAATGCTCCCGAGGTAAAGCCTACAATAATTGTTTCCGCATTGAACACACGCTTTACGTCCTTCTTCGATGCGCCTATTGCACGGAGAATACCGATTTCCTTTGTACGTTCAAGTACGGAAATGTAGGTGATAATGCCGATCATAATTGATGAAACAACAAGGGAAATTGAAACAAAGGCGATAAGACCAAAGGAAATTGCGTTGATGATTGTGGTAATTCCCGACATAAGAAGTGCGATATAGTCGGTGTAGGTTATTTTGTCGTCCTCGATTGCAGTTTCGTTGTAGTCCGCAATTACGCCTGCAATGCTGTCCTTGTTTTCAAAGGTATCGGCGTAAATATTGATTGAGGAGGGAGAGTCAAGGCTCAGTACGCCTAACTTTTCAAGCACCTCGTCGCAGGTTATGTCCGAAACACGGGAGGGCATATATTTTTCGTAGTAGCCAACAAGAACCTTTTCGTCCGTTTCACTTCCATAGGTGCTGTCAAAGGCGGCGGCAAGCTTTTCGTTTATCTTTTCCTCGTCTGCTCCTGCAAACTGTGAATACATTTTAGCGGCGTCTGCGGCGGCAACACTGTAAACAAAGCCGTCAAGGTCAGCTTGGGAAACTCCTGCAAGATAGCCCATAACAGTCATTATATCCATGCCTGTTGTTTCGTTCCAGCTTTTTGCAACATAGCCTATTTTCGTCTGATTGTCGGTAAGCTGAGAGGTAATCTGTGCAACGAAAGCTGCAAGCTCCTCCTCGCTTGGCGCAGTGGAAACTGCCTTTATTGTATCCTCTGCGGCAGAGGCATACTGTGATTTGATAACGTTTGTGAACTGCTCCTTCATAAGGTCGGTAAGCTCCTCGTCGGTGTATGAGGACAGGTAGCTCTGCGCCTGTTCAAGGTCAATTCCGTAGGTGGAAGCGATAAGGTCTTCAATATCCGAGCGGGTTTTGTAATCCGCCATATAGACTTCAAGAGTTTGATTTATGTAATCCTCGCTTGGATCGGAAACCATTTTCTTGTAAAGCTCCGCCTTTTCCGCAGTAGTAAGTCCTGCAAAATATTCCTTTACAGCCTTTGCTTTTTCGCTGTCGGTGCTTTCGTTTTCTCTTGTGATTTCAAATGGCAGTCCCGAAATTACATTCATATTTGCGTTTTCGTCAGACCTTTGCGCCTTGACGATTTCGCTGTCGTTTACGGTGTTGATAATGTATTCCGTAAGAGCCTTTGTGTAGCCGAAGGTGCTATTCATAAGGGAACTGCTTGGGTCTGCGTCGGTTTTCACAATGCCGCTGATTTTAATGTCATAGCCGTTTTTAATACGCATATCAAGCTGTGTTTCATCGTCCCCGATATATTCCCACACGCCGTCGTTGTCCGAATCAGTGTAGAAATCGGTGTTCAGCAGCATTTTGAAGGTGATATTGCAGATATCCTCGTAGGAAACCTTCTGAGTTTCACGCTCGTAATCCTCGCCGTTCATTGAAGCAGCGAAAATATTGTTGATTTCGTCCTTGCTGATAAGTCCAAGGGAATAAAAGGCAATATCGGAGATTTCGTTGTTCTTATTGAGGATAAGTACTATTTCATTAGCTTTCTTTGGCCACTGCCCGTAAACAAGCTCGTACTGCTCCTTGATTGCGTCCGAAACAAGCTCTCCGTTTGTACCGGGAATAAGCTCTCCCCATAAATCGGCGTTGGAAAGCCCCGTTGACATCATGGAGTAGACAGCGGAGGTCTTGCTGTTGTCGCTGGTTGAAGCGTTGGTTGAGCCGAGAGAGGTAAATGCGTCACCAAGGTTTGTGGAGCGGTATTCACCGTTTTCGTCCTTGACGTAGTTTTTCATACTTACCTTGTAGCTGTACTGGACGGTTGAGGCGTACTGTGACAGCTCGCTTTCGGGGTCTTCAAGCTGTTCGTCAATGTATTTCTTGAAGGGGGTAAGGTTGTTTGTGCTTACGTCGTGGCTGAAAATGTTGTTGAACAGGCTCAGCATCATTGACATCTCGTAAACTGCGTCGTTTTCGTGCTCGGGAGCGTCCCTCATTGTGGTAGAGGTTTCAGCCATTACCGACATAAACGCCGCC
>JBJERI010000154.1:0-2248 GCA_051882195.1 Ruminiclostridium sp. | reverse complement strand
ATGAATTGCGGCGGAGTCGTTTCCTCCCGCAACCACCGTTTTGGTCTGGCATTTTTCGCCCAGCTCCTCCGCAGTTTCAAAGGCAAGCCTGTAAAGCTCCTTGTCATAAATTGTGCCCCTGTCCATAAAGGAAGCCACAACGCCGTTTCCGAGGATACAAACCTGCTTTTCGCCCTCGCTGTCCGCAATATCGCAGGCGGTGGTTGTTTCAAGGACAATTGCCATATCCGGCTTTACGGTGTAAACCGCCGCAGCAGCGCCCCTTGTGCCTATTTCCTCCTGCACGGTGAAAACAAAGGTGGCATCGTATTTCAGCTCACTTTTCAGCATATCAAGCATAATTGCGCAGCCTACCCTGTCGTCCAGCGCTCTGCCCTTGACAAAGCCGTCGCCGAAGGTGAAAAATCCGCTTGCAAAGCAGCAGCCGTCCCCTACGGAAACAACCTTTTCAGCCTCCTCACGGCTGTCTGCGCCGATGTCGATATAGAGGGAATCGGGCTTTGGCTGATTTTCTTCCTCCTCCTTTTCAAGCAGATGGACAGGCTTAGCGGCAATAACGCCCATAGTGCCGTTTGCGAAAACTACCTGTCTGCCATAAATCACGGCGGGAGTAATGCCCCCAACTGTTTCAAATCGCAGATAGCCGCTTTCGGTAATATAGGTTACTATAAAGCCCACCTCGTCCATGTGAGCGCAAATCATAAGCTTGTTTTTGGGCGTTTTCCTTCCCTTTTTCTCCACAATGAGATTGCCAATATTGTCAACACGGTAGGTAACGTCTTCGGGCAGCTTGGAAATTATTTTGTCCCTTATTGCCTTTTCGTCGCCGCTGATACCGTTTATATATGAGAATTTGGCAATGCGGCTGATAAGCTTGTCGTTGTACTTTTTCTTGTCGGGAGCAGGCTTTATTTTACTGTTTTCCGCAAGGGGAGCAATTTTTCCCTCGGCGTTTGCAAATTCGGCAATAAGTCTGCCTACCACCTCAACGTCCGCTGTTTCCACCACCTCAACGGGAGTGTGCATATATTTCTGGGGAATTGAAATAAGACCTGTCCTTACGCCGCCCCTTGAAATGCCTATATCGTCGGCGTCTGTGCCTGTGCGGCTGCCCATTACCTCGGTCTGATGCTTGATTTTCTTTTCCTTGGCAATGGAAGTAAGTTCATTGGAGATTTCCTTTGAAAGACTGGGCGCAATGCCTATCATAGCGCCGCCGCCCATTTTGCCGCATTTCCAGGGCTTTGCGTCGGGAGTTGCCCCGAAGCTTACGTCCACCGCAATTGCAAGGTCGGGCTGTGCGGTATAAGAGCCGATTTTTGCACCCTTGCCGCTTACCTCCTCCTGCACCGCAAAAAGGACTGCAAGGTTGTATTTAAGCTTATGACCCTTTAACAGCTCCAATGCGTATAAAATAGCCGCAACGCCGCTTCTGTCGTCCAGCGCCTTGCCCGTTACTCTGCCGTGCAAAAGGGACGCAAATTGGCTGTCAAAGGTTATTTTGTCCCCAAGGGAAACTAATTTTTCAAGCTGCTTTTTGGTGTAGCCCGTATCTATCGCCGCATTTTCCAGCTTCATTGCTTTTTTTGTATCGGGATTAACGTGGGGCGGCAAGGTGGAAATTACGCCCTTAACAGGCTTTTTGCCCCATACGGTAACGCTCTGTGCCGCAAGCAGGCGGGTATCGATTCCGCCGCACTTTCCAACCTTGATAAAACCCTTGTCGTCAATGTAGCTTACCACAAGCCCGATTTCGTCAATGTGCGCCGTCAGCAGCAGAGTTTCCTTGCCGTTGTCCTTTTCGCCTATAAAAGCGGTTACGTTGCCGAAAACGTCAACCTCCGCATTGTCCGCATAATTTTTCAGCAGCTCACAGGCTGTTTCCGAAGCGGATTTTTCCTCCCCCGCAACGCCGTTTGCCTCGCAGAGGGTCTTTAAAACGTAGTTTATATCCATGGTTTTTCCTTTCGCAAAGTGGGATTGAGATTGTTTTTAGTATAACACAAAAAGGGGAAGAATACAAGAGAAAAGGGAGTGCCCTTTTCAAACCCCGTTTTGTGTTTGTTTGGATTTATGAGTTGGTGGGAAGGGGGCTGCTCGCCCCCTTTGCCCCCGTTTTGTGTTTTATGTAATTTTTGACTTGGTTGAGAGGGGGCTACTCGCCCCCTGATTATGTTTTATGTGGTTATAGTGGAGCGATAACCCCTCGCCCTTTTCTTTGCTTGCACAAAGAAAAGGGAAAAGAAAT
>JBJERI010000153.1:0-2277 GCA_051882195.1 Ruminiclostridium sp. | reverse complement strand
TATTGCTACATTATTCTCGAAAAAGGTGCCAGTGGCACGTTTTTCGACGGACTGACGGACTGTGTGTTTCACGCAGTCCGTTTCATTTTCACTTGCTATTTTTTCCGCACGCCTTTTCCGTTCTTCCCAGCATCACCAGCAGCAATACAAAGAAAAAGGCAAGATAAACAGGCATAAGCCTTATGTCAACGTAATTTGCAATAAGCCCGAAAACAGGGGGCATAAAGGTTGAGCCAACGTAGGCGCTTGCCATTTGTATTCCGATAATGCCCTGTGAATTTTCCGCCCCGAAATTCCGTGGCGTAGAGTGAATAATGCAGGGATAAACAGGAGCGCAGCCAAGACCTATTACCACAAAGCCAATTACCGAAACAAGCTGAACAGGTATGCAGATACAGATTACCCCCATCAGTGCCAATGCCGTTCCAAGCCGTATCATACGGTTATCTCCAAGCTTGTCCGAAATGAATCCCGACAGAAATCTGCCTGCGGTAATGCCGATAAAGAACAGGGAGCCGAACGCCGCCGCCCTGTCCTTTGTCAAGCCGTAATTGCTTTCAAGATAGCTGCTCGCCCACAGCATTGTGGTTGATTCTGCGGCGCAGTACGCCATAAAGCCCACAAGGAGAAAGGGCACTCCTCTGATTTTAAGCGCACCCTTTACTCCGAGAGTTTTCCTGTTTTCCTCGGTTTTTTCGGGGGCTTTGTTGATTTTCCATAGGGGCAATGTAAGCAGCAGTATCGCAGCAATTCCGAATTGTATGTACGAAACTGTTCTGTACCCTTCGTTCCAAGAGGAATGGGTCAGAGCAAAGCTCATAATGTAAGGGCTGATTATTGTTCCCACGCCCCAAAAGCAATGTAGCCAGCTCATGTGCTTTGAGCTGTAATGGAGAGCAACGTAATTGTTCAGGGAAGCGTCTATTGCCCCCGCTCCAAGGCCGTAGGGTATTCCCCAAAGGCAGATATGCCAGAATTCCGAGGCGGTGGAAAATCCGAACAATGCCGCCGCTGTAAGCAAAACGCTTGCGGTGGTTATTGTCTTTGTTTCAAACCTTTTTAAAAGCCGCTCCGCCATAAGGCTTGAAATGATTGTCCCTCCCGCAATTATCATTGAAACAATGCCCATATAGGAAATTGGCACGTCAAATACTGCGTGAATAGTAGGCCACGCCGAGCCTAAAAGGGAATCGGGAAGCCCCAGACTGATAAAGGCAAGATAAATTACCGCAAGCAATAACAGATACATAAAGCGCTCCTTATTAAAACGATTACATTGATTATATCACAACATCAAAAAAATAACAATATTTTTTTGTTATGGCGCTATGGGGTTAATTTATATAGAATACTGCGGAAATATAAGACAAATATGTTTGCAAAAATTTTCTTTGTGTGCTATAATAAATGTGATAAAAATTCGGCAATGCCGACAAGGAGGATAATAAAATGGCAAACAAATACGCAGGAACACAGACCGAAAAAAATCTTATGGAGGCTTTTGCAGGAGAATCTCAGGCAAGAAACAAGTACACCTACTTTGCTTCAAAGGCAAAGAAAGAGGGCTTTGAGCAGATTTCCGCATTATTCCTCAAAACAGCAGACAATGAAAAGGAACACGCTAAAATGTGGTTCAAGGAGCTGAACGGAATCGGCAATACAGCTGAAAACCTTGCAGCTGCTGCCGACGGCGAAAACTATGAATGGACCGATATGTACGAGGGATTTGCAAAGACAGCCGAAGAGGAAGGCTTCCCCGAGCTTGCAAAGAAATTCCGCATGGTAGCCGCAATTGAAAAGGCTCACGAGGAGCGCTACCGCAAGCTGCTGAGCAATGTTGAAATGCAGGAGGTTTTCGCAAAGAGCGAGGTCAAGGTTTGGGAATGCCGCAACTGCGGTCATATCGTTGTGGGTGAAAAGGCGCCCGAGGTTTGCCCCGTTTGCGCTCATCCGCAGGCTTACTTTGAAGTACACGCTGAAAACTATTGATTTGGTTACATAACGCCTATGGCTGCCGTACAATTGTGCGGCAGTCTTTTTTGGTGTGGGTCTGCTCGCCCCTTAAAACCAAGTCAAAAATTACATAAAACACAAAACGGGGCTTGAAAAGGAATCATCGCCCCTTTCTGCCCACCCGACAAGGGATAAAAAGGGTGAAAACCGTCACCCGTATCCTTTATATCAACATTTTCACCCGTTTAGGTGATGACATTGCCTTATTTTTATGGTATAATAAACGCAAAGCGTTTATTATTCTTATCTCAATTGTCCTCGCAG
>JBJERI010000152.1:0-10816 GCA_051882195.1 Ruminiclostridium sp. | reverse complement strand
TTGAGCTTCGCGGTATCGGCATTGTCAATGCACGTCAGCTGTTCGGTATCGGCGCTGTAAAGGTAAGCGAAAAGATTGATATGGTTGTTGAGCTTGAACAGTGGAACCCCGAAAAGGTCTATGACCGTATGGGAATGGATAACCACTATATGTCAATTCTTGACGTTAAAGTGCCTTACCTTACAATTCCCGTTAAGCCCGGTCGTAATCTTGCGGTTATAATGGAGGTTGCGGCAATGAACAACAGACAGAAGAAAATGGGCTACAATGCGGCGCAGGAGCTGCTTGAAAGCCTTGGTCTGAATATGGAAAGCAACGATACCGTAAAGAATATGGACAATGTATAATAAGGAAGTGGGTTAAATGAAAATAATCGCTGATCTGCATACTCATACCGTTGCGTCAACCCACGCATTCAGCACCGTTACCGAAAACGCAAAAGCGGCTTCCGAGGCGGGGATAAAGTATCTCGCAACCACCGAGCACGGCATTGAAATGCCCGATTCTCCTCATCTGTGGTGCTTTTACAGCATGAGAAATATTCCAAGACAGCTTTTCGGAGTAAATATGCTTCGGGGAATGGAAGCAAACATTATCAACTACGAGGGCAGTATTGATATTTACGAAAAGGAAATTTACAGCTGTCTTGACTGGATAGTGGCTTCCTATCATCACCCCTGCTGTATGCCGGGCACTAAGGCACAGCACACAAATTCCTATATAAAGGCACTGGAAAATCCTTATATAGACTGTATCGGACATTCGGAAGACCCCGACTATGATTATGAATTCAAGCCCGTATGCGAGGCGGCAAAGGCTTACGACAAGGCAATAGAGCTTAACGCTTCAAGGCTGAGAGGCAAAAGAGCGCAGGAGCGTTACAGGGAAATTCTTGCCGTATGCGCCGAGGTCGGAGCGAAAATCTGCGTTAATTCCGACGCCCATTTCTGGGACAGAATCGGCAATTTCGGACAGGCGGCAGCTTTTCTCAAGGAAATCGGCTTCCCCGAGGAGCTTGTTTTAAACGCAAGCGAGGAGCGTTTCCTTGCACATATTTCTTCCCACAGGGGAAATCCTTTTGAATAATAATGAATAAAAATAAAGGCGGAACATAAAAATGTATAATATAGGTATTGATTTAGGCGGAACAAATATAAAGGTAGGCGTTGTTGACGAGCAGTACAACATTGTTGGACGTTCAAACGTAAAAACAAATCTTCCCCGTCCTGCAGAGGCTATTGTGGACAGTATCGTTGAAGCGGTAAATCTTGCCTGCGAGGACGCAAAGGTAAGCATTTCCGACGTAAACAGCATCGGTATCGGCACTCCCGGCGCTGCCAACAGAAATTCGGGCGTTGTTCTTTATTCCAACAACCTTGGTTTTAAGGACACGGAGCTTGGCTTAATGCTGAAAAAGAAAATCGGCAAGGAGATTTTTGTTGAAAACGACGCAAATGCGGCGGCATACGGCGAGTTTCTCAACGGCGCAGGCAAGGGCTATCAGAACGTGGTTGTAATTACGCTGGGAACAGGCGTTGGCGGCGGAATTATCATTGACGGCAAAATCTATACGGGCTTCAATTTCTGCGGCGCTGAAATAGGTCATTCCGTAATTCATTACGGCGGACGTCAGTGCTCCTGCGGAAGAAAGGGCTGCTTTGAGGCTTATGCTTCTGCAACCGCTCTTATCAAGGCAACAAAGGAAGCAATGGAAAAGAACAAGAACTCCCGTATGTGGGCGGTTGTGGATAACGACATAAACAATGTTGACGGCAAGACAGCCTTTGATGGTATGCGCCTTGAGGACGAAACGGCTATCGGAGTTGTAAATGAGTACATAAACTATCTTGGCTGCGGACTGGTAAACGTGGTTAATATCTTCCAGCCTGAGGTTCTGCTCATTGGCGGCGGTATCTGCAAGGAAGGCGACAATCTTACAAAGCCGCTGGAGGAAATTATTGCCCGTGACAGCTATTGCATTGATAGAAATGCGTCAACAAAGCTTGATATTGCAAAGCTTGGAAACGACGCAGGAATTATCGGTGCGGCTTACCTGTTCCGCCTGAAGTAATTGGGGGAAAAGGTTTTGAATTTTCAGGAAATATCGGATTTATGTGCAGGCTACGGCGCTGAAACAGCTTTAAACGAGCCTTTAGCGCCATATACGTCCTTTAAAATAGGCGGCCCCTGTGACTGTATGATAAAGGTAAACAGCAGGGAGTGCTTTGCGGCGGCGGTAAAATACTGCCGAAAGGAAAATATACCATATTATATAATAGGCAAGGGCAGCAATATCCTTGTAAGCGGCGAGGGGCTGAGAGGCGTGGTTATCCTCATTTCCTCAGCTTTTTCAAAAATAACCGTTGAGGGCGAGCATATCACCTGTGAAGCGGGAGCGCCTTTGTGCAAGGTCTGCATTGCGGCAAGGGACAATTGCCTTACGGGAATTGAGTTTGCCTACGGTATTCCCGGCTCGGCAGGCGGCGCTCTTTATATGAACGCAGGAGCGTATCTTGGCGAAATGAGCCAGATTGTGGAGTCAGCCGAGTATATTGACGAAAATGGGGATATAAAGGAAATTGCCCTTAAGGATATGGATTTATCCTATCGCCACAGCATTTTTTCGGAAAAGAATCTGCCTATTGTAAGCGTGAAAATAAAGCTTAGCAAGGGCGAATACGACAAAATAAACGACCGTATGAACTACCTTATGGACAGGAGAAAAACCGCACAGCCCCTTGAATATCCCAGCGCAGGCAGCACCTTCAAGCGACCCGAGGGAGATTTTGCCGCAAGGCTCATCGACGTGTGCGGACTTAAGGGTACGTCCTGCGGCGGCGCCGAGGTCAGCATCAAGCACAGCGGCTTTGTTATCAACAAGGGCAACGCTACCTTTGAGGATGTGCTTGGAGTTATTGATGTTGTAAAGAAAAAGGTGTTCGCAGACACAGGCGTAATGCTTGAATGTGAAGTGCTGATATTGAAATAATTATCCCGCAGGAGAGGGACAACATGGAATTTGTAATAGTAACGGGACTTTCAGGCTCGGGTAAATCCTGCGCCGCAAAGGTTCTGGAGGATATAGGATTTTTCGTAATAGACAATATGCCGCCCCAGCTTATACCCCAGTTTGCGGAGCTTTGCGAGGAAAATCCGTCTATTGAAAAGGTTGCGATAGTTACGGATATAAGAGGCGGTTCATTGTTTCTTGAGCTTAACGAAAACATTGACGCTCTGAAAAATCAGGGCTTTGACGTTAAGGTGCTTTTTGTAAACGCAGACCATGAAATTATAAAAAAGCGCTACAAGGAAACCCGCCGTAAGCACCCCCTTTACGATATTGCCAACGGGGATATTGACAACGCAATTTCGGCGGAAGCGGACATTCTCCAGCCAATAAGAGAGGTTGCCGATTATTACATTGACACAAGTCTGCTTTCCACCGCAAAAATGAAGGAAACGGTGCTTAATCTGTTCCTTGAAAATATCAGCGACAGTATGGTAATAAGCTGTATGTCCTTCGGATTCAAGTACGGCGTGCCTGATGAGGCCGACCTTGTTTTTGATGTGCGCTGTCTGCCAAATCCCTTTTATGTAGCAGATTTAAAGCGGAAAACGGGACTTGACAAGGAAGTGCGTGACTTCGTTATGAGCCACGAAAAGGCGCAGACCCTTGAAGCAAAGCTGTTCGACCTTATCGACTTTCTTATTCCCGAATACATATCCGAGGGCAAAAGCCAGCTTGTAATTGCATTCGGCTGCACAGGCGGCAAGCACAGAAGCGTTACCTTTGCGGAAAATATGTTTACCCATTTGAATAATAAGGAATACAAGGTGCGCATTATGCACCGTGATATAACAAAATAACCATGTCATTTGCAACAGATGTAAAAAACGAGCTTATCGAGGTTTCCGACCGCTCAAAGCAGGATATACTGCTGTACGGCGTGCTTTACGGAATGAGGGGCAGTGAACTTCCCGTTCTTTATTCGGAAAACCAAGCGGTAATCGAATATGTAAAAAAGCTGCTTTCGGGGGAAAAATATGAGGTAACGTCCTCTTTCAAGCGCAATGCGGTTCAGTATGCGCTGACCGTTACCCACTGTGAAGCCCTTTCGGAAAGGTTTAATTTCAGAAGCCCTGCTGTCAACAAGGAGTATGTTGACGGAAACGACGTTGATACGGGCTTGTTTCTCCGAGGAGTTTTTCTTGCCTGCGGTAGTATTTCCGACCCTAACAGGGAATATCACCTTGAGCTTACTTTATCAACAGAGGAAAAATGCAACGCAGTTTTTTCCCTTATCAACGAGCAGGGAATGTCCATAAAAAAATCCTCCCGAGGAGGACAGGCTTTTCTTTATGCAAAGGAAAGTGAGCGCATTTCCGACTTTCTTACCTACATAGGCGCAATGATACATTCAATGGAAATAATGAATGTTAAGATTTACAAGGACGTCCGCAACAACGTAAACCGTGCGGTAAACTGCGAGGCTGCCAATATAGGAAAAACCGTTGCCGCCGCGCAGAAGCAGGTTGAGGACATTGAGCTTATTGCAGAGCGGAGCGGACTAAATTCTCTCAGCGAGGATTTAAGGCAGGTTGCGGAAATGCGCCTTGAAAACAGGGATATGTCGCTTAGGGAAATAGGCGAAATGCTGAATCCTCCCATAAGCAGAAGCGGAGTAAATCACCGCCTTGAAAGAATAAGCAAAATAGCGGATAGCCTCAGAAACAAGGAATAATTATGACTGATTTTGTTCATTTGCACGTTCATACGGAGTACAGCCTTCTTGACGGCGCCTGCCGAATCAAGGGGCTTATTTCTCGTGTAAAGGAGCTGGGACAAAAGGCGGTTGCTATAACCGACCACGGCGTAATGTACGGCTGTGTGGACTTCTACAACGAGTGCATTGAACAGGGCATAAAGCCCATAATCGGCTGCGAGGTGTATGTTGCGCAGAATACACGCTTTGACAAGGCAACAAAAGCGGATATGTCCCCCTATCACCTTATTCTGCTGTGCAAGGACAATAAGGGCTACCAAAATCTTATAAAGCTGGTTTCAGACGCCTTTGTGACGGGCTTTTACAATAAACCAAGATGTGATATTGAAACACTGAAAAAGTACAGCGAGGGGCTAATCTGTATGTCCGCCTGCCTTTCGGGAGAAATCCCACGTCTGCTTTTAAGCGGCGCTTACGACAGGGCAAAGGAAACTGCGCTTAAATACCGTGATATTTTCGGGGCGGATAATTATTATATTGAGGTGCAGGACCACGGAATCCCTGAGCAAAGGGAAATACTGCCCCTTTTGTACCGCCTTTCCGCTGAAACGGGAATACCTCTCTGCGCTACCAACGACGCTCATTATCTCACAAAAGAGGACAGCGAGGTACAGCACGTTTTAATGTGCATTGCCACCAATACCAATGTAAACGATAAAAACGGAATGGGACTTTCCACAAGGGAATTTTACATTAAAAGCGGGGACGAAATGGCGGCGCTTTTCAAGTCAGAGGCTATTGAAAACACCGTTAAAATTGCGGAAAGGTGCAATGTTACCTTTGAATTCGGCGTTACAAAGCTGCCATATTACCGCATTGAGGGCGTCGAGGACAACGAGCGCTATTTCAGAAAGGCAGTCCGTGAGGGACTTATAAAGCGTTACGGCGAGCCATTGCCCGAGGAAGTAGTTTCAAGAGCGAAATACGAGCTTGATATTATTTCAAAAATGGGCTTTGTGGATTATTACCTTATAGTAGCGGATTTTATCAGCTATGCAAGGAGTAAAAATATACCGGTAGGGCCGGGAAGAGGGTCGGGCGTCGGCTCAATCTGCGCCTATGCAATGGGAATAACCAGCATTGAGCCTTTGCGCTTTAATCTGCTTTTTGAGCGCTTCCTCAATCCCGAAAGAGTAAGTATGCCCGATTTTGACGTGGATTTCTGCTATATCAGACGTCAGGAGGTAATAGACTATGTGGCGGAAAAATACGGCTCAGACCACGTTGCACAGATAATCACCTTCGGCACTCTTGCGGCAAAGCAGGCAATCCGTGATTCGGGCAGAGCAATGGGTCTGCCTTACGGAAAGGTGGATACCGTTGCAAAGCTTATTCCTTTTGGGGCAACTATCGAAGAATCTTTGCAGGAGCAAAAGGAGCTTGCTAAGCTGATGACTACAGACAGCGAGGTGGACAAGCTTATCAGAACGGCGGTAAAAATTGAGGGAATGCCCCGTCACGCTTCAATGCACGCCGCAGGTGTAGTTATAACAAGAGAGCCTGTAATGGAATATGTGCCTTTGCAGAAAACCGACGGCTGTGTTGTTGCACAGTATCAGATGGGAACCCTTGAACGGCTGGGTCTGCTTAAAATGGACTTTTTAGGGCTGCGTTACCTGACTGTCATTGACGACTGCTGCAAGGCGGTTAAAAAGACCAATTCCGATTTCGATTTATCAAAGATAGACGAAAACGACAAGGCGGTTTTTGAAATGCTTTCAAAGGGCGGAACAACAGGGGTTTTCCAGTTTGAAAGCGGCGGAATGACTAACGTGCTTTCACGGCTTCAGCCAACTTCAATTGAGGACTTAATCGCCACAATTTCCCTTTACCGTCCCGGACCAATGAACTCAATCCCGACTTACATTGCCAACCGTCACAATCCCTCACGGGTGAAGTACAAAGTGCCACAGCTTAAGCCTATACTTGAAGTTACCTACGGCTGTATTGTATATCAGGAGCAGGTAATGCAGATTTGCAGACAGCTTGGTGGCTATTCCTATGGACGGGCGGATTCTGTCCGCAGGGCAATGGCAAAGAAAAAGAAAGAGGAAATGGAAAAGGAAAGGGAGGCTTTCATTTACGGCACAGAAACCAACTGCGGCGCAATAAAAAACGGTATTCCCGAGGATATTGCCATAGAAATATGGAATGAAATGGTTTCCTTTGCAACATACGCTTTCAATAAATCCCATGCGGCGGCTTACGCTTATCTTGCCTATCAGACCGCCTATCTGCGCTGTCATTACTATAAGGAGTATATGATTGCTCTTATGACAAGCGTGCTTGACAATACGGGAAAGCTTATCGAGTATATAACCGACCTTGAAAACAACGGAATAAAGCTGCTTGCGCCCGACGTAAATTCAAGTATGCTAAGCTTTACGGTAGTGGAGGGCGGCGTGAGATACGGACTGCTTGCAATAAAAAATCTTGGCAGAAACGTAATTGAAAGCATTATCGAGGAGCGACAAAACGGCAGATTTCAGAGCCTTTATGACTTTTGCCGCCGAATGAGTCAGCGAGGAATAAACAAAAGGGCGGTGGAGGCTCTTATAAAATCGGGAGCATTGGATTCGCTGGGTCATAACCGCAGGCAGATGTATTCCGTATATGAGCAGATAATGGAACAGCTTGCCCTTAGCCGAAGCAACAATATTGAGGGTCAGCTTGACTTTTTCAGCGAGGAAAGCGGCAATGAAACGGGCGATGACTTCAAAATGCTCGACTTGGCGGAATTCAGAAAAAGCCAGCTTTTGCAGATGGAAAAGGAGAGCATAGGCTTATACGTTTCGGGACACCCTGTTGACGATTATACAAAGTATATAAAGCTCAACGGCTGCAAAAATACTATGGAGATAGTAAACGGCGCAAAGGAAAAGCTGTACGGCTTCCGTGACGGCCAGACTGTAACCCTTATCGGAATGATAACAGGCAAAAAGGTACTTCGCACAAAAAACGGCAAGGATATGTGCTTTGTAACCCTTGAAGACCAGTACGGGGAAATCGAAGCGATAATTTTCAGCCAGCTTTTCGACGAGTGCAGAAGTATTTTAAGCGATAACACGGTGCTTGCGGTTACGGGAACAATTTCCTCAAAGGACGAGGAGGAAATAAAAATCCTTGCACGTTCCGCATTTCCAGCCGAAAGGCTTGAAATTCCGCAGTACAGCGGAGTATATATAAAGGTACGGTCGGACGATACAAGGCTTATTTCCCAAATATATGAAATTGTATCGGAATTCGGCGGCAAAGACAAAGTACGGCTTTGTTACAGCGATACAAGGGAAGTAAAATCATTAAGCGGAATAAACGGTGTAAATATTACAAAAGAACTTATGGAAAAACTTACGAAAATTTGTGGAAAAAGTAATATTATATTAAAATAAGTCCCTTTTGCGATAAAAGGTATTGACGTTTGCGCTTAAAATGGTGTACAATATACTTTGAAAATATTTATATAAAATATATATAAGATATAAGGAGAACTCAGTATGAAGAAGATTGGCGTATTAACAAGCGGCGGCGACGCTCCCGGAATGAATGCTGCCATCAGAGCAGTTGTAAGAGCAGGTATCAGCAAGGGTATGGAGGTTGTAGGCGTTTACAGAGGCTACAACGGTCTTATCAACGGCGAAATCAAGCCCCTTACAATGAGAAGCGTATCCGACACAATCCAGCACGGCGGTACAATGCTTTACACAGCCCGCTGTCAGGAATTCAGATTTGAGGAAGGTCTTCAGAAGGCAAAGAAAACCTGTATCGAACAGGGTATCGAGGGTATTGTTGTTATCGGCGGCGACGGCTCTTTCAGAGGTGCAGCCGACCTTTCCGCAAGAGGTATTCTCTGCGTTGGTCTGCCCGGAACAATCGACAACGATATTGCCATGACAGATTACACAATCGGTTATGATACAGCTATGAATACAGCTATGGAGCTGGTTGACAAGCTTAGAGATACAACCCAGTCCCACGACAGATGCTCTGTTGTTGAGGTTATGGGACGCAATGCAGGCTATATTGCTCTTAACACAGGTATTGCCTGCGGCGCAACATACATCATCACAAAGGAAGTTCCTTACACAATTGAGGACGTTGTAACAAAGATAAAGAAGGCTCAGTCAACAGGCAAGCATCACTTCATTATCGTTGTTTCCGAGGGTATCGGCAACTCACAGGAAATCGCAAAGCAGATCGAACAGCAGACAGGCGTTGAATCAAGAGCTACAATTCTCGGTCACGTTCAGAGAGGCGGTTCTCCTACGGTTCGTGACAGAGTTGTTGCAAGCCAGATGGGTTACTATGCTGTTGATCTTCTTTCAAGAGGTATCGGCAACAAGGTTGTAGGTCTTAGAAACGACAAGATTTACGACTGCGATATTCAGGAAGCTTTATCAATGAAGAAGCCGTTCCCTGAGGATCTTTACAAGATTGCTGACGAAATCAGCTTCTAATGGCAAACACGCACATTGTGCGTTTGCATACATTTTTCAACAGAGTAGGACATTGAGCGTTAAGTGCTGCACGGACGGAGAGTTGCCGTGCGGACGAAAAGTCTTTGCGACTTGCGGTTCAGTGTTCGCATCTCGCTGTGCATAAAATAGAATAAGCGAGCCATACTTGCTTTCTTGCTTATGTATTAGCGTAACAGAGGAGGTAAATATGGCTTTTGTTTTACAAAGCTTCAAGGACTCCATCCGTGAATTACGCAGTGTTAAGTGCATTACGACTGTAGGCGTATTTATTGCGCTGTTTGTAGTTCTGGACGGGTTCGGCTCAATCAGAATCGGTGAATTTCTGAAAATCAACTTTGCGTTTCTTGCCTTGGCGGTAATAGGAATGCTGTTCGGTCCTGCGGTAGGCTTTCTCTCGGGCTTTGCCTGCGATCTGGTAGGCTATTTAATCAATCCCGTTGGCGGCTTTATTGTGTGGCTTACCCTTATAACGGCTCTAGAGGGAATGATTTACGGTCTTGTGCTTTACACCTTAAAGCCCGAAAAGACCCTTAAGCAGATCCTCAGAATTGCGGCTGCAAGGGGAATCGTGGTGGTAATATGCAACCTGTTGCTTAATACCATAGCCCTTTATTCCTACGGTTTCCTCGGCAAGGACGGTCAGGGCTTCTTTGCGGTTTTATGGACGAGAGTTATTTCAAATGGCATTGCCTTGCCTGTTGGCATTGCAATGCTGGTTGCAATACTTATTCCCGTTAAGCTTGCTTACAGGAAAATGTTCCCGTCTTATGACAGAAACCACGCAAGAAGCTGAATACAATCTGAAAGGATTTAAGCTATGAACAAACTGGGAGTTTTAGGCGCAGGAAATATGGGCAGCGCCATTATGAAAGGCGTCAAGGGAAGCGGTGCAGAGGTTGAAATACACGCCTTTGACAAGGACAGCGAAAAGCTTTCTGCTCTTGCGGAATACGGCGTTATTCCCGCAAAAAGCGAAAAGGAAATAGTGGAGGACTGCAAGTATGTTTTGCTTGCGGTAAAGCCACAGGTGCTTGGGGACGTGCTTGATGAAATCAAGGACAGTGTTACCGCCGAAACCGTATTTATTTCAATCTGCGCAGGCATTTCCGAGGAATTTATCCGCACAAGGACAATTCCCACCGCAAAGGTGGTTCTTGTAATGCCAAATACTCCCATGATGCTTGGTCTTGGCGCAAGCGCAATGTCAACGGACGGCAGAACAACAGATGAGGAATTTGCTTTTGCAAAGTCCGTTATTGGCAGCTGCGGAATTGTTGAGGTTATCCCCATAGATAAAATGAAAGAAGTTATCGCAATAAACGGCAGCTCTCCCGCTTTCATTTATCTTTTTGCAAAGGGCTTTATTGAGTACGCAGGGGAAAACGGCATTGACGAAAAGGCGGCGCTTAACTTGTTTGCGCAGACTCTCGTTGGCTCGGCAAAAATGCTTACAGGCTCGGGAATGACCGTGGATCAGCTTATCAAACAGGTTTCCTCTCCGGGCGGCACCACGCACCGTCAGCTCACCGAGCAGCAGCTCAAGGAGGCGGGCGTCGG
>JBJERI010000151.1:0-2282 GCA_051882195.1 Ruminiclostridium sp. | reverse complement strand
TTTCGGGACTTCAGCCGTCGGCTATCCGTGAAATACTTAAATTTACGGCAGACCCTGAGGTAATCAGCTTTGCCGCAGGCAATCCCGCTCCCGAGGCTTTTCCTGTTGATACAATAAGAAAGCTTTCCGATGAAATTTTTGCGGAAAATCCAATCGGCGCATTGCAGTACTCAATTTCAGAGGGCTACACTCCGCTCCGTGATTATTTAAAGGCAGACCTTGCAAAGAAAGGCATTTTCAAGGGCAACGACAACCTTATTATCACAGCAGGAGCACAGCAGGGCATTGAAATGACCGCAAAGTGTATCTGCAACGAAGGGGACGCCATTATCTGCGAGGACCCGTCCTTTATTGGCTCCCTTAACTCCTTCCGTTCCTACAACGCAAAGATGCTGGGCGTTCCGTCGGACGACGAGGGAATTGACATTGAAAAGCTGGAACAGACCTTAAAGGAAAACAGACGTGTCGCTTTCCTGTACCTTATCCCCAACTTCCAGAATCCAACGGGCAGAACAATGACCCTTGAACGCAGAAAGCAGGTTCTTGAGCTTGCTTACAAGTATGATATACTGATTTTAGAGGATAATCCCTACGGCGATTTACGTTTTATGGGCGAGGATGTTCCAACAATCAAATCAATGGACACAAAGGGTCATGTAATCTACATGGGCACTTTCTCAAAGACTCTTGCTCCCGGACTGCGTGTAGGATATATGGTTGCTGACGAGGAAATCGTTTCAAAGGCAATCGTTACACTTCAGGTTTCAACGGTACATACAAATATATGGGCGCAGATGCTGGCTCACAGGTTCCTTACCACCGTTGATTTTGAGCAGCACCTTGAGGGACTTCGTGCCATTTACAGAAAGAAATGCGACTTAATGTTAAACAATCTCAAGTACAAAATGCCCAAGTCAATCAAGTTTACCGAACCTGAGGGCGGTCTGTTTATATGGGGAACATTACCCGATGGAGATATGAATTATTTCTGCAAAAAGGCTGTGGAAAACAAGGTTGCTGTCGTTCCCGGAATTGCCTTCAACGTTGACGAAAAAGCGCCCTCCCTTTCATTCCGTCTTAACTTCTCAACGCCGACCGATGAGCAGATTGAAAAGGGCGTTGACATTCTTGCTGCCGTTGCAAAGACAATGTACAAATAAATTTAAAGGATAGTAAAATGGAAAACACAGAAAAGAAAAAGCGCATTTTCAGCGCAATTCAGCCAACAAATACACCTCATCTGGGCAACTACTTAGGCGCACTTACCAACTGGGTAAAGCTTCAGGACGAGTATGACTGCGCATTCAGCATTGCCGACCTGCACTCTATCACCGTAAGACAGGACCCCGAAAAGCTGAGAAAGCAGATAAGGGAAAGCTACGCTCTGCTTATCGCAATGGGAATCGACCCCGAAAAGTCAATTTGCTTTGTGCAGGGTCACAACTGCGCTCACTCCGAGCTTTCGTGGATTCTTTCCTGCTACACTCAGTTCGGCGAGCTTTCACGAATGACACAGTTCAAGGACAAATCCGCAAAGCACCCCGAAAACATCAACGCAGGTCTTTTCACATACCCCGTGCTTATGGCGGCTGACATTCTCCTTTATCAGGCGGATCTTGTTCCCGTGGGAATTGACCAGAAGCAGCACCTTGAGCTTACAAGAAACATTGCCCAGCGCTTCAATCAGATTTACGGCAACGTATTCACAATGCCCGATGGCTATATCCCCAAGGTTTCCGCAAAGATAATGTCGCTGCAAGAGCCTGATAAGAAAATGTCCAAGTCCGACGAAAACCCCAACGCAAGCGTAAGCATCTTGGACGACAAGGACACTATTATAAGAAAATTCAAGCGTGCCGTCACAGACAGCGAGGCAGAAATCTGCTACCGTGAGGGCAAAGCGGGAATAAACAACCTTATGTCCATTTACAGCGCCGTTACCGACAAATCCTTTGAGGAAATCGAAAAGGAATTTGCAGGCAAGGGCTACGGCGATTTCAAGCTGGCAGTAGGCGAATCCGTTGCGGATATGTTAGCGCCAATGCAGAAAACCTTTGCCGACCTTATCAACAATAAGGATTACCTCAATCAGTGTATGAAAGAGGGAGCGGAAAAGGCTTACAAGGTTTCAAGAAGAACGCTGCAGAAGGTGCAGAAAAAGGTTGGGTTTGTTACATTTTAAAAGATAAAAAGCATAAAAAAGCCGTCCGTTTTCACACGGACGGTACAGACTGTCGATAAACCCTGAAAACAGGGTTTATCTTAATGAATATTGAATATTG
>JBJERI010000150.1:0-10862 GCA_051882195.1 Ruminiclostridium sp. | reverse complement strand
AGGGCTGTATGCCTGTTGCTCTTGACGAGCTGGGCACAGTAATGGGCAAGAAGAAGGCGTTTATCGTAACCGACTCCTTCCTTTATCAGAACGGCTATACAAAGCCTATCACAGACAAGTTAGACCAGATGGGCATTACACATACCTGCTTCTACAACGTTGCTCCCGACCCGTCCCTTGCTTCCGCTAAGGAGGGTGCAGCACAGATGGCAATGTTCCAGCCTGATGTTATTATCGCACTGGGCGGCGGCTCCGCAATGGACGCAGCTAAGATTATGTGGGTAATGTACGAGCATCCCGAGGTTGACTTTATGGATATGGCAATGCGTTTCGTTGATATCAGAAAACGTATTTACACATTCCCCAAGATGGGCGAAAAGGCTTACTTTGTTGCTATCCCGACATCTTCAGGTACAGGCTCCGAGGTTACTCCTTTCGCAGTTATCACAGATGAAAAAACAGGCGTTAAGTATCCTCTTGCAGACTATGAGCTGCTGCCTAATATGGCTATCGTTGACGCTGACAACATGATGAGCGCACCAAAGGGTCTGACAGCCGCTTCCGGTATCGACGCTATGTCCCACGCTCTTGAAGCTTATGTATCCGTAATGGCTTCTCCTTACACAGACGGTCTTGCAACAGAAGCTGCAAAGATTATCTTCAAGTACCTCCCAAGATGTATGGAAAACGGTCAGACAGACATTGAGGCTCGTGAAGCTATGGCTAACGCTTCCACAATGGCAGGTATGGCTTTCGCAAACGCATTCCTCGGCGTATGCCACTCAATGGCTCACAAGCTGGGCGCATTCCACCACCTGCCACACGGTATCGCTAACTCACTTATGCTTGACCACGTTATCAGATTCAACGCTGCTGAAGTTCCTGCAAAGATGGGTACATTCTCTCAGTACGCTTATCCTAAGACAAAGGCTAAGTACGCTCAGTTCGCAGCAGCCTGCGGAATCGGCGGCAAGAACGACGATGAAAAGGTTGAAAACCTTATCAAGAAGCTCAACGAGCTCCGTGACGCCTGCGGCGTAAAGAAGACAATCAAGGAATACGGCATTGACGAGCAGAACTTCTTAGACAGACTTGACGAAATGACAGAGCAGGCATTCGACGACCAGTGCACAGGCGCTAACCCACGTTACCCGCTCATGAGCGAAATCAAGGATATGTACCTCAAGGCTTATTATGGCAAGTAATTAACACAATATGCTGTGCAGGTGAATTTCACCTGCATTTGCAATATTGATTATGAAAGGATATTCTTATGAAACTTGAAACTGTTATCGCAAAAAGACCAAACAAGACAATCTACCGTGACGGCGACAAGGCGATCAAGGTTTTTGCAGAGGACTTCTCAAAGGCTGATATTTTAAACGAAGCTCTTAATACAGCAAGAATCGAGGAAACAGGACTTAACGTAAACAAGATTCGCGAGGTTGCTGTTGTTGACGGCAAGTGGGCTATTTCAACAGACTTTATCGAGGGTACAACTCTTGCTGAAATGATGGATAAGAACCCCGAAAAGATTGACGAATACATTGAAATGTTCGTTGACATTCAGATGGACATTCACAGCAAGAAAGCTCCTATGCTGAACAAGCACACAGACAAGATGCACGCTAAGATTTCCAAGAGCGGTCTTGACGCAACAACAAGATACGAGCTCCACACAAGACTTGACGGTATGAAGAAGCACACAAAGGTTCTCCACGGCGACTTCAACCCCAGCAACGTTATTATCAAGGCTGACGGCTCCGTATTTATCATTGACTGGGCTCACGCTACACAGGGCAACGCTTCCGGTGATGTTGCAAGAAGCTATCTTCTTTTCAAGCTTGCAGGCAAGGACGAAATTGCTGAAAAGTATCTCAACACCTTCTGCAAGAAGAGCGATACTCCAAAGCAGTATGTTCAGCAGTGGCTTCCTATCGTTGCAGCTTCACAGCTTGTTAAAGGCAAGCCCGAAGAAAAGGAATTCCTCTCTGCATGGGCAAGCGTTTGCGAGTACGAATAATTTAGTTACACATATATTTTTAGGCTATCCTTTACGGGTAGCCTAAAAAATATTATTCTTTGCAAAAAACAAGCAGCAGTGAAAAATTATATACAAATATATTACTTTTCAGTGTTGCTTATTTGGTAACTGTGTAGTATAATTAAATTAAATATAATCTGACAAAAAAGCTGAAAGGATTTCCCAAAATGACTATTTCTGTTTGTATCGGAAGCTCCTGCCATGTTCGTGGCTCGTACAAAATCGTTGAGAAAATCAACAAGGCAATCAAGGACAACAGCCTTGAGGATAAGGTAAAGGTAAACGCCGCTTTCTGTCTGGGAAAATGCTCCGAGGGAGTAACAGAGGGCGTTTCGGTAAAGTTTGACGATGAAATTGTTACGGGAATTACCGAGAACAATTTCGACGAAATATTCAACAAGTACATTTTGCAGAAAGTCTGATAGGAGTTAATTATGGAGAATTATCTTAAGCTGAAAAAATCCAACTGCAAAAACTGTTATAAATGTATCCGCCACTGCCCCGTAAAATCAATCCGTTTTGCGGACAATCAGGCGCACATTGTAAACGACGAGTGTATTCTCTGCGGTCAGTGCTTTGTTGCCTGCCCACAGAATGCAAAGGAAGTGCGCTGGGACGTTGACGCAGTAAAGGCATTGCTCAAGGAGGGCGCTCCCGTTTATTGCAGCATTGCTCCCTCTTTCGTTGCAAACTATGAGGGCGCAACCATTACTTCAATGCGCTCCGCTCTCAAAAGGCTTGGCTTTGCGGACGCAAGCGAAACCGCAGAGGGCGCTGACATTGTAAAAAAACGCTATGAGCAGATGATTGCAAACAAGGAGCAGAATGTCATTATCTCCTCCTGCTGCCACAGTGTAAACCTTATGATTCAGAAGCATTTCCCCGAAGCACTTCCCTATCTTGCAAAGGTTTTGTCGCCTATGCAGGCTCACGCAAAAGAAATCAAGGCGGCTCACCCCGAGGCAAAGGTAGTGTTCATAGGCCCCTGCATTTCCAAAAAGCACGAGGCTGAACAGTACAAGGGACTTGTTGACGCCGTGCTTACCTTTGAGGAATTATCCCACTGGCTTGAAAACGAGCATATTGAAATAACCCACGAGGACGATAGCTCGGAAACAGGCGGCAGAGCAAGACTTTTCCCCACATCGGGCGGTATTCTGCGCTCAATGGACTGCAATGACCCCGAATACGCTTACCTTACAATAGACGGACTTGACAACTGCATTAACGCAATTCACGACGTTGTTTCGGGCAATCTCACAAAGTGCTTTATTGAAATGTCTGCCTGCGCAGGCTCCTGTATAGGCGGCCCTGTAATGGAGAAAAACCGCAAGGCGAACGTCCGTGATTACATTGCGGTAAACAGCTACGCAAAGCGGAAGGATTTCAACGACAACGCTCCCGACAAGGAAAAACTTGAAAAGAAAATCGGCTTCTTAGGCGTACATAAGCAAATGCCGGGCAGCAAGGCAATTGAGGAAATTCTCCGCAAAATGGGCAAGATGACTCCTGCGGACGAGCTTAACTGCGGCACCTGCGGCTACAATACCTGCCGTGAAAAGGCAATTGCCATCTACAACGGCAAGGCTGACCTTACAATGTGTCTGCCGTTCCTTAAGGAAAAGGCGGAAAACTTCTCGGACAACATTATCAAAAATACCCCCAATGCAATTATCGTACTTAACGAATCCCTTGAAGTACAGCAAATCAACGGCAGCGCCTGCAAGCTGATGAATATTCCAAGCGCTTCTGACGTGCTGGGAGAACAGGTTGTGCGTATTCTTGACCCGCTGCCCTTCTTCGAAGTTATGGAAAGCGGCACAAACGTACACGACAAGCGCATTTACCTTGCGGAATACAACAAGTACGTTGAACAGACTCTCCTTTACGATAAGAGCTATCACATCATTATGGTTATTATGCGTGACGTTACGGACGAGGAAAACAACCGTTCAAACAGAGAAAAAATCGCACGTCAGACCATTGAAGTTACAGATAAGGTAATCGAAAAGCAGATGCGCTCCGTACAGGAAATTGCGTCACTCCTTGGCGAAACCACAGCCGAAACAAAAATTGCCCTTACAAAGCTGAAAGAATCCCTTAAGTTCGAAAGCTGACACGGAGGTTAAGAATGAACAACCTTTATACAGATATAGGCTACCACAGCCTTAACCATTACGGTGAGCAGCTTTGCGGCGACCATATCGACCTTGCGGAGCGCGATGACGATACCCATATCGTTGTGCTTGCGGACGGTCTTGGAAGCGGCGTAAAGGCAAGCATACTTTCCACCCTTACGTCAAAAATCCTCTCCACAATGATGGCGCAGAAAATGGAGATCGACGACGCAGTAAGCACTATGGCAGCAACTCTCCCCGTATGTCAGGTGAGAGGAATTGCCTATTCCACCTTCACAATCGTTATGATAAGCGACAACGACGAGGCGGAAATTATCCAGTATGACAATCCACACGTTATAATGCTCCGTGACGGAAAAAACGTGGTTTATCCCGAAACCTCCTTTGAAATTGACGGCAAGACAATTTACCGCTCAAAGCTGAAAATTCAGGAGGGCGATACCTTTATAATGATGAGCGACGGCTGTATTCACGCAGGAGTGGGAATGGCGCTTAATTACGGCTGGCAGAGGGACAACATCATTGACTTTATGGAAACAATGTATAATCCCGAATATACCGCAAAGGCGCTGACTACCATTCTCCTTGACGAATGCAACAGGCTGTACGGCGATAAGCCGGGCGATGATACCACCGTATGTACAATAAAAATACGCCCCAGACAGTCGGTAAACCTTATGATAGGCCCTCCCGCAAACCCCAAGGACGTAACAAAGATGATGTCCCTGTTTTTCTCAAAGCAGGGCAAGCACATTGTCTGCGGCGGTACAACCTCTACTCTTGCCGCCGAATTTCTCGGCAAGGAGGTAATTCCAAGCCTGAAATACCTTGACCCCGAAATTCCGCCCACAGCCGAAATTGACGGCGTTGAACTTGTTACGGAGGGCGTAATCACAATAAACAAGGTGCTTACCTATGCACAAAGCTACCTTACAGACAATGAGTGCTTCAACGAATGGTCGGTAAAGCAGGACGGTGCGTCCCAGATTTCCCGTATTCTTTTTGAGGAAGCAACAGACATAAATTTCTACGTTGGAAGAGCGGTAAACCCCGCTCATCAGAATCCAAATCTGCCTATAAATTTCAGCATCAAAATGCGCCTTGTAGAGGAGCTTTCGGAGTGTCTGAAGAAAATGGGCAAGCAGATTAAAGTAAGCTATTTTTAATTGAAATTGAGGAGAATTTATGAGAAAGTTTGACACTAAGGTACAGTATCTGAAGTACAAGGTCCTGCGTGAGGTTGCACGCTGCGCATACGAGGATAAAACCATTTTCCACTTCAACGATATTGCCAAGGTAATAATCAAGGGAAATGAAGCCACAATGCGCTGCTGTATTTACAAGGAGCGTGCAATCGTAGGCGAGCGTATCAAGCTTGCTATGGGCGGCGGCGAGGATTACCCCAACACAATCGAGGTAATCGACATTGCCTGCGACGAATGTCCCAAGTCGGGCTACACCGTAACCGAGTCCTGCCGAGGCTGTCTTGCACACCGCTGCGAGGACGTCTGCAAGCGGGGCGCAATTTACTTTGACGAGCATCAGAAAGCCCATATCGACAAAGAAAAGTGCGTTGAATGCGGTCAGTGCGCTAAGGTATGCCCCTACTTTGCAATTATCAACCGCAAGCGCCCATGCGAAAGCGCCTGCAAAATCAAGGCAATTTCAATGGCTGAGGGCGGCGAAGCGAAGATTGACTATTCAAAGTGCATTTCCTGCGGTGCCTGCGTTTATCAGTGTCCATGGGGCGCAATTGTGGATAAGTCCTATATTATGGATATTATAGATATGCTTAAAAAGAGCGAAAACGGCAAAAATTACAAGGTTCACGCCGTTGTTGCTCCCTCAATCGCAAGCCAGTTCAGCTATGCAAAGTTAGGACAGGTTATTTCCGCTATCAAGGAGCTTGGTTTCTTCTCGGTAATCGAAGCCGCTCTCGGCGCTGATATGGTTGCATACAAGGAAGCAAAGGAGCTTGCGGAAAAGGGCTTTTTAACCAGCTCCTGCTGTCCCGCTTTCGTAAAATATATCGAAACCCAGTTCCCAATGCTTAAGGACAAAATTTCCCACAATTACTCGCCTATGGCTGAAATTGCAAAGTACATAAAGGAAACCGACCCAACCGCAAAGGTTGTATTTATCGGACCCTGCACGGCGAAAAAAGCTGAATTCCAGCGTGAAAATGTAAAGCCCTACGTTGACAGCGTAATGACCTTTGAGGAATTGCAGGCATTGTTCGACAGCCGTGACTTCAAGGTTGAGGAGCTTGGCGAAGACATACTGGACAACGCTTCCTATTTCGGACGAATTTTCGCAAGAAGCGGCGGTCTTGCAGACGCAGTTGCGGAAGCCTTAAAGGAACAGGGCAACACCGAATTTCAGCTTAACGCAATTTCCTGCGACGGCATTGAAGCCTGCAAAATGGCTCTCCTTAAGGCAAGCAAGGGCGTGCTTCCCAACAACTTCATCGAGGGTATGGCTTGTATCGGCGGCTGTATCGGCGGCGCAGGCTGTCTTACCCACGGAGAAAAGAACAAGGCAGAGGTTGACAAGTACGGCAGAGAGGCGCTGGAAAAAACCATTGAAAGCGCAATCAGCGTGGTTACTCCAAACAAATAATGCAATAACAAATCCCCATAGCTCAAAGGAGTTATGGGGATAATTTTATTTATTCAGCTGTTCGATAACGTCAATAACCTTATCAAGAGAGCCTGCCTCGCAGTAGATTTTTGCCTTAAGCTCGGACGGAATATCAACCAAATCCTTGATAAACACCGCCTTTATTCCTGCCGCCAAAGCGGATTTAATACCGTTTGCGCTGTCCTCAATTACAAGGCAGTCATCAGCCCTTTCTCCCGCAAGCTTAGCCGCCTGTATAAACGGCTCGGGATGGGGCTTGCCGTGTTCAACGTCGTTTCCGCCCACAATGCCGTCAAAGCACCCAAGTATTCCCGCTTTTTCAAGGATATGCTCCGCCATATCGTGAGCGGAGGAGGTGGCGATAATTTTCTTTATGCACTTTTGGTCAAGGTAACTGTTCAGCTCGTGAAAGCCCTTTTTCAGCGGCACTCCCTTCTCGTCATAATAGGCGTAAACCCAGTCCAGCGTTTCGGGAACAACCGCCCCAAGGTCAAATTCAAGGTGATACTGCTCCCTCAAAAGTATCTGCATTGAGGGAACGTTAAGCCCGATGCAGTGCTGCAAAAAATCCTCGCATTGCTCAAAGCCGTGCTTTTTCAGCACAGCGCACCAAGCAAGATAATTCACAGGCTCGCTGTCCGTAACCGTGCCGTCCATATCGAACAAAACCGCTTTTACAGCCATATTATACCTTTCTGAAAACCCGAGAGCCATACGCAGGAACGGGAACACCGCCGCCTAAATCAAAGGTTTCGCCGCTTAAAATATCCTCGTAAGTGCCGCCCATATTTACGTTGAAGGTAAAGGGAGCGCTGTCGGCGTTGAGCATTGTGACAACATCCTGTCCGTTGTATTCTCTTGCAAAGGCGTACTGCTTGTTCACAAGCTGAAGCTGCCTATACGAGCCTGCGCAAAGAGCCTCAGACTGTCCGTGGAAGCCCGCAAGCTTCGCTATATGCTTTGTTAAAGCGTTGTCCTCCTGCAAAACAAATTCGGGGCGGAGTGAGTCGTCGCCGTTTTTCTTATCCCCCTCGATTCCGTATTCGCTGCCGTAATAAACCCCGGGAATACCCGGCATTGTGAACAGCAGAGTATAAACAACAGGCAGCTCCTCCTTGTTTTTGAGTATCGTTGCAATTCGGCTTACATCGTGATTATCGGCGAAGCAGTAAAGGTTTTTGCCCGTGTAAAGACACCACTGCTCGGGACCGAACTGTCTTTGGAGGGAATGTGCGATTTCAAACATATTAAGGTCGTTGAAGCTGGAATAAAGTCCCTTGTAGCACTCATAGTTTGTAACGCTGTCAAGCATTTCGGGATTCATCCACTTGTTGTAATCGCCGTGGAGAGTTTCGCCCATAAGCCAGAAATCCTTTTTCAGCCACTTGCAGTGACCGCGCAGCTCCTTAAGGAAATTCAAATCAAGACAATAAGCAACGTCAAGTCGCAGTCCGTCAATGTCAAACTGCTCCTTCCAGCCTGTAATACAATCCTTTATGTACTGCTTGACCTCGGGGTTGTACAAATTAAGCTTTACAAGCTCGTAATGACCCTCCCAGCCCTCGTAATAGAAGCCGTCATTGTAGCAGGAGTTGCCCTCTCTTATATGGAACCAGTCCTTATATCTGCTGTTCCATTTGTTTTCACGGACGTCCTTAAACGCCCAGAATTCACGTCCGACGTGATTGAAAACGCCGTCCAGGACTACCTTTATTCCGTTTTCGTGAAGAGCTCTGCAAACCCTTGCAAAGTCCTCGTTTGTGCCTAAGCGGCGGTCTATTTTTGTATAGTCGCAGGTATCGTAGCCATGAGCCACCGACTCAAAAACAGGACCGAAATAAATTGTGTTGAAGCCTGTTTCTTTGATGTGGGGGATTGCGTCCAGTACCTTCAGAATACGGGATACGGGCGCTGCATTGAAATCGTTGTTTTTCTCCGCTCCGCAGTAGCCGAGAGGATAAATATGATAAACAACCGCTTTGTCAAACCATTCCATAATTGAAATAACCTTTCTGTTTTCATTGTGTTTTTCAACATATATATAATACCATTTAAGTATATTTTTGTCAATGGGGTACAATTTTTATATTATCGATAAATAATTATTTTTTATTGCATTATTACCAAAAAAATTGTCGAAGATTTTACATCCGTCATTCCGATTTGTGATATTTTAATGTAGATTTTAGTATGTGATTATGCTATAATATTCTTGTTATTATATTAACAATTTTCTAAGGAGGCTACAACATGGCTTTGAAAAAATGCGCAGTGCCTTTTGAAGGTACTGCCGAACAGGAGAAAGCATTAAAGACTGTTATCGCTGAACATAAAGACGATAAGGGTGCATTGATGCCTGTACTCCAGAAGGCTCAGGAAATCTACGGCTATCTTCCTATTGAAGTTCAGTCTATGATCGCTTCTGAAATGAACATTCCGCTGGAAAAGGTTTACGGTGTATCAACATTCTACTCACAGTTCTCCCTCAATCCAAAGGGCAAGTACAGAATTTCCGTTTGTCTTGGTACAGCCTGCTATGTTAAGGGTTCGGGCGAAGTTTTCAACAAGCTTCAGGAAATCCTCGGCATCAAGAGCGGCGAAATCACACCCGACGGTAAGTTCTCACTTCAGGACTGCCGCTGCATTGGCGCCTGCGGTCTTGCGCCTGTAATGACAATCAACGACGACGTTTACGGCAGACTTACAGGCGACGAAAAGGAACTGAGAGAAATTCTCGCTAAGTACGACGACTGATGACAGAGCTGTCGCTTAACGTTCTGGATATTGCACAGAACAGTATCAAAGCAAAAGCAAGCCTTATTGAAATATCGGTACATATTGCTACGGCTGCCGACAAAATGGAGATCGTGATCAAGGACAACGGCTGCGGAATGAGCGAGGAGCAGGTTGCAAAGGTAACCGACCCTTTCTACACAACCCGCACTACCCGCAAGGTAGGTCTTGGAGTTTCATTTTTCAAAATGGCGGCGGAACAGGCAGGCGGAAGCTTTGAAATAAAATCAGAGCTTGGAAAAGGCACCTCGGTGAGAGCCGATTTTGTGGTATCTAACATCGACAGAATGCCTCTTGGCAATATGTCACAGACAATCGAATCTCTCGTTGTCTATAACACAGACATTGATTTTATTTATACCTACTCGGTAAACGGTGAGGCCTTTACCCTTTCAACTGCGGAAATGCGTGAAATATTGGGAGATGTTCCTCTGGACAATCCCGAGGTAGTGGCTTATATCCGTGACTTTCTCAAGGAAAACACCGAAACTGTCAATAAAGAATATATTTTTTGAAAGGAAATAAACTTATGAAGAGCTTAGCAGAGCTTCAGGCGATCAAGGCAAAAATGCAGGGTCAGGTTGACCTCCGCAACGAAAGCCACGCCAGCACAAGAGTGGTTGTAGGCATGGCAACCTGCGGCATTGCAGCAGGCGCAAGACCTGTTCTTACCGCACTCTCCGACCTCGTTCAGGAACACGGCATAAAGGACGTTTCCGTAACACAGACAGGCTGCATCGGTCTTTGCCAGTACGAACCAATCGTTGAGGTAATCACCGCTGACGGCGATAAGACAACATATATCAAGATGACTGCCGACAAGGCAAAGAAGGTTGTTGAACAGCACTTAATGCGCGGCATTGTTGTTGCTGAATATACAATCAACAACTCAGATCTTGCAAAGTAATAGGAGGATAAACAATGTATCGTTCACAAGTTTTAGTCTGCGGTGGTACAGGCTGTACATCCTCCGGCAGCGCTAATATTATTGAAAAGCTCCACGAGGAAATCAAGAAAAACGGACTGGAAAACGAAGTAAACGTTGTTAAGACAGGCTGCTTCGGCTTATGTGCATTAGGTCCGATTATGATTATCTACCCCGAGGGCTGCTTCTACTCAATGGTTAAGGTAGAGGACATTCCCGAAATCGTTTCCGAGCACCTCTTAAAGGGTCGTATCGTTGAAAGACTTCTTTACACAGAAACAGTTACTCCCGAGGGTATCAAGGCTCTTAACGATACTGCTTT
>JBJERI010000149.1:0-10883 GCA_051882195.1 Ruminiclostridium sp. | reverse complement strand
GTGCCCAACGCAAGAAACCGTGTTGAGGTTACAGTAAAGGGCGCAGGCAGACTGGTGGGTCTTGACAACGGGGACAGCACCGACTACGATTCCTACAAGGGCAATTCCCGCCGCTTATTCAGCGGAAAGCTTATTGCAATGATTGAAGCCACCTTTGAAAGCGGAGAAATTGAGGTTGAAATTACCTCAAAGGGGCTTGAAAAGGCAGTTGTCACGCTTAAGGCACTGCCCTGTGAAAAGCCAGTGGGGGTTTCCGTTGCGCCTTGTTATCCTGTTTATATTCAGCCCGAAATTGAGGAAATTCCCGTGCGGAAAATTGAACTTACAGCGCCAACAGCAAAGCTTGATGAGAACACAAAATCCGTGGAAGTTACTGCAAAGCTGCTCCCCGAAAATGCAGGCTATTCGGATATTATCTGGAAATGCGTACTGCCAAACGGCATTGAAACGCCAATTGCGGAGGCAATACCAAATGAAAAGGGGGCTGCTGTTACAGCCAAGGGGGACGGCGAGTTTATTCTCCGCGCAATGTGCAGAAACGGAAAGGAAAACCCCGAAATAATCAGCGACCTTGCCTTTGAAATTACGGGACTTGGTGACGCTGTTACAACGCCCTACAAGCTTGTTTCCGCAGCCCTTTACGGCTTTACAAACACTCATCTCAAGGTAGTGGAGCGGGGCGCAGTAAGCGGCATTGAGGGAAGAACGGTTATTGGGTTTGATAACGTTAATTTCGGCAAATTCGGCAGCAACAGGCTTATTCTCCATTGCGGCAATTCCTGGAACGAGCCCCTCCCTGTGGAAATATGGCTTGGCAATCCCGACAAGGGCGGCAGGCTCATAGATAAGGTAAGCTTTGCGCCAAACAACAGGTGGGACGGCTTCGACCCAGAGGAATTTGTGCTTCCCGAGAGAATTTCGGGCTTGCAGTCGGTTGCGTTCGTGGTTGAAAGACAGTGCATTTTCGGTGGCTTTGAGTTTGCGAAAACGGAAAAGGCTTATGAAAAGCTTTCTCCTGTTCAAAACGACGGACTGTACGGCGATGAATACAGCATTGTTGGGGACAGAATCGAGAATATCGGCAACAATGTTGTTATCCAGTTTACGGAAATGGACTTCGGCGATGGAGCAACTTCAATTACCGTCTGCGGCAGAACTCCCAAGGACAAAAACACAATTCAGCTTCGCTACACCCCATGCGGCGGCGGTCAGCAGCAGACCCAGCTGCTTGAATTTGAACACGCAGAGGATTACACCGAAAGAACCTTCGCCCTTGATAAAATCAGCGGCAGAAATGATATCAGCTTTGTGTTCCTGCCGGGCTGTAAGTTTGATTTTGACTGGTTTAAGTTTGAATAAGAGGTTAATGTTTTTCTGCGGAAGATATTGACAAAATCAGCCATATCACCTATAATGATTATGGAGATTATTTCTCCGCAATCGCTCATAGTGCCGGCAGGCTTGTAAACCTGAGGTACCGCTATGAGCGATTTTTTCATTATTCCCGCTATCCGTGAAGCGCCAAATTCCCCCAAAGAAACACCCGAACATATTCTGTCCGCTATTGACAAATTAGTTTAGACGTGATATAATTATACCATATTATTCAAGTGCAGATTGTCCCACAAAAAGGCGGCGGAGTTTTTCACAGCCTGATCAACGCCCCGGTAAAATAAGAATTACAACCGTCTTAATGCAAAAGCTTTAAGGCGGTTTTTGTTTTTAACCCGAAAATTTTTATACGTCAGACCTAAAAGGAGATTTTATGAATAACGGTATTTTCAGAAAAAAGAGTATTGACAGCATTTCCTCACCGGAACAGCTTACAGACTACATAAGAGCCGCAAACCCCGGAGTATGGCTTGCTTTGGGAGCAATTGCCCTTCTGCTTATCGGAATATGCGTGTGGGGAATTTTCGGAAAGCTGGAAACCGCTCTTACGGTGGCGGCGGAAAGCGACAGCGGAAAGCTTGTGTGCTATGTTAAGGAAAGCGACATTGAAAAGGTAAGGTCGGATATGACAGTAGCCATTGACGAAACGGAATACGGCATTGCCGAAATTTCACCTTTGCCAACGGCGGTTGACGAGGATTTTCCCGAATACGCTATGCACATAGGAGAAATAAAGTCGGGAGAATGGGTGTTTACGGTTACCCTTAACGGAAGTCTGCCCGACGGAGTTTACGGCGGAAAAATAGTCGTTGAGAGCATTTCTCCCTTATACTTTGTATTTAATTGAGGTTTTGTATGGCAAAGAAGAAAATAAAATCGCCCGTAACAAGCGGTGCTGCAAAGGTGCCCGTAATAATGCAGCTTGAAGCGCTGGAATGCGGCGCTGCCTGCCTTACAATGGTTATGGCGTATTACGATAAATGGGTTCCCCTTGAACAGGTCAGAGAGGACTGCGGCGTTTCAAGAGACGGTTCTAACGCAAAAAACGTGCTTGTTGCCGCAAGAAGCTACGGATTCACTGCCAAGGGCTACCGCTATGAAACTGACGAGCTGAAAAAGTACGGCAAATTCCCCTGCATTATCCACTGGAATTTCAACCACTTTGTGGTGCTGGACGGCTTCAAGGGCGGCAAGGCGGTATTGAACGACCCCGCAAGAGGCATTGTCAATGTTACAATGGAGGAATTTGACAAGGCGTTTACGGGCATTTGCCTGATGATTGAGCCAAACGAAAATTTTGTTCCCGAGGGCAAACCAAAAAGCGTTGTCACCTTTGTCAAAAACAGGCTTCACGGCGCAGGGGCGGCTATTGCCTTTGTAATTATCTGCACCCTTATTTCTTCCCTTATGGGAATTATTACCGCAAGCCTTTCCCGAATTTACTACGACCGACTGCTTACGGGAATTAACCCCGACTGGTTTATGCCCTTTATATCCGCTTTTGCAGGCATTTCTGTTATACAGATTATCGTGCAGGCAATTGAGGCTATCTGCTCTAACCGAATTAACGGCAAGCTTGCTGTTGTGGGAAATTCCACCTTTTTATGGAAAATACTCCACCTGCCTATGAAATTCTTTTCACAGCGTATGGCAGGCGACATTCAGGGCAGACAAAACAGCAACGCAGGGGTTGCAAGCGGTCTTGTAAGCACCTTTGCGCCTCTTGCCCTTAACGGCATTATGGCAATATTCTACCTTGTTGTAATGATACGCTACAGTATTCTGCTTACCTGCGTGGGACTTTTGTCCATTGTGATAAACCTGTTTGTTTCAAGGCTGATTTCCAAAAAGCGCATTAACATTACCCGTGTACAAAGCAGAGATGCAGGCAAGCTTGCAGGCGCAACCGTATCGGGCATTGAAATGGTTGAAACCATAAAGGCAAGCGGCGCCGAAAACGGCTTTTTCAGACGGTGGGCAGGCTATCAGGCAAGCGTTATCGCCCAGCAGACAAAGTTTGCAAGGCTCAATCAGTACATAGGCCTTGTACCCTCAATCGTTTCTACTCTCTGCTCCTCAACAGTGCTTATGCTTAGCGTATGGTTTGCAATGAGGGGCGATTTTACCATTGGTATGATCAACGCTTTCGGGTCTTTCCTTGCTTCCTTTACCGCTCCTGTTTCCACCTTTATTTCTGCGGGACAGAGCCTTCAGGAAATGCGTACCTCAATGGAGCGTATCGAGGACGTAATGCAGTACCCCGACGATGTATGCTATGAAAACGACAATAACATTGACCGTGAAAATCAGTCCTATGCAAAGCTTTCAGGTGAAATCGAGCTGAAAAACGTTACCTTCGGCTATTCGCCTCTTGCAGAGCCTCTAATCAAGGATTTTAACCTTAAAATTCACCCCGGCGAGGGAATTGCCATTGTAGGCGCTTCGGGCTGCGGCAAATCCACCATTGCAAAGCTTATTTCGGGACTTTATCAGCCCCGCAGCGGCGAGATTCTGTTTGACGGAAAGCCTATCCGCAGCATTGACAGAAGCGTTTTCACAGGCTCTCTTGCCGTTGTAGACCAGGATATAATCGTCTTTGAGGACACAATCGCCAACAACATCAGAATGTGGGACAGCTCCATTGAGGACTACGAGGTAATTCTTGCCGCAAGGGACGCTCACCTTCACGACGACATAATGCAGCGCGACGGCGGCTATAACTACAAGCTTACCGAGGGCGGCAGAGATTTGTCGGGAGGACAGCGCCAGCGCCTTGAAATAGCACGAGTGCTTGCTCAGGACCCCACCATTGTAATACTTGACGAAGCCACCTCCGCTCTTGACGCAAAGACGGAGCACGAGGTCGTTCAGGCAATCTGTGCAAGAGGAATTACCTGCATAATCGTTGCCCACAGACTTTCCACCATAAGGGACTGCAGTCAGATTCTTGTAATGGATAAGGGCGTTGTCACAGAGCAGGGCACTCACGAGGAGCTTATGGCTCTGGGCGGAAAATATACCGAACTGGTAACTACGGAATAAGGAGGCGGCAGAATGGGCTGGTTTGACGAGCAGATAAAAGAACGCGTCAAAAATGACGATGAAAGCTTTCAGAGCGCTATGGAGCAGCTTGCCGCTACCGTTACGCACAAAAAGACAAACGCAGGACTTTCGGACAGCGCAATCACCAACGGCGCTATTGACGAAATACTGAAATATTATCATCAGAAGCCGAGGGAAATACCCGACAGCATAGAGGATTTTGAGGATAAGGTGGATTACGCCTGCCACCCCTACGGAATAATGCACCGAGAGGTAATTCTTGAAAAGGGCTGGTATAAAAACGCCGTGGGAGCAATGCTTGGTCGGACAAAGGAGGGCAATGTGGTTGCTCTTATTCCCGACAAGGTTTACGGCTACAGCTTTCACGACGGCAAAAAGAAAATCAAGGTGAACAGGAAAACAGAGCAGCTCCTTGAAGCGGAGGCAGTTTGCTTTTACAAGCCCTTTCCCCTTAAGAAAATCGGCATACCCGCTCTTATACGGTACATAATCGAGTGTATCCCCGTACCGTCAATAATCACCTATCTGCTGGTAATGCTGATTTCCACCCTTGTGGGAATGCTTTCTCCGAAAATTACCCACTTGATTTTCTCCGAGGTAATCGAAAGCAACAGCTTAAGAGTATTGCTTGCGGTTGCGGTGCTGTCAATTTGCGTAAGCATAAGCAAGCTGCTTATCGGCAGCATAAATTCCCTTGTTATGAACAGGATAAACACCCAGCTTAACACCTCCGTGCAGGCGGCGGCAATGGCCCGCATTATTTCTCTGCCTGCCGTATTTTTCAAGGATTACAGCGCAGGCGACCTTGCGGAGCGTGCCCAGTACATAAACTCCCTTTGCAGCACAATAACCTCGTCCTTTATGGTAACGGGAATTACCTCCGTATTCTCCCTGATATACATTACGCAGATTTTTGAATACACCCCGGAGCTTGTTATTCCTGCGCTGTGCATTACCGCCCTTACCATTCTATGCACAATCGCCACCACCCTTCTCCGTATGCGGGAGGATAAGGCGGCAATGGAGGCGGCAGGCGAAAATAACGGTATGACCTACGCTCTCATTACGGGCATACAGAAAATCAAGCTTTCGGGAGCGGAAAAGCGAGCCTTTACACGCTGGTCGGAGGCATACAACAAGGAAATCAAGCACACCTACGGCGCTCCCCTTTTCCTGCATATAAGCAGCGTTGTAAGCATGGCGATTTCCTCTATAGGCACACTCGTAATGTATTATTTTGCGGTAGAAAGCGGTATTTCCGTTGCGGATTATTACGCCTTTACCGCCGCCTACGGAATGGTTTCGGGAGCGTTTATGTCAGTTGCGGGAATTGCAATGAACAT
Organism: Ruminiclostridium sp.; assembly: GCA_051882195.1. Taxonomy (GTDB): domain Bacteria; phylum Bacillota; class Clostridia; order Oscillospirales; family Ruminococcaceae; genus Ruminiclostridium_E. The sequence continues at coordinate 5,085 of JBJERI010000149.1, read as the reverse complement.
TGCCTCCATAAAGCCTGTTCTTGAAATAGTAAAGCCCATTCTTGAAGCAGTACCCGAAATTGCCGAGAACAAGCAGATTGTGCAGAAGCTTACGGGGGCTGTTGAGCTGAACAATATTTCCTTCCGCTACAACGACAATATGCCCTTTGTGTTAAGCGACCTTTCCCTTAAAATAAATCCGGGGCAGTATGTGGCAATTGTAGGCAAAACGGGCTGCGGAAAATCAACCCTTGTGCGCCTGCTGTTAGGCTTTGAAAAGCCGCAAAAGGGCTCAATATACTATGACCGCAGGAGCATTGACTTTCTTGACCTTAAATCCCTCCGCCGCAATATAGGCACGGTTATGCAGGACGGCAAGCTTTTCCAAGGCTCGGTATATGACAATATCTCCATTTCCTGTCCCGGACTTACCCTTGACGAGGCGTGGGAAGCGGCAGAGCTTGCGGGAATTGCCGAGGATATACGCAATATGCCTATGGGAATGCACACCTACATTTCCGAGGGCTCGGGCGGCATTTCGGGGGGACAGAAGCAGCGCATTATGATTGCAAGAGCTGTTGCCTCAAAGCCGAAAATACTTATTCTTGACGAGGCGACCTCGGCGCTCGATAACATTACACAGAAGAAAATCTCCGAATCCCTTGACGGGCTTAAATGTACCCGAATTGTCATTGCACACAGGCTTTCCACAATACGTCACTGCGACAGAATTATTGTCCTTGACGGCGGCAGAATCATTGAGGACGGCACCTACGACCAGCTGATCGGCAATAACGGCTTTTTTGCCGAGCTTGTGGAACGTCAGCGCCTTGACAAGTAAGGAGAACCTATGGACGCAAATGAAATTTATGAGCAGTACAGCAAGAAAATAATGGGTTATATCCGTTCAAGAATAACCTCCCAAAGCATTGCGGAGGATCTGCACTCGGAGGTTTTTCTGAAAATCTGCTCAAAGCTAAAGGATTTTGACGAAACAAAGGCGTCTGTTTCAACCTGGGTCTTTACCATAACAAGAAATACGATTATCGACTATTTCCGCACCAGCCGTCCCACCTGTGAAATGGACGAAAACGTCCGCTTTATGTGCGAAAGTCAGGGGGAAACCGCCGAGGTATTTTCGGGAATTGAATCGAGAGAACAGCTTGAGGAGCTTGCAAAGGCGCTTAAAAAGCTTAACGAGCGTGAACGTGACATTGTTGTTTTCCACTACTATTCGGGAATACCGCTTAAGCAGGTTGCCGAAAAAATGGGGCTTGCCTATTCCACAGTAAGGCTTGCCCACAATTCTGCGCTGGCAAAGCTGAAAAAATATCTGGATTACTGAAAAAATCGGCACTTTCTCTGATTTCATCGTATAAACAGATGAAATAAAAAAGGAGGAAAGAAAAATGAGCGAAAATAAAGCTGTAAACGCCGAAGAACTTGAAAAGGTTTCGGGAGGACAGAGCCTTGTTGAGGAAATATTTGACACTGCCGCTTTTACAATAGAGCTGCTCCGTTCGGATAAGCTTGACAGGGCGGCAATCGAGGAGCTTATCGTAAAGCTTCAGAATAAGGAAATAACCGTTGAAGAAATCAGAGAAAAATATTTAAAATAATCGGCACTTTCGAATTTTTCATCGTATAAACAGTTGAAGAAAAACGGCAAGCCGAAACCATCTGTAACGGTTTGCCTGCTATAATCAGAGTAACACGGTTTACAATTCGGAGAAAGGAAAACAATATGAAAACTATCAGAGAATTTTACAGAAGCATTATTTCGGATAAGGCTCTTGAAGCAAGGTTTCTTGCCTCTGCAAGAGAACACAGAATTGACGAGTTTTTAAAGGAAAACGGCGTTGAGGGAACAAAGCTTGATTTGAGAAAGGTCGCTCTTGACGAGACTATGAGCAGAGCCGCTGTTTCGGACGACAGCCTGAGCGCAGTTTCGGGCGGCACGGGTGTCGGCTTAAACCTTTCAGAGGGCAGCGCAGCTCAGATTAAGTACGGCAATAAGCCCGAACTTTCAGAGAGCAGTGCCACACAGATTAAGTACGGCGGTAAGCCTGAACTTTCAGAGGGCAGCGCAGCACAGATTAAATACGGCGGCAATCCCTTTGAGCTGGACGACAATCAGATGTCGGCAATAACAGGCGGAACAGGCGCCTGCTCCACAACAGACGACTCTTTTTTATCCTTTAACATAGGTAGTGAAATTTACGACCTTGATACAGACAGCTTTTATATACTTTCAGGCAAACAGGGCTCGGGAGCTGCAACCGTATTTATCTTTGACGTAAACGGTGAAGTCGAAGCTGTGACAATGACCTTATTCCAGCTGTCAGAGTTTGTAAACACTCACGCTGTTCTTATTTTTGAAAGATGATATAAAAAAATTCGGCACTTTCGGATTTTGCTTCGTATAAATATATGAAAGCAATACGAAATTCAATGTTGTGAATCGAGGGAAATACAATGGAAAATAAGCTTAGAAAATTGTTTGAACGCCAGCGCTTTGAGCAGGTATCATCGCTTGACGAGCTGATTGCCGAAACGGAAAACCGCTATAATTCGGAGCTGTCCGATGATTGGCTTGAAAATATTGCAGCCGCAGGCGATTTTATCGATGAAAAATCCGATGATGACGGCAAGCCGGAAAACCAATGACAAAACAAAATCCTCAGTCACAGACGTGATTGAGGATTTTTCTTTGATTAAACAGCGGCGGGCGCTGCAAGATTGTAATAGTGAGTAATAAGAATTATGGCAAGGAGCAGGTTGAACAGAATCATTACTCCAAGATAGGGTATCCGTGTTCGTTTTCCCGTTATCATTGTCATACTGCAAATGCCAATCCATATACAAGCCACTATTAACGCCACAATAACCGTGATAAAGGCGCAGTAAAGGGTTATTTCGGATTTAAGCACGATTTTGAAGAAATAGGACATAATGCCGTTTGCAAGGGGCAATACCAGCAACGGCAGAGTGGAATATGCCCATTTTCTTCGTTTTGTTTTAAGGAAACAGACGAATATTGCCAGAACAATAAACGCAATGACCAGACATTCCGCCGCCATATAATTACCGCCTTTCGCAATTTGTGATTAACCGAGATAGCCTTTTACGATTTCGTTTGCCTTGTCGTTGTCGGAGAGGGCAATGTAAACGGCGTAGTTTCCGCTTGCAAATACCTTTGCGCCCTCCAGCTTATACATTTCGTCGGGTGTATAGGTGGTGTAAAGCTCAATCTGCGAATCAAGACGAGCCTGCAAAGCCTTTTTGCCTGCCTCTGCTCCTGCTGCGTCGTTGAACTTGAGCACTGCCAGCTCGTCGGGATAAGCGCCCGAGCCGCAGATGTAGAAGGAAGCGTCGGCAAGGGTTGAAGCGTCAACGTCGTAATAGTCCGCAATGTCGCTTACCGTCTTTGCAACCCCCGAGCTTACGGGCACTTCTGCAATTACCGCCGCCGTAATGTCGGCAGGAGCCGCTGTTACTTCGGCTACGGCTGAATCTGTTCCCTGTGTGGTAGTGCTTGCGTCGCCTCCGCAGGCGCTTAAAAGCATGATTGCGGAAAGCAATGCAGGTATGATTATTTTCTTCATTTTTATATTCCTTTCTTTGTATATTAACCAAGCTCGCTCTTTATATAATTGAGCATGGCAACATAAGCTGAGCCTAAGAAATGCAGTCCGTCCGCCTCTGCATAAGCGGAGGAGAAATAGCCGCTTTCGTCCTTGAACTGTGAGCAGAGGTCGATAAACTTGTAGCCCCCGTCGCTTGCAAGCTGCTTCAGCATTTCATTATATGCGTTGATATTGGTCATATTCTCGGGTGAATTTGCCTCATGAGCGGCGGTTACGGGAGTGATTGAGATTATGACAATCTGTGTTGTGGGGCAGGCCTCCTCGATAACAGCCAACAGCTCCTTCATTTTGTCCACCATATATGAGGCGTCAAGGAAGCCGATTCCGTTGGAGCCAAGCATTATGTAGGTGCGCTTTGGCTGCTTTTCGGCTACCTTTGATGAAACGGTGTAGCCGTCAACCTCTTTGGTGAGAACGCTTTCGGGGTTAAGTCCTATCTGTGCGAAAACGTTTGAGGTTGGCAGATAGCCATAGCCCGTAAGTCCTGTTGAAATGGAGTCGCCGATAAACAAATCGTCTGCAAAATAATCCGTATCAACAGGGGACTGGAGTGTAGTATCGCCACTGTCCGAATTATCGGGCAATGTTGCCACCGGCTCTGTTTCTATTACCACCGTTTCGGGCGGAGTGGTGGAAACCTTGGTCATGCTGACGGTGGTTGTGGTGGTTGTGGTGGTAGTCTGAGTCGGAGCGGTAGTGCCCACAGACGAGGAGGAGGAAATTGTGGTTGTCCGCTCTGTCCTGCCGTTGTCCGTTTCTTTTGTCATATGAATGTATATGAGAACGCACATTATAATGATTATACCCACAATAAGCAGGTTAAGAACCACTATTGCGGCTGATAATGTGTTTTTCTTTTTTCTGCGCCTTGCCATATTATTTTCCTTTTCATTTGTTTTAATATACTTTTTTATTATACTACATTTTCTGCGAGTAATCAAGAGATAAAAGATAATATTATCTGAAATTTTTGCAATTTACTTATCCCCTTAAATCAATCAGAAAAACCGTACCTATAAGGCAATACGCCTTGGTTGGTACGGTTTTCCTTTATATACCCTGTTTTACTTGCTGAAATTCTGAAGCAGCTCCTCCAGCATGCGAGCCTGACTGCTTAATTCCTCGCTGGAAGCGGCGCTTTCCTGTGCTGTTGCCGCATTTTTTCTTGCAACGCCTGCAATTGCCTCCAGCTTTTCCTTAATCTCGGAAATTTCGCTGCTCTGCAAATCGCAGGCCTCGGAAATTTCGGTAACAAGGCGGTTTACACCCTGTGATTTCTCCGTTACAGCCCCAAGGGATTCGGCTGTTTCGTTGGCAATGCGAGAGCCCTTTGCAACGGCGGCGGCTGTATTCTGAATAAGGGTGGTTGTGGTTTTTACCGCGTCTGCGCTCTTGGAAGCAAGGTTTCTAACCTCGTCGGCAACAACCGCAAAGCCCTTGCCTGCGTCACCTGCCCTTG
>JBJERI010000148.1:0-45156 GCA_051882195.1 Ruminiclostridium sp. | reverse complement strand
ATTTCTTTCCCCATTTCTTTGGGCAATCAAAGAAATGGGCGAGGGGTTATTGCTCTACTATAATCTGATGCAAGACTATCAAGGGGGCGAGCAGCCCCCTTTCAACCAAGTAAAAAATCCAAACAAACACAAAAATGAGAAAAAAAGGGAGCGAGCAGCCCCCTTAAAATCAACATAAAAATCACAAATAACACAAAACGGGGTTTAAAAAGGGGTTTACCCCTTTTCGCCCCACGGCGAGTGACCCCTTACCCTCCGAACAACTCCTTAAAAAATTCATAAACCGCAAACTTTATTTCACAATTGCTCTGTTCGATCTCTCTGCTTTGGGCAAGGGTCAGTATTGCCTCCTCGTCGTAGCCCTGACGGTACGCCCAGCTGAAAAGCTCGTTTTTCTCGGCGGCAGGCAGGCACAGCGGCGGAAACAGCACGCACCACCAGTTATGCCCCTCCCCCTCGCCTATGGTCAGCCGCAGTGCGTTGTAATTTCCTGCGGGCAGGGTGGTATTGCCGTAAACTCTCGTGGTAAAATACATATTGCAGACCTGACTGCTCACCGTATAATCATAGCCCTTTTCATAAACAAAAGCCTGCGCCTTTTCGTTTATGTAGGCAAGGTTCTGCTTTGCGGCAAGAGCGGCGTCCTCTGCGTTTTTGCTGTCCTCAAAGATAACTCCAAGGTCGTTTAACAGATAATCCCGCAGATCATATTTAAGCGTCTGATCCTCGTCGCTGTCCGAATTTGCCATAATGTGCAGTCGGAAAAATTCGTCCTGCGCCTTTTCACAGCTTTTTGAAAAGGCGGTAAAACCCGAAATCAGCACCGCACAGGCTGCTCCTATAAGCATTGCTAAGTCAAGCGTGTGAATTTTCATTTTTATTCCCCCTTTTTCTGAACAGAGTATTGTCCCGACGGACAGAAAATATTCCGCTTGACAGATAAAAATTTTAGCATTATAATAAATAAATGTAACTTTACCGGCTTATTTCAGGGAGCAAATTATCCTGTGCGTAACAACAGAGCTTGTTTTTACGCTCTGTCAAGATATTATAAAATTTTTTTCATTTTTGTGAAACTTTTTTCAAAAAATTACTTACTACAAATTGTAAGGTTGAAAGCGAGGTGAGCCTGTGGGCGATTACGCGCTTGACTCTTATTTCAATCGGGTGTACGACGAAACAATAGGCGCCGTTTCCCGTTTTGTAATCAGCAAATGCGGAAATATCCTTGATTCGGAGGATATTCTCCAGAACATTTACGCAAGATTTTATCAGCGAATAAGCAAAAAGGGCTATGCCGATATTGACAGCCCGGAGGCTTTCCTTATAAATATTGCAAAATTTGAGTGCAAATCCTATTTCGGTGTTATCAAAAAGCACAGCAAGGCTCAGTCCTTCGGGGATTTCACCGAGGAGCAGATGGTGGCTGTGGAGGCGGAAATGTCCGCTACACAGAAAAATCTTGAGGACGTGCTTTGCAATGAAATGATGGCAAGGCAGATTTTCGAGGATATTGCCAATACCGACGAAATGACAGGCAAGATTTTTTATCTGCATTTTGTATGCGATATGAAGCTTGACGAAATTGCGAACGCCCTTGGCGTTAATCTTTCCACCGTGAAAAACAAGCTTTACCGCACAATTGAACGGCAGAAAAAGAAATTCAACCTATAAATTATCACAAGCGGCATATAATATATTGAGAAAGGAGGCGGCATAATGAATAAGAACGATTTTTACAAGGAATTGCTTTCGCAATACACCTTTGACAGCGAAAAAATCAAGATGAACGCAAAGCGGCCAAAGCGCAGCTTTTACCGCAATCCCGCAGTTTATATCTCAACAGCGGCGGCTGCGGCGGCAATTACCGTAACAATCGGCGTATTCACCTTTATGTCCGCAACCACTCAGCAGGATATTTCGGTTAAGCCCGAAACCTACGAATTAAGCGCCGCACAGCGTCTTGAGGAGGCGGAGCAGAATTACCGCATTGCCTCTTATTCAGCAAACAACGATTCCGAAATCGAAACCGTTGATATGTACGTTTCCTTCAACAGCCCAATGACCTACAACGAGGCGCTGATTCTCTTCTCGGGCATTTCGGACACGGGAGATATCTGTTTTGCTATCCTTTACACCGACGAGGGAAAGATTACCGATAATTTTGACGGCTATAACGGAAAGATAAACGGACTTAAAATCACCGCTCCCAGCAACTACTACAAGGCAATTCAGGATCTATCCTCCGTTTCCGTTGTTGAGCTTGGCTCGGAAAACGTAAATGACGATAACTTTACTCCTATAAACGATCAGATCAAGTCTGAAATCACCGGTACAGAGGAAATTACTCCCCAGACTACCGCTTCCGAGGAAACAACTCCTCCCCCTGCTGAAAATGTCACGATCGGCGATTCTGCAAATATCGGCGAAAATGATACAACTATGACAGTGCCCACCGTTACCACTCTTGAATACAAGGTAAACGGAATAAACGACGCAATCTTCGTAAGCGAAAACTGCTTCGTTGCAATCACAAACACATCGGTTGAGCTTAACCGCATTGAGGACGGCGAAGAAGGCAAGTACATTGTTTCCGTGGCAAAGGTGCTGACCGATAATCCGAAAATTATCTGGTCTGATGACAGTAATTCTCTGCTGTTCATAAGCGGCTGTGACAGCGAAAAGAATCGCAACAAGCTTTTTATAGCAGACGGTAAGGCGGAAACTCTTGAAGAGCTTGATATTTCAGGCATGACGAACGACGCCGAGCTTGGAGGATTGTTCTACGACAAGGAAAGCGGAGAAATCACTATTAAGACCTATTCTCTCTCAAAATCCTGCGTTTACACGGGAATGATGAGCGACGACGGACTTTGCGTTGAGCTTTCTGTTGAGTCCGAGCATCCCGTAACTCCTCTTGCATATATGGACAGCGTGCTGTACTACGCTTATGCAAAATCAGGCGTGACCTATGTTCACTCCATTGACACCGAAACCAACGAGGACGAAGAAATCTGGAGCCACGAGGGCAGCGCAAAGTTTGCAAGAAGCGATTCCTTCAACACGGCGGCGCTGATTTTCGACAGCGAAAGCTTCATTTTCTCAGCGGAAACAGAAGCCTTTGCAAAGGCGGAAACCACAGGCTCAATCCAGTTCAGCAAGGTAAACAGCACCGTATTCAGCGATGACAACGGCTATTACACCTTAACGGCGGCAGGCGTTGTAAGCATCTCCTCCGAGGCGGCGGATATCTACTTTGCAGAACCAACCAACTCCGTTGAGTACAGCGTTTACGAAATTCTTCCCGACATAGTGAGAATAAAAATAAGGTAATAATTATGAAGGCAGCCCGATGGGCTGCCTTCAGCTTGTCGAAAAAGTCATATATAAAGTTTTGCTCAAGCTTTTTCAAAAGCTTGCGGGTTCTTAGGGCAGAGCCCTAAGTCGTCCTCCGCAGAGGACGAAATTTCCCAATTTAAAGCGATTTTTTGCAGGGGTTTGGGGCGCTTTTTTCAAGAAAAAAAGCGCCCCAAAAGTGAATAATTATTGCAACATTATTCTCGAAAAAGGTGCCAGTGGCACGTTTTTCGACGGACTGAAGGCAGCCCGATGGGCTGCCTTTTTTTATTCTTTCTTTTCTTCAACGGGTTCGCCGTTCTGCTTTTTCAGCTGATCTCTGATTTCCTCAAGGAGTACAAGCTGCGGATCGGGCTTTGGCGGCTCTTCGGGCTTTGGCTCCTCTTTCTTCTTGCGGTGGAACATATTTACCACCTTAACCAGCATAAATACCGCAGCCGCAATAAGCAGGAAGCTGATAATGCTCTGAATGAATGCGCCGTAGCGGAGGTTTACCGCTTCCTTGACAACCTCTTCACCCTCCATAACCGCTTCTGCGAGAGTTACCTGCATTTCGCTGAAATCAATGCCGCCTGTAATAATTCCCACAGCAGGCATGATTACGTCCTTTACAAGACTGTTTACAATGGCGGTGAAAGCAGTACCCATTACAACGCCGACAGCCATATCAAGTACGTTGCCTCGTGAAATGAATTCCTTGAACTCGCCGATTACGCCGAGCCCCTTTTTAACTCCGCCCTTCATTCCGTCCTTAACGGAATCCAATGCTTTTTTCTCTGACATTGTTATACTCTCCTTTTTAATCGCAATATCCGAAGCCAAGAAGCCAGAAAAAGCTGTCTTCATAGCCATCTGCCATTTTAATTTCAACAAGGTGTTCCTTGGTTTCGCCGCCGCCTAAAATCCACTGTGTTTCGGGATTGTTCCAACCGGTGGACATATTGGCTTTGACGTCCATCACCTTTTCGCCGTCAACGTAAACATCGATCGTACCCAGTCGTTCGCTGTCCTGTGCTCTGAAAATAACGTAAAGGGTATTGCAGTTTATGGTGAAGCTGATAGGCTCGTTGCCGCCGCTTTTGCCGAATTCCCAGCCGTTGGGGAACTGGGCAAGGGTTTCCTTGTCCGCCCACGAGCCAAGGCTGTTTGGGGTAATGTTTGTGCGGTCAAGCAGCTTCATTGTGGTGAAATCTGCGCCGTTAAGGGTTTCGGCGGGAATTTCAGCCGTTTCCTTATCGCCTGTGCCGTTTTTCATTATGTCCATTACCTTTTTGTAGTAATTTTCAACCATTTCCGCAACAAGCTCATGTCCCCATTCGTTTGGGTGGGATTCATCGTCGGAGTAATCCTCCCAGGTCATTCTTCCCGCCTCAAATTCAGGGGCAAGCACGTTGTTCAGACTTATCATTGGCAGGTCGTAATACTCGCCCACCTTGCTCATATGCTCCTCGCAGGTATAGCCCGACTTGATAACGGTAAACAGCAGCACAACCGCCGTTTCCTTGTCCAGCTTCAGCATTTTGCGGACTAAGCTTTCGTAGTTCTGTTTGCTCTTTGTATCTCCTGCGTCGTTTACCGCAAACTCGATAAAAATTATATCCGGCTCGCCGTGGGAAAGCACGTCCCTGTCAGAGCGGATATTGCCCAGTGTAGAGGGAGTGCCGCTCATTCCTGCATTGACGTAATTGATTTTTGTATCGGGATACTGCTCACAGAGCCAGTTATATGTAAGCTTTGCCCAGCACAGCTCGGCTCCTGCCGTAAGTCCTTCGGTAATTGAGCCGCCTATGTATGCAACGGTGATTTCCTCGCCCTTTTCAGCCTTTGCAAGCGCCTTTTCCATTCGGGCGGTGTTGCCTACGGTCATAAGGGAACGTTCAACCATAAGCTGTCTTATTTCCTCCTGGGAAAGGGCGGAATAATCAATTTCCTGCTGTATGTCCTCGGTAACCGACGTATCGGCAATAACGTCAGCCGTTGTTCCCGCCGTTGTGCCCTCGGTATTGGCAGATGTTGCCGTACCCGCATTTCCGCCGCAGCCCGCAAGCATTGCCGCCGCCGCAAGAACGGCAATAACCGACTTGATTCTTTTCTTCATATAATACTCCTTTCACATTTTCGCATTTACGACACCATAATAAATATTATACATTTTTAGGAACAAATGTCAACAAAAAATAATAAAATGTAACACAGGTAATTTTTTAATCTGAATAAATCTGTACTTACAGTTAAGAATATGTATGCAAGGAAATTTCAGAAAGGAACGGTATGATATGACAATCAAACGCGGAGAAATATATTATGCGGATTTAAGCCCCGTTATCGGCTCTGAGCAGGGCGGAGTAAGACCTGTGCTCATTGTGCAGAACGACATAGGCAACCGCCACAGCCCTACGGTAATTGCGGCGGCAATCACAAGCCAGCGTGAAAAAACCAAGCTGCCCACTCACATTGCCCTTGACGCAAGCAGCTGCGGTCTTGCAAAGGACTCGGTTGTACTGCTGGAGCAGGTTCGTACATTGGACAAAAAACGGCTCAAGGAGCGTATGGGAGAGCTTGACAACACCTCCATGAGCAAGGTGGATAACGCCCTTTCAGTATCCTTTGGACTGCACCCCTGACCCCTGTTTTTAGGGGAGAAAGGGGTGCCGCCCCTTTTCAAACCCGTTTTTGTGGTTATTTTGATTTGTGAGTTGGTTATAAGGGGGCTACTCGCCCCCTTGATTGCCTTGTATTTATTTATAAGGGAGCGATAACCCCTCGCCCCATTTCTTTGGTTGCGCAAAGAAATGGGGGAAAGAAACGCACTCGCTCATGCGCCGCGAGGGGCTTGAGAGACTTGCTGGCGCAAGTCTCAAATTGGGTGTAGTGCTTAGCGTAACTGTTCTAAAAAGAATAATGCTTGTGAGGACGGCAGTCCGTCTTGTGGCTTTTTTCAAGTTGTTGGTGTAAGTGGTAATGCTTTTGCTTTTTTTGCTCTGCTATTATGCTGTGGATATGTGGGTTTAAATTTATGTGTTGTTTGAAAAGCAAGCACTTGTTTCTGATTAACATAATAAAGGCGAAATCTTTGTTTGCGCTAAAGCACCAACATAAAAATTAAACCGTGAAATTAACCTCTTTTCTCATTCCGCCAACAACTTGAAACAGGGTATCACACCGACTGAAATCTAAAAAATCATAATCTTTCTACACCAACAGTCGACAGCCATAAACACCCCTTAAAACTCGCCAAAGGCGAGTTTTACAAGCCTCCTGCGGCGCATGAGCAGGTGCATTTCTTTTCCCTTTTCTTTGTGCAAGCAAAGAAAAGGGCGAGGGGTTACGTCAACCTTATAATTAAATAAAACAAAATCAAGGGGGCGAGCAGCCCCCTCAGCTTGTCGAAAAAGTCTTTTCGACAAGAAATGAATATTGAAAAATGAATAACGAAGAATGAATAATTGTGGTATCAGCTTCGCTGATTATTCCGAAAAATGTGATTATAGCTTACTTTTTAAATCCCTGCCCGAAGGGCACACCTCAATTATTCACTATTCAATATTCAATATTCACTAAGATAAACCCTGTTTTCAGGGTTTATCGACAGTCTGAGGGGGCGAGCAGCCCCCCTTTCAACCAACCTGCGAAAACAATAAACACAAAACAGGGTCAAAGGGGCAGTCAGCCCTTTTTTTCATAAACGGGGTTTGAAAAAGGGTTTTCCCCCTTTCGCCCCACGGCGAGGGGGAAAACAAAAGGGGGCGAGCAGCCCCCAAAATTTTTTACCCCACCCCTAAGTCGGTGTTATTTAACAAAACCTCTATATTCTCGTATTGCTCCAGCGTTGGCGCAATCTCCTCCGCAAACCATTTTGCAAGCTGAAAATCCGTTTTGTGAAGCGTTGAGTTTTCCACGAAAACGTTCACGTTGAAATACTCAAAATTCGCCTTTGCAAGCTCTATGTCACGGATAATCTGCTCCTTTGTCTGTCCCTTTACGCAAACCAGCAGACAGGCGCCGTCAAAATATTTTCCCATTTCCTCAGCGGTAACCCTTTCGGCAATGCCCTTTTTCCACGCCTTTCTCATTTCGGGGTCAAAGGTTTCCGCACCTATGCGGAATTTCACGGTTATTCCCTCGAAAAAGCGGCGAATTTCCTCAAGACGATTGCGGTAAAGCCAATGGCTTTCACACCAAAGAGTGTGTACGCTCTTTTCTTTCAGCTTGTCACGGAGATAAGCCATTGTCTTTTGGTCAAGCTCAAAAACCGACCCGGAATTTATTACGTCAACAACCCCGTAAACCCCCGTTATTCTGTCAATAACGGGCTTGTTTACTTCAAAGGGATCGCTGCTCACATCGGTGTAGTAATCGCAGAAGGTGCATTTTCCCCAAATACAGCCCTTGCCCTGAAGCAGCAGAAATTCACGCTTCATGTGGGTATCTATAAGGGAATATCTTACAAGGTCACTGCTCATTTACCGCACCCACTTTTCTTTTAAGGAATGCAACTGCGCCGTAGGCAAGGGGCGTTGCGAAAATTGCTTCAATGCCAAGCTTTGCGATATACTGTGCAATTATCATTGTCACAAGGTCAATGGCGGGAGCAGTGCCTGCAAAGGCAAGCACTACGAATAAGCCCGTATCGAAAATGTAGCCTACTGCGGAGCTTAAAATTGTTCTGATGAACAGGAATTTGCCCTTTGTCCATTTCTTTACAACCACCATTATCCAGGCGTTTGCAAACTCACCGCTGACAAAGGCTATAAGGGACGCCGCCAGTATTCGGGGCGTTACGGTGAAAATTGCGGCGTAGGCTTCGTTTACCTCCGCCATATATTCGGGAGCGGGCAGAAAAACGCCGATGTAGGTTGCGCCTACAAGAATAATGTTGCAGACAAAGGTCAGCAGAATGACTTTTTTTGCCGTCTTAAGCCCCCATATTTCCGTTAAAACATCTCCCAGCATATAAGCAAGGGGAAATGTGATTGTACCTGCGTCAAACCAGGTCATTCCAAAAACGTCGATGAGCTTTACCGCCATAATGTTTGCCGTAAGATAGCAGGTCACCATAAGGGCGGCGATAATCACCAAGTAGTTGAACTGACTTGTCTGGTTTTTTGCAGGGTTTTCCAGTACCTGTTTTTCCATTGTAAATTCCTTTCTGAAAAAAATTTCAGCCCTTTTTCAAGGACTGAAAAATTATAGCATATTTTTTCGGATAATGCAACCTTGATAAGAAAGGATAATTACCCCTTTGCAGTATCCTTGTCGTAGAAATATTTTATTATATCCCGTCGGGTTATAATGCCGATAAAGGTGCCTCTGTCGTCGGTTACGGGAACAAAGTTCTGGTCCATTACACGCAGCAGCAGCTCGTCCATTGTGGCTGTTACCTTAACGGCAGGATTCCACCCTTTGCGGATAATTTCGCTTACGGTGTATTCCTCCTGCTTCTGCATAGCGCCCTTGCCGGATTCTATAATGTGCCAGAGAAAATCTCCCTCGCTGACTGTACCCACGTAAAGTCCGCTGTCCGAAATAACGGGCAATGCGGTGTAGCCGTGGAATTTCATTTTTTCAAGCCCCTGACGGAGGGTGGAATGATCGAAAATATAAGCGATTTCCGCTTTCGGTTTAAGCAGGAACAGAATGTTCATATATACCTCTCGGTGATTGATTTTGCTTTATTATAGCGCTTTAATTTCAGCTTTCGGTGAGGAACGGGTGAATTTAAGATGAAAATACTTATTTGCCCAGCGATTTCCACTTTTCCCTGTCCTCAACATCGTCAAAGAACGCCGCAAAGGTATAGCCCTGTGCTTCCAATGCGCCAAACTGCTTGCCAACCTTTGAGGTTTTAAGCACAACGGAAACGTTCATTTCCTTACGGAGCGGGATTGCCTTTTTCATACCCTCCGCAAACTGCTCCTCGGTGCAGAGAATTGCAAGCTTATCAGTTTCCGCAATGGGTGCTTCCTTGCTCATAAGAATACCGAAAATGCGCTCAAAGCCGATTGAGAAGCCAACGGCGGGAATAACCTCCCCTGTGAATTTGCCGATAAGATTGTCATATCTTCCGCCCCCTGCGATTGCGCCGCCGTATTCGGGGCAGACAACCTCAAAGACAGTGCCTGTGTAGTAGCTCTGACCTCTTACAAGGGAGAGGTTGAACCTTACGCTGTATTTTCCGTCGGAAATGCTCTCAACGCTGTCGATAATGGTCTTTACCTGTGCAAATTCCTCGCAGTCGCCGCAGAGCTTTGTTACATATTCAAGGGAAAAGTCCCCGTTTTTGAGGAACTGCTCAAATTTTTCAACAGCGGCGCTGTCAAGCTCCTTTTCACGAAGCTCTGCCACAACGCCCTCTGCGCCAACCTTGTCCAGCTTGTCAAAGGAAATACATACGGTGTTGAAGCTTTCCTCGCTGAAGCCGCAGCTTGCAAGCAGTCTGCTTAAAATGCGGCGGTCGTTGATGTTTACGGTGAAATTGCTCATGCCGATATTTTCAAGAGCATTGCAGGTGGCGCAGATAAGCTCGATTTCGGCGGTGTTGGACTTGTTGCCGATAATGTCAATGTCGCACTGGGTAAACTGGCGCATACGGCCATTCTGTGGCTGCTCCGCACGGAAAACGTCCCCCATCTGAATAAACTTGCATACATTGGGCAGCTCGTTTCTGTTGTTGGCGTAAAATCTTGCAAGGGGCAGAGTAAGGTCGTATCTCAGCCCCATATCGCTTAAATCGGGGGAGCCTGCTTCAAGAGCCTTTTTCAGCTTTTCGCCCCTTTTCATAATGCGGAAAATAAGCTTCAGGTTTTCCCCTCCGTCGCTGTTGTCAAGGTTTTCTATGCTTTCAAGCATTGGTGTTGCAATGGAGCTGAAGCCGTAGCTTTCGTAGGTGCTTCTGATTTTTAACATAAGGCTGTTTCTTACGGCGTTTTCCTTTGGCAAATAGTCGGCTGTGCCCTTTAAAGTCTGCTTTCTCATTTGTTTATCCTTTCATAATAAAAAATTACATAAAAAAACTCACGGCTGCACCGTGAGTAAATCATCATCGGCACAACCACAAAAAGCAATCATGCCCTAAGGACAGATTGCGTCAGCTATGGTGATGATGAAAAAATGTGTTCATAACCTTCTCCAAAGATAATTTATACTGCTATAATAGCACTTATAAATGGGTTTGTCAAGTGCGCTTATTGACAGATTTATTTTATAGTGATATTATATAAAGGCGGTCAAATGCCGAAAAGCTCCGTGTTCTTTTTAAGGCAGCTGCCGATAAGGTACTTTTCGTCAAGACCCTTTCCCGATTTTTCGGTACAGAGAGCCTTGTCCGAAAGGAAGCTGTCCATCGCTTCTGCAAGAGCGTCGGCGTTGTCCGAGGGGTAAAGCAAGCCGTTGCTTTCGCCGATAAGGTCTTTATGCCCCTTTACATCGGAGGCAATAACGGGCAGTCCGCAGTAAAGAGCCTCCATTACGCAGAAGGGCAGCCCCTCAAATCTGCTGGAGGAAACAAAGCAGTCGGACAAGCGCAGCAAGGCGTTGATATTGCAGCTGTGATGCACGAAAATCACTCTTTCGTCCACGCCGAGAGCCTTTGCAAGCTCCATACAGCTTTGCAGCGTTTCACCCTCCCCTGCAAGAATTAGGGTCGCCTTGTTTTTCATTTTCGCAAAAGCGTGTATAATAAGCTGCTGGTTTTTGCGGGCGGAAAACTCCGCAACGTTTATGAAAACAAACTCGTCCTTTTCAATTCCCATATCCACCTTTGTTTTAAGGCTTTCTTCTTTGGGTATGGGTGGAAAAATGGAATTATCCACGCCCATTCCGTCAAGGAAACGGATTGATTTTCCAAGACGGTATTTCTCCGCAATTGCCATATCGTCCTTGTTCATTACCGCAAGAACGTCCGTTCTTTTTCTGAACAGCTTTTCGCAGAGAATCATAAACATTGCCTTTTTGCCGCCGTCGTCGTTGAACAAATAACCGTGGCAGGTGTGAATGATTTTGGGCTTTCTGAATGAAAGCAGTGCGGCGGCACGTCCGATTATGCCTGCAAGGGACGCTTGAGTCATTATATAGTCGTATTTTTCACTGCGGATTATTTTCGCAAGCTTTAAAATCGTAATTACATTTTTGGGTGAATATACCTTTTTAATAAAGGGCAGGTCGAAGGTTTTATCTACGTCGGCGCAGTCCGCTTTTCCGTAGGTGCAGGTGTGCACCTCAAAGCCCCGCCGCTTGTATTCGGCAATGTAGGGCTTATGGAAATTCTCGATATGGGACGCAACCGAAGCGCAGTACAGAATTTTCGCCAAGCTTATTCACCTCCATGAAAGGATTTTTTATGATAAAAAAAGTATTGTCAGCATTAACAGCAGCGGCATTGTGCTTTGCTCTCTGCCTGCCTGTTTACGCAGAGCCGGAGGAAACCGAGCCTGCCGCAACGGAGGAAACCACCGAAACAACTACCGAAAGCACCGAGCTTATCCCCGATGATGAGCCGGAAGAGGAGGAAACCGATATTCCCGAGGAAACGGACCCTCCCGAGGAAACAGACCCTCCCGAGATAACCACTACGGAGGCTGCTCCCACCTCTGTTTCAATCAATATAGCAAATCTCATAATGTATACGGGGGATACATATCAGCTGACCGTTCAGCTTAATAATCCCACCGCCGACTCTGCACTTCGGATTTACAGCACCAATATTTACGTTGCACGTTCCGACCAGAACGGCTTTGTTACCGCAACAGGAGCAGGAACAGCCATTATTACCGCAATCGACGACGCAACAGGGGCTTTTGATACGGTAAACGTTACTGTTTCCGACAGACCTGCCCAGAACCCTACGGATATTGCTCTTGACAAGGATTCATTCACCCTTACCGAGGGAACAACCGCCAAGCTTACCGCCTCGGTGCTTCCTTCGGGCACAGCGGGAACGATCGTCTATGCTTCGGACAACCCCGATGTTGCTTCCGTTGACGGAATCGGAAATATAACCGCCCTGAAGCCCGGAACTGCCAACATAACCGCCTCAATAAGCGGAATGAACATTTCAAAAACCGCCGTTGTCACCGTAACGGCAGCTCCCGTTGTGGTGGAATACAACCTTAACCTTAACGGAACGCTCTATACCCAGAACGGAAACCCGGGAGCGGGAATAAGGCTTACGCTGAACGGCAAGGACAGCGCTATTGCGGATACGTCGGGCAGCTTTGGCTTCAGCGCACTTGCAAAGGGAAAATACACAATCACCGCCGAGGACGGAGTTTCCGCATATACGGCGGAAACGGAAATTACCGAGTCCGCTCACAAGTACCTTTTAATAAAGGACGGAGTCCTTTATATCGAGGACGATTACGACAAAATACGGTCAATGTTCGATATACTGGAATTTTCTCTTGATAAAACAGTCATGGAGCTGAAACCGGGTGAAACAGAGCAGCTTACCTTTTCCTATAAGCCCGAAGCCTCCGCTGTAAACTCCGTTTCTTATGAAAGCTCAAACCCGTCTATTGCCGCAGTTGAACAGGACGGAACAATTATCGCAAAGAAAACAGGCTCTGCGGAAATTTCCGTTTCTGTAAACGGTTTGCCGAAAAAGAAATGCTCCGTCACCGTAAACAGCGAGGACAGCGCCGAAAACAGTCTGCTTATTGTGCTGATTGAATCGGGAATACTTCTTGCGGCGCTGCTTGTTTTCATATTCATGTACATAAGATACCGAAAAAAACACAGCGGCAGCGAGGAATAACTGCTTTGCGTTTATTATACCATAACCGTAAGGTTATGGTATAATCGTCCGATACGCAGGGAGCAAATCTCCGATTTGCGTATCTGCGAGGACAATTGAGATAAATATAATAAACGCTTTGCGTTTATTATATCACGATTTGAGCCTAAAAGCAATATATCGACAAATTATATCCTATTCATTGCACTCAATTGTCATATTGCATAAAGTAAGGTTTTGTATTTGATGTAAAATGACACACAAAATATTGTGTTCGCCTGAAAATTATACATAGAAATTATATTATTTGACGGAAAAACTCTATTAAAGCCTTAAAAAATTTGGATAATTTTACGCTAATTAAGTATTGCAAAATTAAGGAAAGCGTGATATAATACTTTTATGAAAAGTGAAAAAGGAATTTTTATAGGATTTAACAAAATATATCAGACGGTTGTGTGAAAAATGCTCATTTATATAGTAAACATTATTTCAGTAGTATTGTATGGGCTGATATGTAGCCTTCCGAAAGATGAAAAAAACCGCAGAATTATGCGGCTTGTGTTCCTTGGAATCGCTTTTTTGCAGCTATGGTTTATAGTTGCTTTCCGCGACAAAACGGGAAACGACTTTGCAATGTACTCCGAAGGCTTCTTTTTAATGAAGCGCGCAGGCTTTTCCACCCTTGAATATAAGGACTGGGAGCTGGGCTTCGTAGTGCTTACAAAGCTTATCGGCGCAGTTACCTCAAACAAAACCGTTTTCTTCGCAATTACCGCTTTATTATCCCTTGCAGGTCCCGCTTACCTTATTATAAAGCATTCAAAAATGCCGTTTGTTTCGGTTTTGCTTTATATGAACCTGTTTATGTACTACATTTCCTTTAATTATGTCAGACAGGCTATTGCAATTTCGGTTATCTGCTTCTCCTGGGATTTCATAAAGAAAAAACAGTTTATCCCATTTCTTGCGGTGGTTCTTTTCGCAAGCCTTTTCCATTTCAGCGCACTGATAATGCTTCCCGCTTATTTCTTCGCAAAAATGAAGGGCGGAATAAGAACTGTACTTACTTATTGCTATCTCCTTTTACTTTATTATATAACCTCGGACAGCGTGCTGAATATTCTGCTTTCACAGGTTCACACCGAATACGAAAACAGCAGATTTATCACAACAGGCATTTCCTTAATTTACGTTGTTGTTCCCTTTATGCTATGCGCCGGGCTGTTCTTCGCAAGGAAATATCTCACCACGGTGTCACCTGAATTCGGCTATCTGGTGTGCCTGAGTTATTTCGCAATGTTCTGGATGGTGGTTATGACGAAGCACTCACTTTTCGAGCGTTTCTCATACTATTCATATATTTTTATTGTTCTGGCAATTCCCGAGGCGCTTGTTGCGCTGAAAAGCTTTCTTCCCAATTTTATTCTTCAGCGTTCGCGCAAAAAAAATAAGGACGGAGTAAGCTTACAGTCTGGCGAGGATTCGGGTAAAAAACAGATCAGTGAAAAATCGATAAGAAAAAAGGCTTCCGTTTACTATGCGCTTGCGCTTACAGCCGTTATTCTTATCACAACGGCATATAACCTTTTCGGTCTTATGTCGGGAGTATCGGGAGTTCACGGAGTTGTTCCATACACGTCCGTAATCCCATTTTTAAACGGGTAGTAAGCAATACGGATATTGCTTATACATAACGATTTGGAGGTTTTGAAAATGAAAAAACGTATTTTAGCAGCAATCATTGCAGCATCAGTTGCAGCAGCTACTCTTTCGGTTACAGCATTCGCTGAAATGGGCGGCAGCGACTACACAGACAACACATCAACAGCAGTTGTAACACCCGGCACAGGCGACGTTGTTGTTTTATCAACAGAAGACGGCGTTCTTCTTGACATAAACACAATCGACCTTCCCGAAGGCGTTGAAGAAGTAACCTTCTCAGCAGTTGAAGTTGAAAAGGACGCTCCCGAGGTTGAATTTATTAACGAAGTATTTTCTGATTACATTGATACACTGGACACAGAAGTAACAGCTGACGATCTTCAGATTGAAGCTGTTTATGACTTCTCATTTGTTGACCAGAACGGCGACAGCGTTGAAACAACCGATTACTTCAGCGTATCTGTTCCCTGCGACAACGAAGACGTTAACTGCGTTATCTACACAGACGGCGTAGGCACCATTGAATTCTACCGTGCATACTATGCATACGGCTTTATCAACTTCACAGTACCTCACTTCTCAACATACGCTTTAGCAGTTGTTCCTGAAGAAGTACTTGCTGACATCGTTTTAGCAAGCCCTGCTGATGAAGTTATCGAAGAGATGAACAGACAGGAAAACGCTGACGAAGACGATGATGATACAGCTGACGACGATACAGCAGCTGATGACAAGAACGTTGCAACAGGCGTTGCACTTGCAGTTGTTCCTGCAGCTATCGCAGGTGTTGCAGTAGTTATTTCCCGCAAGAGAAAGTAATCAAGCTACTTATAACCAATAATTAAAAACGACAAGAGCAGTACCGTTTAAAACAGTGCTGCTCTTGATTTTACATTGAGATGAATATTGTTGAAGAAAAAATTCTGCTCCAAATAACGGAGCAGACAGCCCACTTTGAGCACAGAGAGCTTGCGGAGAAAATTACCGCCGAGGTAATCGCTCCCGTAATGTACGGCTTTGTGAACTACATACTGAAAAGCGCCGCCGAAAAGGGGATAAAAACCTTGTATTTTCTTGCAAGGGACGGCTTTCTAATGCAGAAAATTGCGGAGCGCATAAAGGCTGCAAAGGGCTATTCCCTGAATCTGCGGTATCTGTACTGCTCAAGGGTTTCTCTCCGATTGGCGGCAATAAGCGTTATGCCAAGAGAAGAGGCGTACAGCCTGCTGCTTATGAGCGGCGTCAGCGTTACGCCTAAATCACTCCTTGACCGGTTGTATCTGACAAAGGAACAGCGAGATGAAATTTACGGCGACATGGGCTTTACCGCCGATGAAAACGCTCTGCTAAGCAAGGCTGAGCTTGGCAGCCTTACCGAAAGGCTGAAAAACAGCAAGGCGTACAACAGCGCCCTTGACAAAATCGGCAGGGAGCGCTATCCTCTCTGCACCGAATATCTGAAAAACAATATTGATCTCAGCGAAAAATTTGCAATTGCGGATACGGGCTGGACAGGGTCGGTTCAGCATACCCTTGGTCAGCTGCTGCACAGTATGGGCTATGAGGAAAAGCTGACGGGATACTATTTCGGGCTTTACAATAAGCAAAATCCCCTTGACGGCAATTATTTTACATACGCCTTTTGCAAAAATAAGTCGGTGCTTGGAGCGGCAAAGTTCAACAATCACCTGTTTGAGGCGATATGCTCCGCTCCTCACGGAATGACTGTGAGATATGAGCGGATAAACGGGGAAATCGCCCCGGTGTTTGATAAAAAGGAAAACCTTAACGGCAGAAATCCCTTTATACTGGCAATTCAGCATGGAGTAACCGCCTATGCCGAAAACCCGATGGACTTTGCCGAAAGCAATAAGCGAGAGGATTTGGACAGAATGTACAAGCTGATGTACAAGCCTCCAAAGGCTTTTGCACAGCTTTGCGGCAGTCTGTATTTCTCGGACGATATTTCGGAGGAAAGACCCTTTCCAATGGCGGAAAGGCTGGACGGAAAGCGGCTGCACAGCCTTATACTGCCTGTGAGAATGTACCGCAAGCTGATTCATGCGGATTCGGCGGCAAGACCTGTTTTCTGGCCCTATGGCTCAGTGGCGCTGTCGGATAAGGGCGGCTTTTATCGGCTCAATTCGCTGCTTTGGGAGATTTTATGGCTGATGAAAAAATAACCGTTTCGGTAATAATGAGCATTTACAAAAACCCCGAGGAGGAGATTCGGCGGTCGGTAAAATCAGTGCTGGAGCAGGATTATGCCGACTTCGAGTTTGTGATTTGGAACGACGGGTCGGGGAAATATGTGGATAAAATCATTGAAAGCTTTAATGACAGCCGCATTGTTTATCACTCAGAAAAGGAAAATCACGGGCTTTCTTATTGCCTTAACAAATGCATTGAACAAAGCAAGGGCGAGCTGCTTATAAGACAGGACGCAGACGATTATTCTCTGCCGGGACGATTTTCCGCCATTGTAAAGGCTTACCGTGAGAAAAACTGCGCCATAATTTCAAGCAACATTCTGCTTTTTGACGAAAACGGAGTATGGGGAAAGCGTGATTATCCCGAAAAGCCCGCTAAAGAGGACTTTTTGTTTGCAATTCCCTTTATGCACGGGGCTTGCGCACTGAAAAAGCAGGCGGTTATTGAAGCGGGATTATACAGCCTTGAAAAAAAGGCGGCACGGTGCGAGGATTACGCCCTTTTTATGAAAATGTACAGCTTGGGTTACAGCGGATATACCATTGGGGAGCGGCTTTACGCCTTTCAGGAAAGCCGGAAAACTATCCGCCGCCGCTCCTACCGTGAAAAAATCGACCAGGTAAAGGTCAAGGCGGAGGGTTTCAAGCAGCTTGAGCTTTATCCAAAGGGCATAATTTATCTTGCAAAGCCGCTTGCGGTGGGGCTTATTCCCCAAAAGCTGCTGGCGAAAATAAAAGACAGACACTACAAAAGGCGTGATATATAACAGGGGGATCTATGTTCTTAAAGGAAGCAATGTACAACCTGCTGGTCAGGCGAAAAGCGGTAATAAAATATCACTACGAGTCCTATGTTGACCTGCTGAAGAAAAATCACAGCCGCAATAGGTTCAAAACCTGGCTTGTGCTGCTCCAAATGAACTTTTGCTACTACATTATCCGTGATAAGAAGCTTACACGCTTTGAGGGACATCTGCGGCATAAGCCCTACTGCAAAGGACCCGAGTCGGCGCTTTACAATAACCTTTCCCCTGAGGAAATGGCGGAAGGGCTGATGAAATATGACGTTGTTTCCTTTGATATATTCGATACGCTTATTCTGCGGCCCTTTGTAAGACCCACCGATTTGTTTTACATCGTTGGGGAAAAGTTAGGCTATCTTGATTTTGTGAATCTGCGCACGGAAACAGAGCGCCTTTGCCGCCTTGAAAACAAGAAAAAGGGGCTTTCAACCGAAATCAACATAAACGATATATACGCAAGAGCGGAAAAATATCTTGGAATTTCCGCCGAAAAGGGAATTAAGGCGGAGGTTGAAACAGAGCTTGACTTATGCTACGCAAATCCCTATATGAAAAGGGTCTTTGACCTATTGAAAAATAAGGGGAAATGCGTTATAATTGTATCGGATATGTATCTGCTTGACGAACATATCCGTGCAATACTTGAAAAAAACGGCTTTACGGGCTATGACAGGCTTTATCTTTCAAACAGCCTTAAAAAGTCCAAGCATGACGGCTCGGTTTTTGAGCTTGTTAAAACCGATTATAAGGGCAGAAGCCTTGTTCATGTCGGCGACAATATGGAAGCTGATGTGCAGTCGCCCAAAAAGCACGGCATTGCTTCAGTGCATTACATGAACGTAAATCATGCAGGAGTGCTTTACCGCCCTACGGATATGTCAGCTATGATTTGCTCCGCATACAGCGGCGTTGTTGACGCACATTTCCACTGCGGCACAGGCAAATACTCAATGCTTTACGAATACGGCTATTCCTGCGCAGGAATTATGGTATTGGGTTACTGCCGCTATATTCATAAGCTTGCGGAGGAGCAAGGCTTTGACAAGATTTTGTTTCTTGCCCGTGACGGGGATATTTTAAAGCAGGTCTATGACAAAATGTTTCCCGACAGCAAAACCGAGTATGTTTACTGGTCGCGCTTTGCGGCGGCAAAGCTGGGCTTTGGCTATTACAAGAGCGACTACATAAGACGTTTTGTCACCCATAAGGAAAATTGTCATATTACCGTTGAAAAGGCAATACGGGATACGGGAGTTACGGCTTTGCTTGACAAGACTGCATTGCCCCTTGACGCCGAGCTTACGGACAAAAACGGCGAAAAGCTTGCAGAGGAATTTTACGCAAACAGCCATATTATCCTTGAAGCATACAAAGAGGAACACATTGCCGCAAAGCAGTACTTTGAGGAAATCCTCACAGGCTGCAAAAAGGCGCTGGCGGTGGACGTTGGCTGGGCAGGCAGCGGGGCTGTCATGATGAATCATCTTGTGAATGAGGAATACAGAATACCCTGCCCCATTTATGCCGTAATTGCAGGAGCAAACGGCAAGGGCTGCTACGAAAGCTCTATGAGCGAAAGCTTTATGCAAAGCGGCGAAATGTTCTCCTACTGCTTTTCACAGCGTGAGAATTATGATAATTTCGCTTTTCACAGCGCCGCCTCGGGACACAATATCTTTTTTGAAATGATGTTAGGCTCGCCTACACCGCAGTTCAAGGGCTTTAAGCTGAACAACGGCAGATACGAGCTTATGTTCTTCGAAAGGGACGACAGCAACGACAATGTCACCCTTGAGATACATAAGGGCATAAAGGCGTTCATTCAGGATTACACAAGGCTTTTCTGCAAATACCCCTATATGCTTGACATAAGCGGAAACGACGCTTACGCTCCCTTTAAGCACGCTGCGGAAAACAACTGCGGTTATCTTAAGGCGGTGCTTGGAAATCACAGCTTTGACGCCATGGTTGGCGGCGACAATAAAAAGGCAATAAACAAACAGATTTAAGGAGAAAACGTGAAAAATAAGGAAAACACAAGCATTTTTAAATATCTCTCCTTTACAAAGGAAGTTGTAAAAAGGGATATAAAGAAAAAATATTATAAATCGGTGCTGGGCGTATTTTGGACGGTGCTTAACCCTCTGCTTTCAATGCTGGTTATGACCTTCGTATTTTCCGCTCTGTTCAAGAGAAATATTGCAAATTACCCCGTTTATCTGCTTTGCGGACAGCTCGTATTTAGTTTTCTTTCGGGCGCAGGAAGACTGGGTCTTAGTGCCATCATCGGAAACGCAGACCTTATAAGACAGCTGTATATGCCGAAATATGTCTTTGTTTTTTCAAAGGTGGTGCAGTCTCTTGTCGACCTGCTTTTCTCTATGATTGCTCTGTTAATAGTTATGCTGGTTACGGGAGCGCCCATTACGCCATATTTGCTGCTGCTGCCCATGCTTATGGTGCTGATGTTTATGTTTGCAATGGGCTTTTCCCTTATTCTTGCAACATACGGAACATTTTTCCGTGACATTAACCACCTGTACGGAATTTTCCAAACCCTTTGGATGTGGGTGTCGGCAATTTTCTATCCCACAAGCATTCTTGGGGTTGAATACCAGTTTGTTTTTGACATCAACCCTGCGTATCAGTTTATTTACTTCATGAGATGCATTGTATATGAGGGAACGATGCCGCCCGAAAAAACCCTTCTTATTACAACAGCCTATGCGGTAATAACGCTGCTTATGGGCATTTTCACCTTTAAGGAAAACGAAAACAAATTTATGCTTTACATTTAACATAACGAAAGGCGATTTTTAAATGAGCGAATATGCTGTAAGAGCGGAAAATATTTCTATGATGTTCAATCTGAGCCGTGAAAAAGAGGAACGGTTTAAGGAATACGTTATAAATATGGTAAGAGGCAAGCTGTTTTTTGACGAATTCTGGGCGCTGCGAGATGTTACCTTTGACCTGAAAAAAGGAGATTCCATTGGCATCGTGGGCACTAACGGAGCAGGAAAAACCACTCTCCTTAAGCTTGTATCGGGCATTATGACTCCCACAAAGGGAAAGCTTTATACAGAGGGCTCAATTGCGCCCTTGTTCGCTATGGGAACAGGCTTTGACAACTCCCTTTCCGCAAGGGAAAACATTTATCTTGTAGGCTCAATGCACGGTCATTCAAGGGAATATATGCGCAAGCATTTTGATGAAATAATCGACTTCGCCGAGATTGAGGACTTTGTGGACGTTCCCGTCCGCAATTTCTCGTCGGGTATGCGCTCAAAGCTTGCCTTTGCAATAAGCACCCTTGTCCGTGCGGATATTCTTATTGCCGACGAGGTACTGGCGGTAGGCGACGCTAAATTCCGCAAAAAAAGCGAGGAAAGAATGAGCCGTATGCGTGAAAACGGCGTTACCATCTTCTTTGTTTCCCATTCGGTGGGACAGGTGAAAAGCGTTTGCCGCAGGGCATTATGGCTGGATCACGGTCATGTTAAAATGATAGGACCGTCGGAGGCGGTATGCGACGCCTACGACGCTTACTGCAAGGAATAAAAAATGGGCGGATAGCCCCTTTTTTATTCCTTGTTTTTTGTTTGTGATTGCTGACTTGTTTGTTAGGAGAGAGCAGCCACATCAGTTATATTTGTTCATCGCTTCCGTGGTTTTGCCGTTCACTATCAGCTCCGCCGATGCCGCCGCATTGGCGAAAACCTGCTCCAGCGCCTCTCCCTGCTCCTTGGGGAAATGCCCCAGCACCCAGTCTGCAAGGTCGTAGTCCTTGTTTGGCTTCTGTCCAACGCCCATTTTTATACGGGGGAAAACGTCGCTGCCCGTAAGGTAAATTATGCTTTTTATGCCGTTGTGACCCCCTGCGCTGCCTTTTGTCCTGATACGCATTTTGCCAACGTCAAGGCTGATGTCATCATACAGCACTAACAGCTTTTCCGTTGTCAGCTTGTAGAAATTCAGCGCTTCAACTATTGCTTCGCCGCTGTTGTTCATAAACGTGGTGGGCTTCATAAGCAGCACCTTTTTGCCCCCCACCGTTGCCTCCGCCGTAAGGGACTTGAAGCGCAGCTTTTTTATATCGGCGCCAACCTTTTCCGCAAGGGTGTCTATTGCCATAAAGCCCATGTTGTGACGGGTGTTTTCGTATTTTGTACCGGGATTGCCAAGACCGACTATTATAAATTCAACAGGGCCTTGGGGTGCGCGTTCCTTTTCAATCTGTTTAAATATACCAAAAATAGACATTTTGTATAATTCCTTTCTGCTTTCTCATAATAATATCCAAATCATTTTACCACAAAACCGCTGAAAATACAACTATATCCTTGACAAGGGGCGGCTTTTGTGCTAAAATAATGCCATATCCAAAGCAATGACGGAGAAACAGCAGTAGCTGACCGCAAAGTCACAGAGAGCCTTTGCTTGGTGGAAAAAGGCACTTGCACAGCTATGAAATACCCTCCGGAGCGGTTTCCGAAAAAGCTTATGCGCAAGGAAACACGGGTAAGCCCGTTACAGCGGAAAGGTCTGTCGCATTATGCCCATTATGCCGCAGATAAACACGAGGTGGTACCACGATAATTCGTCCTCTGCGAAAGCAGGGGATTTTTTATTGCCGCCTTACAATTCATTGAGCAGCTTGAACAATGCTCGGAAAGGAAAGAAAATGGAACTTTACGAAGAGCTTGTTGCCAGAGGACTTATTGCTCAGGTAACAAACGAAAAAGAAATCAGGGATATGATAAATCAGGGAAAGGCTACATTCTATATCGGCTTTGACCCTACGGCAGATTCCCTTCACGTTGGACACTTTATGGCGCTTTGCCTTATGAAGCGCTTGCAGCAGGCAGGCAATAAGCCAATTGCCTTAATCGGCGGCGGCACGGGAATGATAGGCGACCCCAGCGGCAAAAACGATATGAGAAAAATGCTCACTCCCGAAATTATTCAGCACAACTGCGACTGCTTCAAAAAGCAGATGAGCCGCTTTATCGACTTCTCAGACGGCAAAGCCATAATGGTAAACAATGCAGACTGGCTTATGAATCTCAACTACGTTGAGCTGCTCAGAGAAGTGGGCGCTTGCTTCAGCGTAAACAAAATGCTTGCCGCAGAGTGCTACAAGCAGAGAATGGAGCGTGGGCTCACATTCCTTGAATTTAATTACATGATAATGCAGAGCTACGATTTCTATATGCTGTACCAGAAATACGGCTGCAATATGCAGTTCGGCGGCGACGACCAGTGGTCCAATATGCTGGGCGGCACTGAGCTTATCAGAAAGAAGCTGGGCAAGGACGCTCACGCAATGACCATTACTCTCCTGCTGAACAGCGAGGGCAAGAAAATGGGCAAAACCGAAAAGGGCGCAGTATGGCTTGACCCCGAAAAGACAAGTCCTTTCGAGTTCTACCAGTACTGGAGAAACGTTGGGGACGCCGACGTCATGAAGTGCATAAAAATGCTTACCTTCCTGCCTCTTGAGCAGATCAACGAAATGGAAAGCTGGGAGGGCGCACAGCTGAACAAGGCCAAGGAAATTCTTGCTTATGAGCTTACAGAGCTTGTTCATGGCAAGGAGGAGGCTGAAAAGGCAAAGGCGGCTGCGGCTGAAATTTTCGGCGGCGGCGCAGGCCATTCCGACAATATGCCCACAACAACAATTCCCGCCGAAATGCTTAACGACGGCAGAATCGGTATTCTTGACCTGCTTTGCGCAACAAAGCTTGCTCCCTCAAAGAGAGAGGCGAGAAACCTTATAAGCGGCGGCGGCATTGCGGTTGACGACGTGAAAATCGAGGACGCAAACGCACAGATTGAGATTAAGGACTTTGTGGTTATCCGCAAAGGCAAAAAAGTGTTCCACAAGGCGCAGAAATAAAAAAAAGAGGGCGGTTTCGCCCTCTTTTTTTCTTCGGGAGGCTGTACGCCGTGGTGGAAAAGCAGCAAAGCCTCTTTCGGATCTTAAATGTTGTATATCTCGTAGGTGATTTTCATTGTCTGCTGATCGGTCTTTACAACAGGTGCAGACAGATTGTTTATGGTAGCGAGATAATTTTTCAGTATCATCATAGAGCCGTTGTAGAACAAAGGCACAAAGGGCAGTCTGTTTTCATAGTCGTAGCCAAAGCCCCCCGAGCTGGAATTGGCGTTGCTCTGAAGCGCAATAAAGTTTATTCCGTCCGAGCTTGCCATAATGGAGCCGCCGCTTGGGATAAGCAGTCTGCCGCCCAGTATCGAAGCGGTGCCCGAGGGATTGGTGATACCCGTGTTGATCTCGTTTCCGTCCTCGTCAACGCACATAATGCAGGTATTTCCGCCCGAATTTCGTGCAAGGTAGTAATTTCCCTTGTAATATGCGGTTGAGTAAGCGTCAAGATATTCTTTAGTAAAGGCTTTTGTTTCCAGTATTTCCTTTGTAACGGGGTCAATAAAGGTAGCTGTCGCAGTTCCGCCGCTGCTTTTTAAGAACATTACTCTTCCATCCTCAGTGACAAAGGCTGACATAACGCTGCTGCAAATTCCCGTAAGCCTTGTCACGGTGTATCTGTTCTGTGACGTAACAGAAGTAAGGTCGGACATAAGGCTTATTTTTGAGGGATTCTGGGTTTCAATGTCCGTAACTGTAAGCCCGTTTGATTCGTACTTGATAAAGGTATAAATGTTTTTTCTGAAACAGCCTAAAAACCTTGCGTTATAATCCGACCATGTGACAGGCTGAAGTCCTGTTGGGTGCTGGGTTAAAATTGACGTTTCGCAGAAGCGTTGGGGCGTGTCATAAATGGGCGCAGGGTCGCTGTGGGCTGACCAGCCTGCCGAGCCGCCTGCAAGGCTTGTAAGGGTAACGGCGCTGAAAGTGCAGTTGCCTCTGTCCGTGCCGAAATCCCAGACGTGACGATAGCCGTTTTCAATTTTGCCGCTTTCGTTGGAATTGTATGAGCCTCTCATTCTGTCGCTGCCTGTGTAAGCGCCTCCTGCGTGAGCAACTTCCACCGCCTCCGCAGGAGGAATTATCTGTTCTGCGCTTTCGGGCAAGGGGTCTTTCCACAGCATTATTCCCCCGAGAGCCTTTTTGTAAATAGGGGTAACGTTCTTGTAAAGCTCCCTGAAATCCGTTCCCGCAAACAGCCATTCCACAGGGGGATTGAGCAGTCTTTCAATGGCGTTTGTCACCATATTTTCCTCTTCCGCTCTGTAAACCTCGCCGCCTGTTTTTCCGTCAAAAAGCTGTATTTTTGTTTTTCCCTTAATCATTCCTGTTCCTCCTGTTCATTTATCTGAAATTCTGCGGTAAACGCAGGTACAAATTCGCCGCTGATGCTGTTTTTAAGCTGTCCTGCCGAGTTATCGTAGGAAACGCTGCAATTTCCGCTGGCAAGGCTGATATTTTCAAAGGCGAGGAAAACAACGTTCAAATCGCTCTGATAAGCGCTTTCCGGATAATAATAATCAAAGCCGCCGGTTTTGGGTATTCCGATAACAAAGGCGGTTTTGTCCGTTTCGCCAAAATCAACGGGATTTCCGAACACAATTTCCACGCCCCCCGAAACCGCCCTTGCGTAAGGATTATCCGCAAAGGCACAGCCGAAACCAAAGCCTAATTTCTCTCTTGAAACAGCCCACTGTTCAAAAGCCTGCGAAATATTTTCCCTTATAAAGTCAACATGAATTTCTGTTGGCTCCTCGTCAAAGGCAATGCGAAGCTTATCTCTCGATACCGCAAAATAAGGCATTTCAAAGGCAAAGGTCCTGTTTGGATTTTTAAGTCCCTCGCCCGAAAGCAGCTGACCCCATACGCTGATAATTCCCTGTTCCTTTTCCATAAGGCAGCTGCCTGAGGAAATTTCCGCCGTAAGGGCAAGACTGTTTACCCCGTAGCCCACTGTTTCGAGGAAATTGTGCAGCGTCACCGTGGCATATTCGTCGGCTTTAAGCTGTGTTATTGCTCTCGGAAAAACCTCCCGGTCGTTGAAATACAGCCGCAATGTAAGCAGGCAGTCCTCCTTTGGCTTAACCACAATTTCTCCCCCGAAAACAAGGCTTGTTTCGGAAATCGCCTTGAAATCAAGGGAAAGGAGAGTGGCTGAAATGCCGCTATAAACGACCTTTTCCTCATCATTTCTTGCGCTGAGGCAGTAAAGCTTAAGCTTCTTTTCAAGCAGCTCGCCCTCGTCGGAAAGCTTAGGCTCGCTTACGGTATTCTTTGAAAAGGAGGAAAGAAGGGCTGTAAGCGTGCCGTCGTAGGTATAAACAATCTCGCTGATTATAATATTGAAAAGGCTGTTATCCCAGTCATTCTGCAGATAAACGCTGTCCCCTGCTTCAAGATAGGGCAGTCCCTGCATTGTCACCTCTGCGCCGTAATAGGAAAAGCCTGCGTAATCGGCATAGATTCTCTGCGCCATAAGCTCCGAGGCAAAGGGGTTTTCCTGTCGATAGGTGGAAAGGCTTGTGCCCTCTCCTGCGGAATACACCTTGTCCCCCCACACAAGCTCAACCTGCTTTACGGTAAACTCCTCCGCCTTAATAAGCAGGTCTGTGTAGTTGTCCCGCTTTATTATTTCGCCGCAGTTTTGGTGCTTTTTCAGAGTTAATACCCCGTACCTGTCAAACTTTGCACAGCCGCCGTTTGCTCCCGCAATATAGCCTATCATATCCCGATAGGTACAGCCCACGGGCGGCTGACTGCACACAAATGAGCGGCTTTTAAAATCAGCCTCAATGCCGAGATTTTCGCACAAATCCTCCAGCACCGCCTGCATTTTCTGGGGAAAAACAAGCTTTGTTTTGTACGTTTCCCCCAGCCTGTACATTCTGTCATAGCAGGTTATAGTGTAGCGCCTTCTTCTGCGGTAGCGCCTGCTTATGTAAAACTCCCCAAGGGGGCACTGCTCGTCGCTGCCCTCAAAGCGTATATAGGGCTTTACTGTAACGTCAAGGGGGATAATTATATCCGTTGCAAGCTCGAAATGAAAGCGGTTGGAGCAGGTTGTGCCGAGCTCCATATCCTCCTCGTGCACCACGTCGTCAAACTGAAAGGACAATATGTCCTTGTCCGTAAAAACATAATCCCCCGCAATAATTGTGCAGGAAATTTCACGTCCGTTTGCTCCTGCAAGAGCCTTGTAGCCCTCTGATACCTTTACCATTACAATTCCTCCAGCACAAGCCTTGTGGCTTTGTAATAAGTCTTGCCGCCCTGGGAAAAGTCAATCTGCTCGGGCTGTGCCGCAAGGTGGAATTTCCTCTGCACCTCGCCATAAGCGGCGGTATAAAAGGATACGTTAAAAAACACGTTTTCCGTTTCCCTCATAACCGCTCCCAGCTCCTCCGCCGTAAGCTCCCCCAGAGTAACAGTAAGGGTAAATTTCCTCGCCACCATGTCCACAAGCATATCCCCGTTGCAGTTGTAGCTTACTCTGCTGCCCCTTGTTTTTCGCTCTGCGGAAAAGCCTGCCACCTTGGGCACAAGAAGATTATTGAAATAAAGCTCCATTGCTCCTCCTATCTGACAACCCTTGCGTTAAGCTGTCTGTTCATTTCGTCCGCCGCCCTTGAAACAGCCTTTGCAACCTCTCTGCCGTCAAGGGTAACGGAAAGGTTAATGTTCTGGGTCGGCATTTTTATTTCGGGTACATTTATGTTTATGGGCGGCAGATCTCTTTCCGCATCAAAAAGCGGAGCGCCTACTGCCTGTTCAACGCTCTCCAATACGCCCGAAGAGTTTAAAAAATCTCCTGCATTATCCCCCGAAAGGGCGGTAATTTTACGAAAATCCGACTGTTCAAGACCGTCAATGTAGCCCATTAAGTCACCGCCCAGCTTCTCATATAATTCTTTGTCCGTCATAAGCTCCTTTCTATGTGACAAGCCTGTCGAATACCTCTGAAATACCCTTATCAAAGGGCATTTTCGTTCCTCTTTTTCTTATTTCATCACAAAGGGCGGTATTTTTCGGCATTGCCGCCATAAGCATAGCAAACTGTTTATAGCCGATTTCGTCCTTTACAAGGTCAATTCCGTAGCACCCCTTGAACGCTCCGTAAATCAGCGGAAAATCCTCTCTTATGTCAATGCTTCCCTCTTTTTCGCCGCCGTGGGTATCAAAAACGCTTTTCAGCAAAGCCCGCCGATTTTCCTTTGAAAGAAAAACCGCCCTTAGAAAGCTTAAAGGGGTCAGCGTTTCGGAAAGTGCGGCAAGTATCCGCTTTTCCTCGGGAATATCCCTTTCATCAAGGACAGCCGCCCCTTTCATCACCGACTTAAAGGTGAATTTCCCACGGAAAGCCTTTCCCCCCGAATAAACCCTGCGGTAAATCCCGAACTCATTGTCCCTGTGTTCAAGGGCGCTTTTCAGCCTTTCCTCAAGGCTTTCAAGAAGCTTTTCGCCGCTGATATTTTCGGGCGGCTTTCCCAAAACCGTCTTTACAAGCCTTTTGAAAGCCCTTGCCTTATTTTTGGGAGCATTGCGGTAAAAACGGGAAAAAGCCTTTATTGTCCTTGCTCTGTTCATACTTCAGTAACGGTTGGCTTTCCGTTGCCGTGCATTTCAAGAACAACCTTGTTGCGCTCATTTGCGCCGCCGCCCTTTTCTGTTATTTTTGTAAGGGTAACGTTCCACAGAACGGTGCGGCCGTTTTTGGTGATTTTAAGCACGGATTTTCTCGCTTCACCCGTTCCGTAAAGGACAGAGGGGGAGAAAATGTACTTTATAACAGGGTCATCGGGCATATAGCTGCCGTTAAAGGTAATTGTGTAATCGTGCCCCGTTACCTCGCTTGAAGAAAAGCCTCCGTCCCCAAGATAAGCGGCGGTGTAGCTTTTCTCGCCCATACTCTGTGAAACGGACTCAAAGGCCTTGCCCAAATCGCCCCATACCGCTTCGCCCTCATTTTCGCCGATTTTCAGCATTGCCGAAAGCTGACTGTTAAGCTCTATCATAATTTTTTCCTTTCTCATTCGCTGTAAAACTCAACGTTTATTCCTATGCTGTAAACAAAGCCTTTTCCGTCATTGTCCCACATTTCGGGCAGCGAAGAAATGTAGCAGGCGGAAATCCCCTCGGGAAAAACCTCGTGCTTTTCAACAAACCGACCGATTTTGCAGGCGGTTTCCAAAGCCTCCTCGCCGTCAAGGGACTTTGTGCGGAAAATAAGAGGCAGCCTTACATAAGCGCCGCCGTCCATGTATCTTGAAAGGACAACTCCCTTTTCCGCAGAAGCGGTAATGCCATTTTCGTCGGGCAGTCTGCCGCAGGTAATTTTGTATGGAAGAAACGCTCCGTTGTTTATCCATTCAACGGTTTTTTCAAGCATATTTTTATACAGATTCAACTTTATTCCTCCTTTTAAAAAGAATGGGGCGGATATGACCGCCCCAATGTTTGCCGATAAAGTATTTTTTCGGCACGCTTTCACACGTTGCCTTTACATCAGCTTTTGACCCGCCGAGCAAAATAACTCTTGAAAACATCAAGGCACGGCTCGGCGGAACTGCCAAAGGCGGCACGCCTTTCACACAAGCACAGCTCTTATGTGATGCACCTTATCTGCCGCCATAACGTACCGTACCGTTTCAACACGGCATATTCTGCCGCCGTACTCCACAATGTCCCCTGTGTCGATGATAACATTCTGCGGCAGGGAATTTGCCGTATCGTAATACAGCACAAGACACTCTCTGTACCCCTCGTTTCCGTTATTGCACCGTGCCTTTCGGTTTTCCTCAACACGCACATTGCGGAGAGTAACAGGCTGTTCATAGCCGCCGTAAAGTCCCTCGGCTTTTTGCTTTTTCAGCACACATTCATGAGGGAGCAGCTTAAGTGGAATTGGTCTAACAAACATCCTTTACCGCCGTTCCTCTGTAAAAAAGTCCGCCAAGCTTAAGTATGGCAAGGGAAAGAGGGCATATTTCTATGCCCTCCGCTGTGTTCCCTTTGGATTCGGCGGTTTCGTAGGAAAAATCGCCGATTTTGGCTTTTGAGTAAAAGTCCTCCTGCTCATAGCCGTAAAGAAGCATATTTTCGCACTGGGCGTAAATTGCCTGCTTTAACATTCTTTCCTCCGCCTCGTTAAGGTCGGATTTGTCGCACTTATTGTCGGTAAGCACGTTTATAAGCATTCTGGCACGGGCGAGGGTTTTGGAAAAGTCCTCCCTTTCGCCGCCCTCAAAGCCAAGTCCGTTGTATTCTTCAACAGTAAGTTCCATAATAGACACCGCTTATTCCGCCTGATTGAGAGAAACCGCAATTGCCTTTGCGGCATTGTCCGAAACAAACAGGTCGTGATACTTTCTGTAATCAATGTCCCAAGCGTCCGCAAACTGGTTAATGTCGGGGCTGATCATCTTTACATTGTCCGTCTTTGAAACCGCAACAGGAGCGTTTTTCGGACAGATAATCCAGTTGATGTCCACTGCGCTTTCCTCTGCCGCAAAGCCGCCCTCTGTTTCTGAGCCGCTGCCCGACTTGAAAGAATAAGCCGACTTCATTCTTGCGCTGGAAACAGGGATAATAACAGCGCCGTTGATTGTCTTTACGGCAAGGTCAAGATTACCCTGCTTAAAGCTGCCTGCGTCAATGTAGCGTGCGACTTCATTGCTTGACATAAGCATATCGTAAACGGGACGAGCCATTGTCACCACAATCGCGCTTTCGCCGCCGGTAACATCGTAAACCTTGCTGAGCTGTGCAAGAAGCTGTGAAAGCACGGTAGCCTTTTCGGGAACGTAGCTTTCTCTGATTTCCGCCTTTGCCGCAAGAGTTGAGTAGCGGTAAGCGTCAATTTCGGGAATTACCCTTGTGCGCTGAAATTCGCTTGCAACGTTTGCCGCAGTAAGACCGAAAGAGGTTTCGTCCACGTCCATTGCGTCGATTCTGAAACGTCTGCCTCTGTCCTGTGACATTGTCATTGTCTGATAGGAGAAAGTAACTGCGCCCTCTGTATAGCCCTCGTCACGGTCATAATCTCCAAGCCCCTGAAGGGACATTTTAGGCAGCTTGATTTCCTTGCCGCCGTTGTAGATTACCTGACCTGCGTTGTCTTCCATCCAACCCGAGGTTGCGCCCTCGCAAATCTGTCTGTCAAGCTCGCTCTGAAAAACCTTTGCATATTCAACTGTGTTTGCCATAATAAAATTCCTTTCACTTGTTTCTGAAAATTTCCTTTATTGCCTTGAATTTGTCGTCAGGCTGCTTTGTTTTTGTCGAAAAATCGGGCAAGGTCCTTGCAGCCTCAAGCTGTGAGCCGAGATTTTCAATCTCCGCCTTTAGCGCCGCATTTTCCGTATTCAGAAAAGCAATCTGCTCCAGCAGCTTTTCCTTTTCCTCGTCAGCTATCTGCGGTTCAATAAGCTCTGTTTCTTCCATTTTACACACCTCCCTCCGCCTGTGATTTATCAATGCCGTAAATCTCCATTACTGCCCTTTCCTTGCTTATAATGCCTGCGTTGTAAAGCTTAAGGGCGTTGTCGATTTTCTGGCTGTTGTCCTGTGCAACGCTGTCCGCAAAGACGATTGCCACCTTGCAGTGGGTACATGGCACCTCGCCGCTTTTCATTCCAATAAGCAGAAGGTTATCAATCACATCAAGGAGACCCTCTCTGATAAGCTGCTGATGAGCGGTTTTGGTGCGGTAGGTCTTGCTGTTGCGGCTGATTACCTCGGTGGCTGTTTTTGCGGTACTGCCGTGATAGGAAAGTGCGCCTTGGGACAATCCCACCTGCATGCAAAGCAGGTCAAGCAGCTCTGTAAGCGCCTGTGTGTGCTGCTCAACTCTCAGCTCGGCGGAATTGTCGATTATTTTCAGTTCCTCGTTGTCATCGGCGCTGAAAGCCTGATACACCTCGTCGCTTGTATCAAAATACTTCACAAGGTTTCCCTTGCGGTCGTATTCGCCCCTTATTGCAGAGCAGGGGACGATAATTCTTTTCTTGCCCAGAATAAATTCCCTTTCAAGGCTGTCAAAAACCACGTCAAGGCTTTTCAGCGTATCCACCGCCGCCGCAAAAACGGATTTTCCCAGCGCTCCCTCTCCTGCGCCTGCAGGTCGGAAATAGGTAAACAGCGGCTTTTCAAGTCCTTCAATAAAGGTTTCAGCCGCAAGGTCAGGATAAAGCTTATCAAGGTCGGTTTCCTTATAGCAGCCGTTTTTAAAGCGGAAAAGCTTGTTTCGGATAAGATAGCCGTTCTTTTCCTTTCGGTGTTCCTCGAGGAGAACGTACTCCGTTTCTTTTTCGGTGCGGCAGCTTACGATAAAGCCGCCGTAAACGCCCTTTTCATCGTACTGGGTAGGAACAAAGCACTGTGCAGGAAGAAAATCCAGCTTAGGCTTGCCCTTTTCGGAATAGACCTTGACAACTCCCGCACCCTCTGCGAACATTTTTTCAAGAAAAAGAGGAAAACAGCACCAGAAGCCGTTTTCCTGCAAGGTTTTTTCTATGTAAGCAGTGCACTGCTCGTTGTCGGCGGCAATGTCAATCTGCTGTGAAAAGCAAAGCGCCGCCATTTCCGAGCAAAGGCTCTGTGCCGCTCCCAAAGCGGATATTTTTCTCATTCCGCCCTGAAGTCCGCCCTTTCGGGCATACTGCCACGGAGTATTTCCGCTGTAAATATCCGCCCAGCTGCGGACGTTTTCAAGATAATTGAGCTGTCCTTCGGTAAGGCTTACAGGGCTTTTTCCAAAGGATAGCAGGTTTCTTAAATTCATATTTTCCCTTTCTAAAAAAGCGCTGACTAAATCTTGTGCATACCAAGCCGTCAGGCGTGATTTATTCAGCGTTTCTTTTTAGTTAAGTCTGAACAGCTCCTTTTCAAACCGCTCTATGCCGTACTCAAAAGCGTCAAGAGAGTCAATGTCCGAAGTGCCGTTATCCAGCCTTACGTCTGCGTTAATGCGGTTTTCGTCCCACACGGCGGTTTCCAATGCCTCAATGAGATGAGTACATTCCTCGCTTACAAAAAAACGCCCTGCGCTCATAAGTCTGCAAAGCATATTTATCCGTGTATTTACCGCCTTTTTCAGCGCATTTTTCACTTCCATACGCACCTTGCTGCGGAAGCTTTTCACAAGCAGCTGCTCTGCGCTGTCGCAGTAAGCCGCCCTTATACAGCCGCAGTATTGCTGCCATTCTGCGGTTTTCTCGCCGAATTTGTCGATAAGGTGCTCCGCCGATTTGTTTTTGCCGTCGTAATACTCCTTAAGGGCATAAACGTTGCGAAAGCCCTTGTCAAAGCCCACAAGACAGAAAACGCTTGCGGAATGATTGCCCCCATAGTCAACGCCCACAACGCACTGTTCGATAATGCCGTCTTTTACAAGCTTATCAGCAACGGCTTTAGGCA
Organism: Ruminiclostridium sp.; assembly: GCA_051882195.1. Classification (GTDB taxonomy): domain Bacteria; phylum Bacillota; class Clostridia; order Oscillospirales; family Ruminococcaceae; genus Ruminiclostridium_E. The sequence goes on along the minus strand of JBJERI010000148.1, from coordinate 12,030 downwards.
TAATCATTTCCGAAGAAAACTCCTCGTAAATCCTGCCCTCCGCCGCCACCCAAAGCCCCTTGATAAAGCGGTCGTAGTACATTCCCTTGTACTCTTTTTTCAGGTTTTCCACATAGTCCTTGTCAAGAAAGGTGTTGTCCTCAAGGGTGAACTTCATATCCAGCAAATCAAGCTCCCTGTTGTCAAGGTAGTTGCGTTTAAGCCAGTGCCTTGGGTGGTCGGGATTGGTTGTTGCAAAAAGCTTTGCGCCCTTGCCCGAAAGCCTTGACAGCAGCATTGCGAAAAAATCCTCCTCAAACAGGGTCAGCTCGTCGCAGTAAGCCCCGTCAAGGGTCATTCCCCTTATTTTTCCCTCGCTCCTTGAATCGCTTACTCCCTCAAGGTAGATTTTCCGCCCGAAGAAATCCCCCTCCTTTTTGCTTAAGGAGTAGCTGAAATTTTCCTCGCCGAAAATGTCCTGCATAAGGGAAAGAGCGTTGCGTTTAAGGGTGTTAAGGGTTTTGCCCACCATTATAAAGGAGCATTTCTCGCTTTTCTGCGCCACCCAAAAGCCCCACAAAATAAGGGAAACATACGTTTTTCCAGAACGCACGCTTCCCTCAAGAATATTCAGCCTTTTAAGTCCGCCGTTTTTTAACAGCGCAAGACACTCCTTTTGCTTTTCCGACAAAACTCCGTTCAAATTTTCACCTCCTCTCCTAATCAATTTCCCTTACAGCCTCTACAAGCTGATTGAGAACGGAAGAATCGGTTTTTCCCGCCTGGTCCAGTCGGTCGAACACAAGGCGGAAAACACGGGCAAGCTTTTCCAGATCCTTTTCGGCAAGCTTGTCGATAAGCTCCTTGTCCGTAAGCTTTTCAACAAACATATTGCCGAATTCAATCAGCCTGTCCTTATTTTCAATAAAAAAGCTGTCGGCAGAATCGGTTTTCATTTACTTCCCCCTCTCTTTTTCTTCCATGATACACTATAACACAGGGGAAAGGTGCAACACAATGCAAAGAGGGTTGGGGCTGCTCGCCCTCTGCTCCGCAATACAGCAGAGAGACCCGCACTACTGCACGCAGGGCAGCCTGACAGATACTTCCAAACGGCTTAAGGCAACGCTTTTTATCGGGCATTTTCCGCTTTTAAGGGGCAGACTTTCAGACACATACAACACCCAACGCATTTGTTTTCGTCAATTTGCGGATATTCAAAGCCCTCTTCGTCTTCTTCCATTGATATGGCGGATTGGGGGCAGACAGCATAACAGGCTGTGCAGCCGCAGCATTCTTCTTTTCTGCTGTATAAAACAGGAGTTTTTTCTTTGGACATTATTTTACCGTCTTTCTGATTATTTCTTTTAGACTTTTCTTGATTCCCCATAATTTTTTCTTGATTTTGATCATAATTCCGTAACCGCAGTATTTTCTTGCGATAAAGTCAAAACCGCTGCGGCAAAAATCCGCCCAGAATTCATCACGGCTTTCGGGCTTTGGGAAAGGCGCTTTCATTGTGGGCTGAATACAGTTTTCAAGCTCGGTTTGCTTCCGCTTGACGCTGTTTTTAACAGCGTCAAAAACTTTCTCGCCTTTTTCGTTGTTTATCAGCACAAGGGACGTACCTTTGTTGTCGTCAAGCTCGGGAGCCGTTTTCTCGATTCCCCAGTAATCGGCTATTGTAATGTCGCCGGGATGCCTAACTGATTTATAAGGACATTCATAACAGCACGGTCTTAATATATTGTGCCCATAAAACAGTTCTGTAAAAAAACGGCTGCTTTCCTTTCTGCCGTTTTCAAACAATAAGGTTTCTACATGAGAATGCCAGCCATATTCCCTTTTATTGCGGAAAACGGCTGATTTAATTTCAGACCTGTTTCTTTTTTTCTGCCAGTTGAGATACTCTTTCCATATCTTAGGACTTGGTACGCCGTGACAGACAATATCCACGCAGAGAAGATTTTCATATTCCTTTCCCATATATCGTTTCAAGCCTGCCGCCTGACAGGAGGTACCTGAAAAAAGAACTGTCCGTCCCGATTCGAGGTCTTTTCTGACATTTGCCACTGCGTACAGTCCCAGATTGGTTGTGCGAAGACAGATAAAGGTTATCAGAATGCTGGAAAAACCGTATGCAATCATCACAATTGAACTGATTTTCACTTTATTCGTAATGGTAAAAATCTGATATAAGGGCTGCATTGGTCCCGTAACGCAGGAATTGATAACAGTAAGTATTGCCGTAGGTACCGTAACAAATATACACATAAAGCGCATTGCTGAATACGGCTTCTTTCGCTCTGTACATCAATTTATATGTAGTAAACTCATCCTCGTGAATACGGTTAACGGGATATTCTATATGGTCAAAAAGTTCTTTAGCGTAAATCTTTCCCCAGGCTGTAATCATTTTGACGGTTTCATTCTGCATATACTTCTGCATATAGCCCTGAAAATCTATCTTTTCAATATTTGCTTTTGCTTCATCAAAACAAGGCTGCTTTATTTTTTCCTCGGAGAATACGGAATAACCGCAGCCTGCCATAGGAACCCGATATGCGCTGCATAAATTCAAAAGATGTTCTATCATACAGCGGTTAATGTAATCGTCCGAATCCACAAAGCAAAAAAAATCTCCCGAGGCAATCCTTATTCCTGCGTTCCTTGCGTCGGAAAGACCGCCGTTTTTCTTGTTTACAACGATAATCCTTGAATCCTTTTCTCTCCACTTGTTGAGAATATTCAGCGACCCGTCGGTAGAGCCGTCGTTGACTAAAATGATCTCGGTATTTTTATAAGTCTGTTCCGCCAAGGATTCTATACATCTGTCCAGATATTTTTCAACGTTATATACGGGTACGATAATACTGACTTTTTTACCTATAACCATACTGACATAAACCTCTGACAATTCATATAATCGGCTGTTTTTTGCGGCAGACCATATATTTTCAGCAGCCGTTTCCTCCGAAAGGATTTCTTAAAAAATACCATAAACCAAGCAATATCCTCTTGACGCCGATTTTCAATCCGTATTTGCAGGAATATCTGACAAGATATTTAAAATTATTTTTCAGTTCCGCATAAAGCTTTTCGCTTTTTGATTTATCCTCTTTGCATACCTTAAGATAATCCAGCGCCAGAGCGGCTTTTGCCATTGACGCATGGGCAATGACTTCACGATTCAGCCCGTCTGTTTCCATTATTTTATTTATTGCCTGAATGTACCGCAGTTCATTGTTTTCGTTAAAAAGACGCTCGAAACGGTTGGTTGCGCTGTCAGGATTGTATCTGTAAACGTAAAAAGCGGTATTTGTAAGCAGTATGCTTCCGAAACCCATGCGGGAAATGGCTGAAATATTGAAATGAGTATCCTCGCAGTGAGTAAGCTCTTCGTCAAAAAACACATCTTTCAGCGCTTCTTTTTTGTAGTATTTGTTACAGACGCTGCCCATAACTCTGTTATCGCAGAGAATTCGTTCCATTGCCTCCCGATGAGAAATAATCCGTTTATTTAAGCCAAAGTAGGTCTTTTGGCCGTTTGTTTCACGATACAATGCGCCGATAATGCAGTCTAAATCATTATTATTTTCAAACTCTCTGTTTACCTCTGCAAGAACACCCGATTCAAGACAATCGTCTGCGTCACAGAATCCGATAATGTCCCCCTCCGCTTTTTTCAGCCCAAGATTTCTTGCCGCCGAAACCCCTTTGCCGATGCTTCTGAACAGCTTTACAGACGGCTCCGACGCCGCAAGAGCCGCACAGATTTCATAAGTCCTGTCCGCAGAGTTGTTTTCGACTATTATACATTCAATATTATCGTAATCTTGTCCGATAATGCTGCCGACGCACTCTTCAATTGTAGATTCCGCATTGCAAGCGGGAACGATCACAGAAATCCTGTTTTTTTTCAAAAATTTCACTCCGTATTCAATATTGTTGAATTTATTTTCATGATGGCAGTATAGCTGCACAGAACTTTTCCGAGGCTGTTCCCGTCCCGTATTGCCGTAAGTTCAGCAAGACAGCGAAATCCTGCTTTGTATTACTTTGGCAGAAAATGTGAAAACGGGTATTATCAGTCGTTTCTCGCATTGATTTACCCTTTCCCTAAAAATTTCCTTTTAATCCGAATTATCCTGTCTGTGGCTTTTTTTCCGATAATTCGCTTGATTTTTGACTTCAATCTTTTGTACGGGCTTTGCCATGACGCAGTATAGTGGTGGATAGAACGGGTATTTTCGGTAATATTTATTTCTCCGCTTTCCTGGTTCATAGGACAGAAATAGTCTGTTGGATATATGGTCAGTCCCGCAGCCTGTTCTATTGTATTGTTTCCCTGAAAGCCTTCTTTCAGAAGAAGCTCGGTGGTATAATCAACAACTGTCTTTAATTTGGTTTCGTTGGAAATATCAAAATGTGCCTTTTCGTATGTATCAAGTATGGTTTTCAGAAAAGGCTCGTGGGGATTCATAGCAAGTCCCAGTCCGGGATTTGCCATTACAGCTCCGTTTATTGTCTGCTCGCATCCCATAAACGGCCCTTTGGATATAATATCACGGAAATCTGCGATAACTTCCACATCCGTATCGAAATATATTCCGCCGTATTTGTAAAGTATCCAAAATCTTGCATAATCGCTTACGAACGCCCATTTTTTCGCTTCATAGGCTTCACGGCAATAAGCGCAGATATTAACGTCAAAGTTCCGCTCATTCCATTGTTTTATTTCATAATCAGGAAGAAAGCTTTTCCATGACTCTATGCATTTTTTTGCCGATTCGGGCAAGGGATTTCCCCCAAACCAGCAGTAATGTATGATTTTCGGTATCATCTTTATTCTCCTGTTATTCCGTTTTCCGCAGACGGAGGGATTCGGACAATAATCTGAACAAGGATTTGGCGGAATTTTCGGGCGATTATTCCCATGTTTTTATATGTTTCAGTATAGCACAAATCGACAATGTTTTCAACCTGAAATATGAAAATACGCTTGACTGCTTTTATAGGTCCGCACCAAAGCCTCTGTTACATATTGAAATCGGGGGAATAATATGGTATAATAAACGCAAAGCGTTTATTATTTTTATCTCAATTGTCCTCGCAGATACGCAAATCGGAGATTTGCTCCCTGCGTATCGGACGATTATACCATAACCTTGCGGTTATGGTATAATAAACGCAAAGCGTTTATTATTTTTATCTCAATTGTCCTCGCAGATACGCAAATCGGAGATTTGCGTATCGGACTATTATACCCCAACCCTGCATTCTGACGGAGGCAAAATGGAAAAAACGGATAAACCGATTCGTGTTGCTCAGATGATGACCTACATGAATTACGGCGGCGTTGAAATGGCTGTAATGAATTATTACCGACATATTGACAGAACAAAAATTCAATTTGATTTTTTTGCCTTAGAAGGTTCCACAATTCCTCAGCGTGAAGAAATTGAACGTTTGGGAGGAAGAGTTTATGTGGTTCCGAAATATACTAATCTTTGCCGATATGAAAAAGCAATAATTGAAAAGTTCAGGGAGAATAATTACCCCATAGTTCATTCTCACATGAATACCCTCAGTGTTTTTTCGCTGCGGGGCGCAAAAAAAGCAGGCATTCCAAACAGGATTGCCCATAATCATTCAACTATCGGAAAGGGCGAAACTAAGAAGAATATCGTTAAATACGCTTTGCGTCCCTTTGCAAAGAAATATCCCACAGGGCTGTGCGCCTGCTCGGAATTTGCAGGCAGATGGCTGTACGGCGGCAAAGCGGATTTTACAGTAATAAAAAACGCCATTGAACCGCAAAAGTATAAATACGATGAAAACAAAAGACGGGCGTTAAGGGCGGAGTTGCATATCGAGAATAAGTTTGTAATCGGCCATATCGGGCGTTTCTGTTTCCAGAAAAATCAGGAATTTCTGATAGACATTTTTTCCGAAGCGCTGAAGAAAAATCCCGAGTCTGTTCTGCTTTTTGTGGGAGAAGGCGAAAACGAGGATTTAATCAGAAACAAGGTGAAAAAGACAGGCTTGCAGGATAAAGTCTTATTTATGGGCAGAAGAGCCAACGCCTGGGATTTTTATCAGGCTATGGACTGCTTTGTTCTGCCGTCAAGATACGAGGGGCTTGGAATGGTCGCCATTGAAGCGCAGGCGTCGGGATTGCCCGTTGTGTGCTCCACCTGCGTTCCCGCGGAGGTTAAGGTCACAGATTCCGTTTCCTTTTTATCATTGCAGGACAGCCCCGAAAAATGGGCGCAGGAAATAACAGAAAAAAAGGCGGTCAGAAAAGATATGACCGCTGTGCTTACGGAAGCGGGATATGATATTGAAACCGAAGCCCATGTTTTGCTTGATTATTATCTGGATTTGTTAAAGGTGTAATTAAATGATTGCAGGAATTGTGGTACTTTACGAGCCTGAAGAAAAGGATATAGACAATCTGAAGCAGTACATCGGCAAGGTGGATTACCTGCTTGTTCTGGATAATTCCGCAGAGGATAATTGCGAGAGAGTGAACGGGGCGGTAAAAATTGACGGCTGTCATGTGATCTACGAACATTTCAGTAAAAACATAGGCTTATGCGCCGCTCTCAATTACGGGGTTTCCGCAGCGCAGAAAAAAGGGTGTCAATGGGCATTGCTTATGGACGAGGACAGTTCCTTTGCTACCGATATTGTTGAGGTATACAAGCGGTATACAGAGCAGAACGATACCTCCGAGGTTGCCGTTTTAGCGCCTGTCCATTTATACGATAGGAGCAATGCGTCGGGATATGTGGGCTGTAAAAGGGTCAAGTGGGCTATGACCTCCGGGTGCCTGTATAACATAGCCCTGTTTGAAAAATCAGGGGGGTTCTTTGAGGAGCTGTTTGTTGAAGGACTTGATTTAGACTACTGTTACAGAGCAAACGAGGCAGGGTACCGGGTAATCGAATGCGGAGAAGCACAGCTGCTTCATCACCCTGCAAAAACGGCAGAATTCAGGCTGTTCAACAAAATAACGCTGTTTAAATACGGATATGCCGATTCCCACAGATATTTTATGCAGGCAAAAAGTCTGGTGTGGCTGATTTTCAGATACAGACATTTCGAAAATATTGTTATGTATTTCTGGAAATGGTTCAAGGTGATTTTTTTGTTTCCCCATAAAAAGGACTATTGCAGAAATATGGTCGAGGGCAGCAGGGAAGGATATCAACTGTGGAAAAAATACAAAACAACCAAATAAACCTGACAATTGCGGTGCCCGTGTATAATGTAGAGAAATATCTTAGACGCTGCCTTGACAGCCTGATTAGTCAGGATTATAAAAGCAGGGAAATTCTGATTGTCAACGACGGCTCAACGGACAACAGCCTTTCAATTTGCAGGGAATACGCAGAGAAATACGAATACATACGGTTAATAAATCAGGAAAACAAGGGTCTTGCCGCCGTTCGTAATATCTGCATAAAAGAGGCACGGGGCGCTTACATATCCTTTATTGACAGCGACGACTATGTGCTTCCCGGTCTTTACAGCCATTTAATGCCCATGCTGATAAAAGACCATACGGACATAATGTGCTTTGGTTTTATTGATAATTATGAGGATAGAGCGGATTGTCCGGATATTCACTATTCCAATGATTACGAGGAAAAAATAAAGCGGTTTACGGCAGCCGAAGCTCTTGATGAAATGTTTCTGCCTAATAATATAGATGTAATTACCTGCAACAAAATCTTTAAAAAGGATCTGTTTAAGAATATTTCATATCCCCGGGATATGCTGTATGAGGATATGTTTACGAATTATAAGGTTATTGCGTCCGCAGAAAAAATATGCAGTACCAATTACAAGTTTTATGTGTACTGCCACAGAGAGTCTTCCATAGGAGGAATGAAGTTCAGCGAGAAAACCATGAGCCTTGTGGACGCAGTAAACGAGGTTTATGAATTTGCGAAAATTCATGGTCCGGAAAAGCCTGTGCATCTTAATGTGGGATATACATTTTGGCTGGTGGTTGTTCTGAATATAATGATTCGAAGCGGACACAAGGACAAGGCCTATCTGAAACAGACAAGAGCCGCCGTAAAAAAGCATTTCCTTGAAATATGGAATGATAAATATATCGGCATTACAAGAAAAATACAGCTCTCTTTGGTGCTGTGTCCTTATATGCTTTACAAAGCAGTTTACCTCAGATACCTGAAAACGGTCAGAAACAAGCAATAACAGAAAGCAGCAACAGAAAAAGTTGCTGCTTTATTGTTTTTCGCCGCTTATTCCCAAAATGACAAATACAGAATCGCTGATGCTTTCAACTGTGCCCGTAATTTGATATGCATACCACCGCTTTTTTTATTTTACGTCTGTATTTTTCTTTTCCCCAATATAAAGCGGCGGATATTCCAATGCCTCCGCAGGCACCTCCGTTGCCGCTTCTACCGCCTCGTCCTCTGCTCCTGCGGAGGTTTCCTTTGCGGCAAGCTGCGAGCATATTTCCGCAAGCTGCTCCGTAGGAATTTCGGAAAGGGCCTTTACCTGCTCCTCCGAAAGCAAAGGCAGCACCTTTGACAAAACGGTAACGTCACCTTGTGAAAGAGCGTCAAGCTCCTCTGCGGAAAGAGTCTCCGCCGCCATTGCAAGAGCCTGATTTGCATAGCTGTCGGCGGTGTAGCTGATAAAGGCGGATTCGCTTACGTTTACGTCGTAAATCTGCTTGCCCGTATGGTCAATATGGTAGCTGTCGTGGTAAATCAAATCCGATACGGTAACAAAATCCATTCCCTGCTGTTTCAGCTTAAGCAGAATTTCGGGCAGAGCGGTGGTGGTGTTTTCAAGGTCATTATGGAAAAGGAGAATAGAACCGCTTTCCGTATTGTCCATTATGCGCTTGCAGATGGTTGGGGCGTCGGGGTCCTGCCAGTCGATGCTGTCAGCACTCCACTGAACAACCTCATACCCCATCCCTTTCACGGTAGTTATCATATTATCGTCATACTCCCCGTAAGGCCCTCTGTAAAGCGTAGGCTTTTTGCCCGTAATTTTCACAATTTTGTTTTCGCAGGCCTTTGTGTCGGAGATAAGGTCGGTTATGTTCATTCCCGCAACGTGGGGGTGCTTGTCGGAATGATTTCCGATTTCGTGACCGCTGTCCGCAAATTTTTTCACATCGTCGGGGTACTTGTCGCAAAATTCCCCCGTAACAAAAAAGGTTGCCTTTGCTCCTGCATTGTCGAGGATTTCCAGCAGCTCGTCGGTGTTTGAATTGCCCCAAGCGCAGTCGAAAGTAACGGCGATTTTGTTGTCCCCTCTGTCAACGCAGTAAATAGGCAGCAAGGGCTCGTCGGCGGCGGTGTTGATTGCGTTCAGTATGGCGGTAACGCCTATGGCAATGCCGCAAAGCAGGGCGAGAGCCACCATTACCAGCTGCAGGGTACGCTTTTTTGTTGTGGTAAAAGCAAGCATAATCATTATCCTTTCGTGTTTTTTGGTAAAAATATATGCTTGTTTGCGGACAAAAATGCGGCTTTGCTTATTATGTGACGTTTAATGCATTGCGTTATGCAATTTTACAAAAAAATAAATGCAAAATTGGGCATTTATACAAAGGTGCATAAAAATCTTGAAAAATAGGGAAAATGCTGGTATGATTATATATGTGTTTTTCAAAATCAAACAACAAAGGGGATAAAAATGGAAGAATTTCTTCGTGCTCTTGCAGAAAATGAAGAGCAAAGCTTTTTCGATACGCTTGTTGACGTTAACAACGCCATAAACGACTTTGTGTGGGTAAAAATAGGCTTGTTCCTGCTTATCGGCACGGGCATACTGATGACCATACTTACAAAGGTATTCCAGATTTCGCATTTAAAGACCTGGTGGACGTCCACAATAGGCGGAATGTTCAGCAAAAAGGCTCACAAGAAAGAGGGCAAGGGCTCTGTTTCCCAGTTTCAGGCGCTTTGCACCGCTCTTGCGGCAACAATAGGCACAGGCAACATTGCAGGCGTTGCGGCGGCTATTGCGGTAGGCGGTCCCGGCGCAGTTTTCTGGATGTGGCTGGCGGCTTTTTTCGGAATGATGACCAACTTCTCCGAAAACGTTCTTGGTATTTACTACCGCCGCAAAAACGAAAAGGGCGAATGGTCGGGCGGCGCAATGTACTATCTGCAGTACGGCCTTGGGGGCTACAAGCACATGAAAACCGTGGGCAGAGTACTTGCAGTGCTTTTCTCAATTTTTGCTGTGCTTGCTTCCTTCGGTATCGGCAACTGCGGTCAGATAAACAAGATCACTCTCAACCTTGAATCGGCGTTTTTCTCCGCCTTCAGCGACAGCTACGCTTTCGGCAACGTTAAATGGACTTCTCTTATTATCGGTATCGTACTTATGATTTTAGGCGGACTTATTATTTTCGGCGGACTTCAGCGAATTGCCGCAACTGCCGAAAAAATCGTACCATTTATGGCGTGCGCTTACATAATCGGCTGTCTTGTTATCTTCTGCATACACATCAACACGGTTGGCGATATGTTCGCTTCAATTTTCCGCTTTGCATTCGGCGTTGACGCAATTGCAGGCGGCGCAACGGGAATTGCAATCTCCACGGTAATCACTCAGGGCTGCAAGCGAGGAGTTTTCTCCAACGAGGCAGGTCTTGGCTCGTCGGTAATGGTACATTCCGCCTCCAACGTAAAAGAGCCTGTTCAGCAGGGTATGTGGGGCATTTTCGAGGTATTTGCGGACACAATCGTTGTTTGCACAATGACCGCCATTGTTGTTCTTTCATCGGGACAGATCGACCTTGAAACAGGCCATATGATAGGAAACAGCGACGGCTCAACCCTGGTTGCCTCCGCATTCGGCAATGTGTTCGGCGCTCCCGGCGAAATGTTTATTGCCATTGCGATGCTTATGTTTGCATTTACAACAGTTCTTGGCTGGTCCCATTACGGCTCAAAGTCGGTTGAGTACCTGTTCGGCATCAAGGCGGCAAAGGTTTATAAGGTTATTTTCGTGCTGATGATTGTTGCAGGCTCTCTGATGACCTCCTCAATCGCATGGGATATTTCCGATACCTTTAACGGACTTATGATGATTCCTAACCTTATAGGCGTAGTGGCATTGTCCCCGGTGGTTGTGAAAATAACCAAGAATTTCGTTGACCGTAAGATAAGGAAAAAGGACATAGAGCCTGTGCTGTCGGCAATTCCAGAAATTCAGGCGGAATATGCCGAGGCAATAAAGAACGAGGAATAATGTTCGAATAATAAAAGATACCCGTCTTGGTTAAGGACGGGTATTTTTACGTTATAAATGATTTTGCAAGCACAAATCAGCAGCCCTCAAGTCCCTCAACCGCCGCCCAAAGCACATCGCCTATTTTATCCCTGATAACCAGCGCAGCTCTGCTGTCGGCAGGGGTCTTGTCACGGTTTATCAGTACAAGCTTATCCCCGTAATAATAGTCCAGCAGTCCCGCTGCAGGATAAACCGCAAGAGAAGTGCCGCCTACAATTACCACGTCCGCTGCTTCCAGCGCCTTGACGGAGGAGGTGATAGTGCCGCTGTCCAATCCCTCCTCATAAAGCACAACGTCCGGCTTTACAATTCCGCCGCATTGGCATTTGGGTACGCCGTTACTGTTAATTATAAATTCAAGGGGAAAGAACTTATGACAATGGGTGCAGTAATTGCGCAGCACCGAGCCGTGAAGCTCGTAAACCCGCTTGCTGCCCGCTTTCTGGTGCAAACCGTCAATGTTCTGGGTGATTATTGCCTTAAGCTTGCCCGTTTGCTCCAGCCTTGCAAGAGCAAGGTGGGCTTTGTTTGGCTGTGCGTCGGGAAAAAGCATTTTCTTTCGGTAAAAGTCGTAGAACTCCTCTGTATGGCTTGCGTAAAAGCTATGGCTAAGCATAGTTTCGGGAGGATACCTGAACTGCTGATTGTACAGCCCGTCCGTTGAGCGAAAATCGGGGATATTGCTCTCCGTTATATACAAAAATCGCTGGTATGCGGTCGTTGGTATCAAGTACCGCTCTGACGGCA
>JBJERI010000147.1:0-11007 GCA_051882195.1 Ruminiclostridium sp. | reverse complement strand
ACTTTCCCTGACTCTATGAGAAAAGCGTTATAACAGCAATGCCGTACAAAAATGTACGGCATTTTTTAAGGAGAATTTATGGCAAGAATTGTACCTATCTGCAGCAGCTCCACAACGGGTAATTCCGTCTATTTCGGCAATTCGGAGCAGGGCTTGCTTATTGATATGGGCTGCAGCTTCAAGGGGCTTAAAACAGGCCTTGAGCGTAACGGGCTGTCCCTTGACTGTATAAAGGCAGTCTGCGTTACTCACGAGCATTCCGACCATATAAAGGGGCTTAAAATGCTGACAAAGCACACAAATATCCCCATTTTCGCAACGGAGGGCACGCTGAATGCCATGTTAAATCAGCAGGCAGTTGTTTCAACGGCTAATCTGTACGGAATTGATGAGCTTGGTTCTGCGCCGCTGGATATGGGAATAAAGGCCTTTCACACGCCCCACGACAGCGCCGAAAGCTGCGGCTACACAATGGAATTTGAGGGGAAAAGACTTGCTCTCTGCACCGATTTGGGCAACGTAACCGACGAGGTGAGGGAAAATCTTCTCGGCTGTGATTTTGTTTACCTTGAAGCAAATTATGATGAGGAAATGCTGCGGCTTAATCCCAATTACCCCTATTATCTCAAAAAACGCATAAGTTCGGGCTTCGGGCATTTGTCCAACAGCAAGTCCGCACAGTTTATCAAGGAGCTTATAGGGCAGGGCACAAGGCATTTCGCCTTAGGTCACTTAAGCCTTAACAACAACACTCCCGAAACCGCTAAAAACACCATAATAAAGCTTATGGAGCTTAACGGCATAACCGAAAACAAGGACTATATTCTTGACGTTGCGGAGCCTGTAAACAGCGGAAAATACATAATCATATAAAAAAACAAACGGAAAATGAAATGATTCATTTTCCGCTTTTTGCTTATATGTGGGTTATAATAAAATCCTTTAGTCTGAAAAACAAGTGCCTTTTTTCAATCTGTCTGTTTGCAAAGGAAATTGCTTTTTCCTTTTTGCCCTTGCCCTGAATAAATTTGCACAGAAGCGCAACGGATTTTTCGCTTGCAAACTTGCTTATCGCCCATGAAGCCTTGCCAAACCAGCTTTCCTTTTTGACTTCGGGGACGTAATTATCCACATAGCTGTTGATTTTCTGCGCCAGCTTTTTATAATCACATTCCGAAACGTTAAGGTCAAGCTTTGCAATGTATTCGTTGGGGTTTTCGCTGTCGCACAGGTCAAATTTGAAATTCATCATAGCTTTTTATTCCTTTCGCCCTTTCGTTGTCAAGCTAAATTATCAGGTCCGAAGCTTTCGGGCAGCAATTGTTCAAGGGTGAATATTTTATATTCCTCCGCCGATTTTGCAAGAATTACCTGCATTTCCCGTGGGTCGCAGAATTCCCTCATAACCTGTCTGCAAATTCCGCAGGGAGGGCAGAAGTCGGTGATTTCTCCGTTAAGTCCGCCTACTATGGCAATTGCAGTAAGCTTTCTTTCTCCGCAGGCGGCTGCGTGAAAAACTGCGTTTCTCTCGGCGCACATTCCAGCAGGATAGGACGCATTTTCTATATTTACCCCTGTGTAGATTTTTCCCGAGGCCATAAGCGCCGCCGCAGCAACGTTAAAGTGAGAATATGGGGCGTAGGAGTTGGAAAGGGCATTGATTGCGGCTGTGATAAGGGCGGTGGGATTAAGGGTATTGTGTGTCATATTTTGCCTCCCATAATCTGTGAAGACGTTAATAGGAAAATTGTTATTGTTCTCTGAATTATAGTATAACATATAACAAAAATATTTTCAACAGCAATTGTTTGTTGTGAGAGCTTTTCCGATTAACGCACTGGCATACTTCCTCAAGTTTCACAAATAAAAACCGCCGCATTAAGCGACGGTTAAGAGAGGTAATCAGCATATATATAAAGACCGCTTGGTCATTGTTTTTAGACGTAAGGGCCGTCCCGCACCTGCTGTCCGGAACAGCTCCTCACTTGATTGTGACTTTATTATATATGCTCATTGTGAAAGGATTATGACAGATATATTTGGGAAATCCGAAATAATTTACCGCCAATGTGAAAATATGCTGAAAAAAGGAAAATCCCCTCGGAAAATAAACCGAGGGGATATATTCAGTTAATGACGCCGCCGCCAACAACAATATCTCCATCATAGAAAACTACACGCTGACCGGGGGTAACGGCTCTTTGGGGCTGAAGAAATTCAACCCGTACATTGCCGTTTTCAAGGGGATAAACGGTGCAGGGCTGTTCAACCTGCTTGTATCTTGTTTTCGCCTTGCATTTGATAGGCTGGGTAAGTTCGGGGATTGAAATCCAGTTAAGCTCCCTTGCGGTAAGGGTGGTTGTGAAAAGCTCCTCGTTTGTTCCAACGATTACGGTGTTTTTTTCTATATCCTTGCCGATAACGTACATTGGCTTTCCAAAGGCAATTCCAAGCCCCTTGCGCTGACCTGTGGTGTAGTTTATCAGTCCGTTGTGCCTGCCGTAAACCTTGCCGTTTCTGTCAACAACATCGCCGTGCTTGGGGGTAATTCCAGTGGATTTTGTGATAAATGCGGCGTAATTTCCGTCGGGCACAAAGCAAATATCCTGACTGTCGGGCTTATCTGCATTTACAAGGCCGTTTTCCTCCGCAAGCCTTCTGACTTCGCTTTTTTTCATTGCACCAAGGGGGAAAAGAATGTGGCTTAGCTGCTCCTGGGTAAGATTGTAGAGGACATAGGACTGATCCTTGTTATTGTCCCCCTCCTCGCTTATAGCCTTTTTAAGCAGCCATCTGCCCTTTTCGCTGTCGTATTCCACCCTTGCGTAATGGCCTGTGGCAATGTAGTCACATTCAAGGGACAAGGCTCTTTCAAGCATTGCGTCAAACTTTATATAGCGGTTGCAGTCAATACAGGGATTGGGGGTTTCGCCCTCAAGGTAGCTTTGGTTGAAGCGTGCAATGACCTGCTCTCTGAATCTGTCCTTGAAGTTGAAAACATAGTGAGGTACGCCGAATTTGGCGGCAACTGCCCTTGCGTCCTCAACGTCGCTTAATGAACAGCAGGTGCCTTTCATATCGCAAGCCAAGTCCCCGTTGTCGTAAAGACTTAAGGTAACGCCCATAAGCTCATATTTGTCCTTTAGCATAAGCAGTGCGGCGCTGCTGTCCACGCCGCCGCTCATTGCAACCATAACCTTTTTCATATTATTCCTCTGCGCACGGGAACAATGTATCAAGAATTTCCGTTCCCGATTTTGTTCTGAAAATCTTACTGCGGACATTTTCAATGCTTTCCTTGCTCATACAGTCCTCGTATGCGTTGACGATAAAGTCCGCTTCAATAAGTATTCTGTAATCCTCGCCGTCAACCTTATCGTATGTATGATGATGTCCTACAAGATATGATACACGATTTATGACCCTTTTGTCAAATCCAAGCTGTGAAAGCAGCTTTTCCGCCTCGGCAGGCCCCTCAATCTCCTGATATTTTCCTGCACTGCTGCCGTATTTAAGCTCGCTGTTTTTAATGCCTATATCGTGGACATAAGCGGCGGTTTCAAGGATAAACAGGGTTTCCTCGCTTAAATTCTCCAGTTCCCCTATTTCCTTTGCAAAGGCGTGAACTTTTATAAAGTGGTTTATTCGTTTGGGGTCGTTTCTGTAATAATCAATCATTGCTTTTGCAAGCACGGTAAGCTTATTCATCTGTCTTTCCGTCCTTTTCACGCTTTTTTCTGATTAGATTCATAACCGCAATTACGCCGAAAATCAGCAGCAGAACAATAAACATATTGAGAAATGCTCCCATCATTCCCGCCGCCTCGTCTATTGTGACAGGCTTTGCAGCAGCGCCGCTTACCGCCGAAATCAAGCCGTAATAAGCAGCAATTGTGGCTTCGGGCTGTGATTCATCGCCCTTTACTTCCCCATAGCCCCCGTCCTTGTTCATAAGCTTGGTAAGCTTTCTTGAAATGCCCTCAAAGCGGCTGTCGGAAAGCACGTTTATTCCCGACGAGGTAAGACCCGATATAGCCGCCGAAAGCTCCTTGCAGTCGGTTATTTCACCGTTTTTGTACATTGCGGCAAGGGTGTCGGTAATCTTTGGCACAGCCGCCTTTGCATTGTCGTTGGTCTTTGTGAAGTAGGAGAGGGCATTGAGCGCATAGGAAGTGGCAATTACCTTGTTTTCGCCCTCGAAAGAGCCGTCCTCCTTTTGCAGCTGCAAAAGCTTGTAAATAAGGGAATCGGCTGTGTTTACAACGGTGGTAAGGGGCTTTGCGTCCGCTTCGCCTATGATAATAAGCGCCCATGAAAGCTCCTCGGCGGTGGAAAGCTTATCGTTAAGAAAAACCGCCGAGTGGATAATATCCGTATCGCCGTCAAGGGTGGTTTCTCCTCCTGCACAAACCATTGTAAGCGCCGCTCTAAGCCATTCCTCATTGCCGAAACCGTCCATATTTTCCGTAACGTAGTCCTTAAGGTCGGCGCAGTAGTTTTTGTAGGCGGAATTGCCGTTGTACTTGCAGTTGGCGATTACAAGCATATCGCTTTCCTTTTCTCCTGATTCAAGGACAATGTTCTTGTTTGCCCACGCCGACGCTTTTTTAAGGAAGGGGGAAACGTCCTCTGTTGTTCCCACGGAGTTTGCTTCCGCTCCGCAGGAAAGAGCAAGGGTAAAGGCTGTAATTATCGAAACTATAATTGCAGTTATTTTCTTCATTATTGTGACACCTTTTCAAACTGGCTGTTGTAAAGCTCCGCATAGAAGCCGCCCTTTGCAAGCAATTCCTCGTGATTGCCCTGTTCCACAATATCCCCGTCACGCATTACAAGAATAAGGTCGGCGTCTCGGATTGTTGAAAGACGGTGAGCAATAACAAAGCTGGTTCTGCCTTTCATAAGGTTGTCCATTGCTTTTTGTATGCGCTCCTCTGTTCTTGTGTCAACAGAGCTGGTTGCTTCGTCGAGGATAAGAATTTTAGGGTCGGCAAGAATTGCTCTTGCAATTGTAAGGAGCTGCTTCTGACCTTGTGAAACGTTACTTGCTTCCTCGTTCAACTCCATATTGTAGCCGTTAGGCAAGGTCTGTATAAATCTGTGAACGTGGGCGGATTTTGCGGCGGCAATTACCTCCTCGTCCGTTGCGTCAAGTCTGCCGTAGCGGATATTTTCCATAATTGTGCCGTTGAACAGCCATGTGTCCTGCAAAACCATACCGAACATCTGTCTTAGCTCGCTTCTGTTGAAATCACGCAAGTCGTGTCCGTCAACAAGGATAGCGCCGCCGTTTACGTCGTAGAAACGCATAAGCAGCTTTATCATGGTTGTTTTTCCTGCGCCCGTTGGACCTACAATTGCGATTTTCTGACCCTCTTTAACTACGGCGCTGAAATCGTTGATGATGATTTTATCGGGGTTGTAGCCGAAATGCACGTTTTTAAATTCAACGTTGCCCTTGAGATTTTCAACGCTTACGGGATTTGGAACAGTCTGATCCTCTTCCTCTTCATGGAGAAACTCGAAAATACGCTCAGCCGCCGCAGCCGTTGACTGGAGCATATTTGACACCTGTGCAAGCTGGGTAATTGGGTTTGTAAACTGCTTGCTGTACTGTATAAAGGACTGTATGCTGCCCACGGTTATTCTGCCCTGAACGGCGAAAATTCCGCCTACAATTGCAATTGCAACGTAGGAAAGATTGCTGATAAAGTTCATAATAGGCTGCATTAAGCCCGAAAGGAACTGGGATTTCCACGCTGATTTGTACAGCATTTCGTTGTCCTTTTCAAAGGCTTCTGTTACCTTTTCCTCTGCGTTGAACACACGGACAATATTCTGACCGCCGAAAACCTCTTCAATCTGTCCGTTGACGTGGCCTAAATATTCCTGCTGATTTTTGAAGTGCTTTTGTGATTTTCCTACCACAAGTCCGATAAAAATCATTGAAACAGGCAGTACCAGCAGGCAAATCAGCGTCATTATCCAGTCGATTGACAGCATCATTATAAGAATACCGATTACAGTTACAACCGAGGTGATTATCTGTGTTGCGGACTGGTTAAGGCTTTGTGAAAGGGTATCAACGTCGTTGGTGATTATGGAAAGCACCTCGCCGTGATTTTTTTCATCAAAGTAGTTAAAGGGCATACGGTGTATTTTTTCGCTTATCTGCTTTCTTAATTTGTAGGTAAGCTTCTGTGAAACTCCCGTCATAAGCCAGCCCTGAATATATGAAAACAGTGCGCTGACTGCGTACAGGCAAATAAGGAAAATCAGTATTCTTCCTATTTCAGCAAAGTTTATGCCCTCGCCGCCGCTTATTTTGCTCATAATGCCGTTAAAAAGCTCGGTAGTGGCATTGCCAAGTATTTTAGGTCCCACAATTGCAAAAACGGTACTTCCTATTGCAAAAACAATTGTGAAAATAAGAGAAACCTTGTAATCTAAAAGATAGCCTGAAAGTTGCTTCATTGTGCCGCCGAAGTTTTTTGCCTTGTCATCAGGATTCATTTTTCCGCCCATTGGGCCGTGTCCTCTTGCCATTATGCATTCTCCTTTCCGTCAAGCTCTTCACTTGAAAGCTGTGATAATGCAATCTGACGATAAACCTCGCAGCTGCTCATAAGCTCCTTGTGGGTTCCCATTCCAGCAACCTTGCCCTCGTCAAGAACAATTATCCTGTCAGCGTTAAGCACGGTGCTGATACGCTGCGCTACTATAATTACGGTGCTGTTTTCGGTTTCGCTGCGGAGGGCTTTTCTCAGCTCCACGTCCGTTTTGTAGTCAAGAGCGGAAAAGCTGTCGTCGAAAATGTATATTTCGGGGTGCTTTGCAATGGCTCTTGCAATGGAAATACGCTGCTTCTGACCGCCCGAAACATTGGAGCCGCCCTGTGAAATGTCGCTGTGGAACTTGTCGGGCTTAGCCATAATAAAGTCGGTTGACTGTGCAATTTCAGCCGCCTTTTCCATTTGCTCCCTGCTCATATTTTCGTCGGAGTAGGTAATATTCGAGGCAATTGTGCCCGAAAAAAGCACCGCCTTTTGTGGAACATAGCCTATTTTGTCACGGAGATCGCTCAGCTTAACATTCCGTATATCCGCTCCGTCAACAAGAATTTCTCCCTCGGTTACGTCAAAGAAACGGGGAATAAGGTTTGCAAGGGTGGATTTTCCGCTGCCTGTTGAGCCGATAATTGCGGTAGTTTCTCCGGGCTTTGTGATAAAGGAAATGTTGTTCAGCACGTTTTCCTCTGCGCCGGGATAATGGAAGGATACGTTTCTGAATTCAACAACACCCTTTTTGCTTTCGTCAAATTCCTGTGGATTTTCAGGGTCGCTTATGCTGATTTCCTTGTTCAGTACCTCGCTGATACGCCGCATTGAGATAATTGCTCTCGGAAGAATTACCGACATCATTGCAAGCATAACGAACGCCATAATAATCTGCATTGTGTAGGTGATAAACGCCATAATGTCGCCTACCTGCATTCTGCCAAGGTCAACCTGATTTGAGCCCACCCACAGAATAAGCACGCTGATTCCGTTCATAATGAACATCATTGTAGGCATCATTATGGTCATAACACGGTTTACAAAGAGGTTTACCTTTGTAAGGTCAATGTTGGCAATATCAAAGCGTTTCTTTTCGTGTTCCTCGGTGGAAAAGGCTCTGATAACGGGAAGACCCGTGAGTATTTCTCTTGTAACAAGGTTAAGATTATCCACAAGCTTCTGCACAATCTGGAATTTTGGGAGTGCCACCGTAAACAGAATTACAACAAGCACCAGTATTCCCAGAATTGCAACGCCGATTACCCACGCCATAGAGTTTCCCTGGGCTAAAACCTTTGACAGTGCGCCTATGCCCACGATTGGAGCATAGATTATCATACGGAGCATCATTGCCGTTACCATAATTACCTGCTGAATATCGTTTGTTGAACGGGTAATAAGAGAGGCGGTGGAAAAGCTGTCAAATTCGCTGCTTGAAAAGGTCATTACCTTTCTGAAAACGGCGTTTCTCAGGTCGTGACCATAGCCTGCCGCAACCCTTGCGGAAAGATAGGCGATAATTATTGTGCATAGCATTGCTACCGCCGCATAAACAATCATCATCATTCCGGAACTAAGCATATAGTCGTTCTGCATTTTTTCGGTATCAACGCCGATTGCCGTATATTCGTCCTTAACGTATGAAACGGCAATCTGCGAAATAATGCTTTCGTCCAGCTGGTCAAGCTGCTTTTTCATTTCCTCCATACTGCCATTGCCCGAAAGCTGCGAAAAATCAAGTGCAAGGTCGGATTCAGCGGTCATATTATTCATCATATAGGCAATAAGCATAGGCTTGCCGAAAATTCCGTTCAGCCTTTCTCTTGCCTCTTTGTTTTTCTTTTCGCTGCCCGACAGGTCAAGTACGCAGATTCCGTCCTCGCCTGTGGTATAGCTTGCCTTGACATAATCTGCGTCCTCTGCCGTCATAAACATTTCAAGCCTTATAAGCTCTGACTGCCTTATTTTTTCGGGCACTGCGTCCGAAATGCCGCTCTGCTGAATACCTACGTTTACTATGTTTGAGGTATATTCGGGCAGTGCAAGGTCGCAGTATGCCTGTACAAACAGCAGCAGTATAATTACAAGTATGGGCAGCCACTTTTTTCCCAGCAGCTTAAACATTTTTCCCATAATTTAACGTTCCTTTCTGTGATTTGTCCTGCAAATTGTTTTATCTGTTATATGCCATAAACCAAAGAGTAACACTGTAATATTAACCTTATTTAAACAGAATTATTATACTTTTTTAAGCCGATTCTGTCAATATAACAGCCTACAAAAATTTATACTATATTAAAAGTATATAGTGACTTTTGAACAAAGGAACGTTATAACGTTTATGTACGGGCAAAAGCCCGTTTTTATTCGCCATAATAAGCCTTGCGATAAATTTCCTCCAGCTCGGAAATAAGGGGATAGCGTGGGTTTGCAGTGGTGCATTGATCCTCAAAGGCTTTTTCCGCAAGGGAATGTACCTTTGACATAAATTCGTTTTCGTCAACGCCGCATTCCTTTATGCTTTTGGGCATATTCAGCCTTGTCATAAGACCGTCGATTGCGCTTATAAGAGCCTCAATCCGTGAGCTGTCGTCTGTTCCACCAAGGTCAAGATAGCGTGCGATTTCAGCGTATTTCTTGTCTGCTCTGAATTCCTCGTACTTGGGGAAAGAAGTGAATTTTGTGGGCTTGTCTGCGTTGAATCTGATAACGTAAGGCAGCAGCACAGCGTTTGCACGACCGTGGGGAATGTGAAATTCGCCGCCAAGCTTGTGAGCAAGGGAATGGTTTATACCCAAAAAGGCGTTGGAAAACGCCATACCCGCAATGCAGCTTGCGTTATGCATTTTTTCCCTTGCGATTTTATCGTCGGGGTTTTTGTAGCTGCGCTCAAGATAATTCAGCACAAGGGCTATTGCCTTTATTGCAAGGCCGTTTGTAAAGTCGCTTGCCAGTACCGAAACATAAGCCTCGATTGCGTGGGTAAGCACGTCAAGACCCGTATCTGCGGTAATGGACGGAGGCATTGTGGCAACAAACTGTGGGTCGATAATTGCAACATCGGGGGTAAGCTCATAATCGGCAAGGGGGTACTTTATATTGTTTCTGCGGTCGGTGATTACCGAGAAGGAAGTTACCTCCGAGCCTGTTCCCGAGGTGGTTGGAATTGCCACCATTTTCGCTTTCTGATTAAGCTCAGGGAACTTGAAAACACGCTTTCTTATATCCATAAATTTCAGCTTAAGACCGTTGAAATCCGTTTCAGGGTGTTCGTAGAAAAGCCACATTGCTTTCGCAGCGTCAATGGCAGAGCCGCCGCCCAGTGCAATAATAACGTCGGGTTTGAAGCTGTTCATCATCTGAACTCCACGCATTACCGTTTCAACATCGGGGTCAGGCTCAACGTCGGAGAAAATCTCGCAATGGCAGTAATCGGAGCGCTTGCGGAGATAATAAAGCACCTTGTCCGTGTAGCCAAGCTTGCTCATAACAGGGTCGGTGACAATGAACGCACGGCTTATCCGGGGCATTTTTTCAAGATAGCTTACCGAGCCCTGTTCAAAGAAAATTTTAGGCGGCACCTTGAACCATTGCATATTGACCTTCCTTTCCGAAACACGCTTTTTGTTGATAAGGTTTACCGATGATACGTTTGAGGTAGTGGAGTTGTGTCCGTATGAGCCGCAGCCCAAAGTGAGGGAAGGGGTGTTTGTGTTGTAAATATCGCCGATTGCGCCTTGTGTGGAGGGGGAATTTACAATAATTCTTCCCGCTTTCATCACCTTGCCGAATTCAAGACAAAGCTCCTTGTCCTCTGCGTGAATTACCGCCGAATGACCAAGGCCTCCAAGCTCCAGCATTTTTTTGCTGTAAGCAAAGCCCTGTTTTGCGTCCTCGCTTACAAAATAGGCAAGGACGGGGGAAAGCTTTTCAAGGGAGAGAGGGTATTTTACGTTTGGCTCGGGCAGCTTTGCAATAAGGATTTTTGTGTTTTCGGGAACGGAAACTCCCGCTTCCTTTGCAATTTTATAGGCGCTTTGTCCTACCACCGCCGCATTTACTCCGAGAGTGTCCTTTTTTATAACGTAGTCGGACACAAGTCCGATTTCCTTTTTATTAAGGAAATAGCAGCCGTTTTCGGACATTATCCTTTCAAACTGCTCCGAAATTTCCTTATCCACAATAACCGCCTGCTCCGAAGCGCAGATCATACCGTTGTCAAAGGTTTTGGACATAATAAGGTCGGTGCAGGCACGCCCCAGATTTGCGGATTTATGGATATAGCAGGGCACATTTCCCGGGCCAACGCCGAGAGCAGGCTTTCCTGCACTGTAAGCGGATTTTACCATTCCCGAGCCGCCCGTTGCAAGAATAAGGGAAACTCCCTCATGGTGCAGAAGCTCCGTTGTGGCGTCGATTGAGGGATTTTCGATCCATTGAATACAGTAAA
>JBJERI010000146.1:0-11050 GCA_051882195.1 Ruminiclostridium sp. | reverse complement strand
TATGGCAATGTTATGTGTACCGCACACAGCATTGAAGCGAGGGACTTATTCAATGAAATACTTGATACGTTTCATCGAAATACCTCCTTGTAAATGTTTTTCTTATTATATCGTATTTTGATGTTTTTGTCTATCCCTTTTGAGGGACAATTTATTTTTTTAACAACATACAACTAAAAGTCCGAAGATTATCTTTGGTCTTTTATTTATACTATTACAATATAAATAAGGAGGACACAATGACATACCCAACAACAGAACAAGTAGAGAAAGCAAGGCAAGCGAGCCTTGCTGACTTTTTTATCCAAAACGGATATGAAACCGAACGCTCAAGGAGCGAGCTTCACGTTAAAGGCTATGGTGGTCTTTATGTGAATATCGAAACCAACGAGTGGTACTGCTTCTCACAAGCTGACAAACACGGGGGCAGAAATGCAATAAACTGCTTAACGGAAATTATCGGAATGGATTTTAAGACAGCCGTTGAAGCTCTCACGGGCGAAAGTTTATCGCACATAGATTACCGTCAGATTTCAAAAGCACCGTCGGAGAAGAAAGAGCTGGTACTGCCCGAACGTGCGGACAATATGCGAAAGGTGTTTGCTTATCTTTGCCAAACACGGTTGCTTGACAGAGAAATCGTTTCAGAGCTTGCACACGAAGGTCTGCTATATCAGGACAGCCGAGGAAACGCCGTATTCTTGCATAAAGATGAAAATGGGAAAACCGTCGGTGCTGAAATACAAGGCACAAATGCAGAAAAGCGGTATAAAGGTGTGGCGGCAGGAACAAGCGACAGCCTGTTTTCTGTTACAATCGGTACTCCGACAAAAGCGTATGTTTTTGAAAGTGCGATAGATTTGCTCTCCTTTCGCCAACTTGCAAATCAGCAGAAAATACAAAACAGCGTACTTGTATCTATGGCGGGTCTGAAACCAAACTCGCTGAAAACGCTCTCTGAAAGAGGACTGCAATTATTCGCTTGTGTTGATAATGACGAAGCAGGCAGAAACTTTATCAGCAACAACAATCTCACGCAGCGCAATCATATCCTCAAAGAGTTTGGCGTAAAAGATTTCAATGAGCTGCTTATGAAAATAAGGCAGAAGCAGCAGAAAATCGAAAAAAGCCCGCCTAAACAGAAACACACTCGGCATTGATTTTTCAAATCTGAACAAACGGCGCTCAACGCATTTTTTTGAAAAGCTGCGATTTTCGCCGTTCTCGTTTTCAACGATTTTTTCAGTTTTTGCGATTTTCGCATAAACGGCTGAAAGGTGATTTTTCGGTTTTGAAAAAATGCGGGGGTTTTAGGGGGAGCGTCCCCTAACGAAAATGCACTTTTGGAGAGCGCAGCCTCTCAAAAGTGCTATTGAGTATTGCACTTTTTAGCGGCGGCTCTGAATTTGTAGGAACGAACGAAACGAATATTGAAAAACCACAAAATACTGTTACATCACGGAATGGAGGATTTTGAAAAAATGGCAGGACAAACAAGAAACGGATTATCGGTATCTTTCAGATTAGATGACGGAATTGTCGAACATAATAATCGGGAATTTATCGCAAAGAATGTTGTCCGTGAGCGCATACCCGACAATATAACCTACAAGCGAGAGAATATCCGAGAGTTTTATAATCAGCTTTTCGGGCAAGCTCTTGCGGAATACAACGCCCGTAAAGCTCACCCTTATCAAAGAATACCCGACTACTACGAACATATCAGAAAAGGAAAACAAGAAAAACCGTATGAGGAGATTGTCGTGCAGTTTGGTGATATGCAAGACTGCGGCTTAAGTTCCGAAAATTGGGAAACGGCTAAAACTATGCTTGATGAGTATATGCGAGAATTTGAGCGCCGCAATCCAAACCTCAAAGTATTTAATGCCGTAATGCACCTCGATGAAGCAACTCCGCACCTACACATAGATTTTGTTCCGATAGTGCATAGTCCAAATCGTGGGTTATCCGTAAGAGTGTCGATGAAGGGCGCTTTACGGGAACAGGGATTTTCCTCTGCAAACAGAATGGAGAACGAATGGACGGCTTGGTCGGAAAGCGAGCGTTCGGTTATGGAAGAAATTCTCCACAAGTACGGTCTGCACCGAGATGATAAAAATGTTCATCGGGAGCATTGGACGGTTGAGGAGTACAAGAGAAAAAAGCAGGCAGCGCAGGAAATCAATTCTATGAACAAGCACATAAATGTCCTGAAGCAGAAAAACGACGATACCTATACTTCCGAACAGGTTACGCTCATCAAAAATCAAAACGACTATATGCGTGGCGAAATAGTAAAACGTGATGAACAGATAGCTGCATTGAGTAAGCAGGTCAACTCACCTTTTGTTCCGTATGAAATTTACTCCGAGGAAAAAATGCAATATGTGGTTGACGGGCTTACCCGTGCCAAAATCCCGTTTATTGAAGAAAGCCGTCTGCTATATATTCCCGAATATGCAGTAAAGACAGCAAATGTAATTTCTTCTCATTATAAGCCTGCTAACGGTGGAACTATCCGTGAGCAAATCGCCCTTGACATAGACAGGCTGATTTATACCTCGTCAAGTGTGGAGAATTTGTTGAACAAGTTGAAAGAGCGTGGATATGAAATCAAGCAAGGAAAGTATCTTGCTGTAAAAGCTCCCTTTGCGGAACGGTTTGTCCGTCTGAAATCCCTCGGAGATGATTATTTGCCGAAAATGCTTGAAAAGCGGATTTCCTCAAACGGCACTTATGTAAGAAAAGTAAGAGAGCGTATGAGCAGGAGCAACGAGGTTGAGAAGAAAATCTGTGCTATGGTTTTGGAAACATCTGTCGCTATTCAGCAGTTCAGAATTATTCCGAAAAAGACAAAACCGCAGAAAACTTACACTTTAAGTAATGATGACAACCTAAACTTACTCGTTGAGCAACTTTCTACGATTGGTGAGTTTGGCATTACGTCCCGTGACGGAATTTATGCCAAAGCTGCCGAACTGAAAAAGAGCGTTGATGACAAGACAGAAGAAATAAAGATTTTGTCTGAAGAAGCTCCAACGCTTAAAAATGATATAGCGCAGATACGCTTTTATTTACAGAATGTTCAAAACCGCCGTAAGCTCGACGCTATGGAGCAAGTTAAATTGGCGGCGGCGAAAGAAGCTCTTGAAAAGCACGGTGTTCGTTCCGAAGAAGATGTTGCTGCTCTGGAAGAAAGGCTGAAACTGCTCCCGTCGTATATAAAGACTATTCAGCGTAGTATTGCCGAAGAACAGTCAAAGCTGAAAAGAATAAATCAGCTTGCGGACGTTTATGAGAAAGTCGTTGATGGCAACTATATCGACAACCTTATTAGAGAGCAGAAAGAACAGGAACGCACAAGAGCCGAGGAACTGTTAAAGCAGAAGAAAGGGTAAATAAAAAGGAACGGGGTGTTCTCCGTTCCTTTAACTATTACAATATCGCAAAAATATTTCAAACCATTCATTGGAGCTATCCGAAACAGGCTCACCTTTCATAAAATCCATAATCATTTGAGCCTCGTTCGGCGCTGCCTCGATGTCGAATTTCTTCAAAGCGTTGATTACACTTTCGGTAGAGTGGCAGTTTTGAAGCTCGATAAGCCTATCAGGGTTTAGAGAGTTAAGCATAGTTATCTTCCTTTTTGGTTTTTATTTAAGTACCATTATAACACAAAAGCAGAAAAAATGCAAATTTTCCCATTGAGCAGCTGTGAAATGGCGGTAAAATGCTACAAAAAGCAGTTTTTACTGTCCTGACAATGGGACAGATACGCTCCGAAAGCTAAATTGTCCCGATTTTTGTCTTGATTATAACATACATTAGTGATATAATGAATAATAAGTATATTTTTTCAAAATGTCTTGTATTCTTGACCGAAAAGTGGTATAATATTATAGGCTGTTTTTGTTAATTATCAACAGAAGCAAAGTAAACCAAGAGATTTTCGGAGCATACTGTTTACTAATACGAATAAGAAAGAGGTAGCTGCAATGGCAAAGAAGAACCAAGAAGAAACTTTCAACCTTGAAAATATCCTGTTTAAGTGCCGTGATATATTAAGACAGGCAAGAAATTCCGGCTCTTTTTTTGAAAAGCGTGATATGATGCTAACCCTTGTTTTTCTCCGATTTATCGGTGAAAAGTTTGAGGACGGATTGGAAAATCTTCGCAATAAGCTAATCAGCGAAGGTCTTGACCCCGACGACCCCGAAATGCAGGCTGCTTTCTTCGATGACGCAACTTTCACAGACGGTACATATAATCTCCCTGTTGAAGCAAGGTGGTCAACTATCATTAACACCGCTGCTCCGCAGCTTAATGTTGCTCTTGATACGGCGCTCCATAGTATAGCCACTACAAACGATAAGCTCAAGGGCTGCTTTGTTGAGGGTACGTTCACCACAAGAAACCTTGCTCCGAATGATATAAAAAAGGTTGTCGATGAGGTAAACAAAATCAGCCACAAGGCTTTTGGCGAAGAAAAAGACCTCATCGGACGAGTATATGAATACTTCCTTAAGGAATTTGCGGTCAATGCAACCAAAGAGGAGGGCGAGTTCTATACTCCGCACGATGTTGTGCAGCTTATCGCAACAATGATTGAGCCGTTCGACGGCACGTTATACGACCCTTGCTGCGGTTCGGGCGGTATGTTCGTGCAGAGTGCCGACCTTATCAAAGCGAAAAAAGGCGATATAAGCAGAATAAATATCTACGGACAGGAAAAAGAGCCTGCTACATACCGCCTTGCCAAAATGAACCTTGCTTTGCGTGGAATTAGCCACAATCTCGGTGAAGAAGCAGACTCAACCTTTACCAACGATTTACACAAAGGGCTGTACTTTGACTATATAATGGCAAATCCGCCCTTTAACCTCAAAAGCTGGTACAATGACAATCTGAAGAATGACCCTCGTTGGTCTGATTATGTTACGCCTCCCGACAGCAACGCTAACTATGCTTGGATACTCCATATGCTTTCTCACTTAAAGCACAACAGCGGCGTTGCAGGATTTCTGCTTGCCAACGGTGCGTTAAATGATGATGTAGCTTTTGAAATCCGTAAGAAGCTCATCGAAAACGACAAGGTTGAAGCAATAATCGTTCTGCCCCGTGAGCTGTTCATCACAACCGATATAAGCGTTACCCTCTGGATACTCAATCAGAACAAAAAGGGCGGCAGCTATCACGGTCGGGAGCTTCGCAACCGTGAGAATGAAATACTCTTTATGGATTTACGCACTTGGACGGAAAATCCCGTAAAGAACGAGCAGAAGAAAAAAGTGCTTCTTGACAGCAATCAGATACAGAGGGCTGCCGATATTTATCACACTTGGCAGAACAGCGGAACGGACGGGACAGACTATGCCGTGCCCGAACTTTACAGAAGCGTTGGCATTGAAGAAATCAAAAGCAAAAACTTTACGCTTACTCCGAGTAAGTATATTGAGTTCATCGACCACGATTTGGATATTGACTACGAAGCAGAAATGAAGCGTATTCAAGAGGAAATGAAAGCTGTTATGCAGGCAGAGGAAAATTCCCGACAGATGTTGATTGACGCTTTTAGGGGGATTGGCTATGGCATTGACTAAATATTGTTTGGGAGATTTATTAGAACTAACAACAGAAATCAATAGCGATAATAAATATACTGCTGATGATGTAAGAGGAATGACAATAACCAAAGAGATTATTCCCACGAAAGCAGATGTTGCCAACACAGACTTGAAAAAATTTCTTGTAGTACACCCAAAAGAATTTGTTTTTAATCCCCGAACGCACGGCAAGAAAATAGGATTTGGTTATAATGATACAGAAAGTTCATTCATAATCAGTTGGAATAACATTGCTTTCAGAGTAAAAGACGATATGAAATCAACGGTTCTGCCGGAGTATTTATTTCTTCATTTCAATCGTTCTGAATGGGATAGAGAAGCCTGTTATCGTTCTTGGGGCAGTTCGACCGAAGTGTTTTCGTGGAACGCCTTATGTGAAATGGAACTGTTATTGCCTCCACTATCTATCCAACAAAAATATGTCGCTATCTATGAAGCTATGGTTGCAAATCAGCAGAGTTATGAGCGTGGGCTTGAGGATTTGAAACTGACAGTCGATGCACTATTAGACAGATACAAAAGATGTGAAAGCAAAGTCAAAATGGCTGATTTGCTTGAAGAAGTTGATGTCAGAAACACTAAAAATCAATTTGAATATGCCTGTGGTGTAAATATTACAAAGCAGTTTATGCCTTCTGTTGCGAGCAGTTCCGACCTACACAATTACAAAATTGTTTCCAAAAATCAATTTGTATTTAGTGGAATGCAAACAGGACGAGATGAGTGTATTAGAATTGCTTTGTTGACCGATGATACACCATTGATAGTATCACCTGCATATACGGTTTTCAAAGTCAAAAGTAATGATGTTATCCCTGAATACATACAGATGTGGTTTTCTCGTTCCGAAACAGATAGATTTGGTTGGTTTTTAAGTGATGCGAGCATACGAACAAACCTTGATTTAGAATGCTTTTACGGTATAGAAATACCTTTACCTGATTATTCTTCCCAAATGGCGATAGTGAATATCTATAAAGCATACACAAATCGAAGAAAAATCAATGAACAGCTTAAAGAGCAAATCAAAAATATATGCTCCATTCTTATAAAAGGCTCTTTAGTGGAGGGTAAGTAAATTATGGCAAAACTCAAAAACTTTAATGGTCGCTTCTGTGAGTGCGACTTTGAAAATGCGTTTATTGCCTTTCTGGAAAACGAGGGCTGGAGTTATCTTCCCGGTGATAAAATCCCCCGTGTGTATGGCAGCGATGTCCTCATAACAGCAGACCTTGAAAAGTTCATCGGTGACGCTAATCCCGATTTAACAAGTGACGAGGTTAAGCAGATTTCCGATAAAGTCCGTCTTGTCGGCGCAGAGAGCGATTTTGCCACGCTCCACAAGGTTTATAATTGGATGGTTGACGGTATTCAGTTTACTCCGCAGAACGGACAGCCGAAAATAATCAACCTTATAGATTTCGACAATGCAGATAATAATATCTTCCGTGTCGTAAATCAGCTTACTGTTGATTACACAGACAATGGACAGCTGCACAACCGCCGTCCTGACGTGCTTTTATACGTCAACGGTATGCCCGTATGTATTATCGAGCTGAAAAATCCCACTGACGATAAAGCGACAATAGCCGAAGCGTGGAAACAGATAAATATTCGCTATTGGAGAGATATTCCTCATCTGCTCCATTACTGTCCTCTTGCTTGTATTTCGGACGGCGTTCAGACAAGATTAGGCACCGTTCGCACTCCTTATGAGCATTTCTATGCTTGGCGGCGTGTAAATGACGGAGATAAAATATCCACACTGCCTTTCAAAGAAACCGAAACTATGATAAAGGGTGTATATACCCCCGAACGTTTCCTTGAGATTTTCAGAGATTATATTTATTCCCAAGACCACAATTACGACAGAGATGAGAAAGAAATCGTCTGCCGTTATCCTCAATTCTTTGCGGCACGTTTGTTAAAGCGTAGTATCGTGAAGTCTATTCAGACAAAAAGCGGAAAAGGCGGTACATATTTCGGTGCAACAGGCTGCGGCAAGACCTATACAATGGCTTTCCTTGCAAGACAGCTTTCTATGCGGTGCATTGATGTTCCTGAAATCGGCTCTCCCACTATCGTCCTTATTGTTGACCGTGAGGACTTACAGAAACAAGGAGCAAAGCTGTTTACAAAGAGCAAAGAGTTTCTCAATATCGGCGAGGTTAGTGTTGTTCCAACCCGTAATGCTCTCCGTGAGGAATTAAGCAGGCGTGAAAGCGGCGGTTTCTATATCTGCACAATACAGAAATTCTGTGATAGAAAAGACGATATAATCGGTTTGATTAACGACAGGGCGAATATTATCTGCTTCTCTGATGAAGCTCACAGAACGCAGCTTGAACACTCCAAAAAGATAAAGTTCAGCAAGGACGCTGACGAGAATATGAAAGCTATCGTTTCAAAGCCCTATGCCAAAGTTCTGCGTGAAGCGTTCCCGAACGCCACCTTTGTAGGCTTTACGGGTACTCCGATAGCGGAAACGTATCAGACCTTTGGTGATGAGATTGACCGTTACACTATGGACCAAGCTGTGTCTGACGGTCTTACCGTTTCCATTAAGTATCACCCTCGTATTGCAAAGGTGCTTTTGGACAATCAGAAAGTACAGGCGATTGAAGAATACTACAAGAAATGTGCTGATGACGGCGCTTCCGAGGATAATGTTGAAGCAAGCAAAAAGGCAATGAGTTCGCTTGAAATCATTTTAGGCGAGAAATCACGCTTGGAACGTCTGGCTATTGACATTCACGACCACTATCTTTCTTCCTGTGCAAACGACCCCGACAGAGTTCAGAAAGCTATGGTTGTATGCTCTACCCGTGAGATAGCGTATAACCTACTGATGATATTCAAAGACAAATACCCCGAATGGTTCGTCAAGAGAAAATCACCCGAAGGTATGGCGGTTAGCCCCGAAGAACTGAAAGGGCTAAAAGAAATGCCTTTCATAGCAATGGTTGCAAGCGTCGGAAAGAATGATAAAAAAGAAATGTATGACTATCTTGGCGGTACTGCTAACGATAAGCGTACCGACGAGCTTGACGCTGCATATAAAGCTGACAAATCAAATCTGAATATAATCATCGTTGTTGATATGTGGATTACGGGATTTGACGTTCCCTCTCTCACATATATGTATAACGATAAGCCGTTACAGAAACATCAGCTTATTCAGACTATTAGCCGAGTAAACAGAAAGTATGCAGGCAAAGATTTCGGCTTAATTGTTGACTATATCGGTATCAGAGATAATATGCGTGAAGCATTAAAGCTATACGGCGGCGATACCTCGATAGCTCCGACAGAAGATGATATTGAGCAAGCTACAATGTTGTTCCGTGAAAACCTCTGTATCTTAAAAGACCTGTTCAAAGGCTATGATTTATCTCCGTTTATGAATGCCAACGATGACCCGCTCAACAGGTATCGTTTGCTGACAGAAGCGGCTGAATATGTGTTCTGTTCAACGTTGGAATTGAGTTTTGAGAATAGCCGCAAAGTATCGTTCAAGACGTATTTCCTCAAATCTGTAAAGAGAATGAGAAACGCATACGATATATGTCAGCCGTCTGGTATTCTTTCCGAGGAAGAGTCGGCTCTGGCACAGTGCTTTATGGCAATCGCTGGTTTCGTTCGCAAAATGAGCAGTTCCAACGAGCTTGATACCGAAACAATGAATAGGGCTGTATCTCAAATGGTCGAAGAAGCCCTGAAATATAACAAGGTTGAAAGCATACTTGACGAGGGAGAGCAGGAGGATATTTTCAGTCCCGAATACTTTGAAAAGCTCTCCGATGTGAAAATGCCCGCAACAAAGCTGGAACTCCTCATCAAAATGCTCCGTAAGCAAATCACAGAGTATAGCAAAACAAATCAAGCTGCCGCAAAAAAGTATCAAGAAATGCTTGAAGCTACTATCAACCTTTATCACGAAAGGCGAAAACACTTATCGGTTGATGAGGCAGGAGAAGCACAAGAGCTGACTTCTGAAGAAATCATAAAAAATGCTACGGAGCAGGCATTGAAAATTCTTTCTGAAATGCAAGCCGACCGAAACAGCTTCAGAAAAATGGGACTTACCTTTGAGGAAAAGGCTTTCTATGATATTCTTATGATGTTGCGTGACGAGTACAACTTTGAGTATGGCGAGGACAAGAATATTGATGGTGTTGTAATCAACGAAAAATGTAAATCCCTTGCAAAGAAGATTAAGGAAATTATTGACACGAAATCATCGTTCGCAGATTGGCTTAATA
Organism: Ruminiclostridium sp.; assembly: GCA_051882195.1. Lineage (GTDB taxonomy): Bacteria > Bacillota > Clostridia > Oscillospirales > Ruminococcaceae > Ruminiclostridium_E. The sequence continues at coordinate 1,164 of JBJERI010000146.1, read as the reverse complement.
ACGATAATGTCCGTGACCAACTCAAATTTGACATTAAGGTATGCCTTGTCAAGAACGGCTATCCTCCGCAGTACAGCCCTACCGTTTTCAGTAAGGTAATGGAGCAAGTCAAGGGATTTAAGGAAAACCATTAAACCTTTGATACCGTTCTTTTTGACAGTACAAACACATAGCAAACTTGCAATATCCATTAAAATACCGCCTCTCAATGTTGTGGGAGGCGGTTTTCTTTTCAGAATAAGTTAATTATCGGAATGCCTTTTCTCTGCACCATACGCACTGTCTGACCTGTCCCGCTGCGGTCATTGCTTGGGTTGAAATAACACACGCATATATCGGCAAGGTCAACGAGCCGCTGGTTGCGTTTTTTCATACAATCAGCAGTATAATGTTCACAGCATATTTCAATACTGTCTGCTAAACTCAAAAGCCTAAAATACTCCGTTTTATCATCTGAACTCCATTTTTGGGTTTGCTGTTCAGTGGGGCAAGGTAAAACGAGTTTTAGTCGCACTTGTGGGTAACTTTTTTTCAGTTCTGTAACCGTTTGTTCTGCAAGCGTGTCAAAGCCGAGAGCGCCACCAACATAAAAATCCGTTACACCATTCTTAACAAGCTGCTCAAGCTCTATGTATAGCCTACTTTTCAGCTCCCGTGTAACAGTAATCTTGCGATGCCCTGTAAAGCAAACTGCCCTCATATTGCACCTCTTTTTTGAAATCATAAGTTCTGCTCTATTTCTATTATAGCAAAATCATTATAGAAATACAATAGTTTTTTTGCAGAAAAAACACCTAAATAATACTATTGTCAACACCTCTGTGAACATTAAATATTATTCATCTATTTAATATAATATAGGTAGTGAAATAAAAGGGGTGATTGATATAAATATTGGAAATAAACTCCGTTCTATTCGGGAAACGAAAGGAATGACAATTTATAAGCTCTCGAAAGAAACGGGCATATCTCAAAACCATATTGGCGGTATTGAACTTGGCAAAAGGCAGCCAACATTTGATACCCTGTCACGGTTACTTTCCCCTCTTGGAGTTACTTTGTCCGAGTTTTTCAACGAAGATACCGAAACACTCTATTTAAGTGATGACGAAAAAAGGTTGATAGAAAATTATAGGTGTTTACCGTCTGAAAAAGCAGCAGCAT
>JBJERI010000145.1:0-11072 GCA_051882195.1 Ruminiclostridium sp. | reverse complement strand
GTGTCACCAACACAAATTTTCGTATATTTTTTTCTAACAATGTCAAACAATAGCGTTCAAATTCAGCATTATTCCACATCGGAAAAAGATTCGCTTTCACTATACACAATTTGACATGATTAGTCAACTTAAGAGTACTGATTCGGTTTCTTTCTAAGTTAAGCTATGTCAGCGCAGAGTTTTTACTTATTGCGGACATTGAAACTGATACATTTTACCCCGATTTTATAAAAAAACGGTTTCTACTTTTACATTGACTTTGTATAATCAGAATGTACCTTAAAGATAGGAACAAAACATTACAAAAGGAGAAACACAATGACAAAAACAAAGAAAATAGTTGCGTCCCTCTGTGCGGCGGCAATGCTGGTAACAGCCGCTTCAACAGGAATTGCGGTATCCGCAGCAGGAAACAGCGCAGCAAAAACCACAGCCGCAAAGGCAGGCTATGAGGGAACTCTGCCGAAGTACATATTTATGTTTATCGGCGACGGAATGAGTTTCCCGCAGACGCAGATAACCTGCGATTATTACAGCGCTCTTGCTGACACAAACGACAATGACATTCTTGAAGCGACAAAGCAGCTCTGCTTTATGTCGTTCCCCGTAATCGGTTCTGCAAATACCTATGACAGCAGCTCCTTCTGCCCCGACAGCGCTTCAACCGCTACATCTCTTTCCACAGGTCACAAGACCTACAGCGGCACAATCAATATGGACGAAACCTTTACCACAGAGTACGAAACAATTGCCGAAAAGCTGAAAAATCAGCTTGGCTACAAAATCGGCATTGTATCGTCGGTAAACCTTAACCACGCAACACCCGCCGCATATTACGCTCATCAGGCAAGCAGAAACAGTTACTACGAAATCGGCGTTGAAATGGTGGAAAGCGGCTTCGATTATTTCGCAGGCGGCGCTCTTAAAAAGCCCACAGGCAACGACAAGGATCAGACAAGCGTATACGACCTTGCAGAACAGGCAGGATACAATGTTATTACAACCTACGAGGCTGCCGCAGAGCTTAAGCCCGAAGACGGAAAGTCCATCCTTATTGCGGAAACCCTTGCGGACAGCGACTCAATGTCCTACAACAACGATATTGCAGAGGGCGAATGGGCGCTTTGCGACTATGTTGAAAAGGGTATCGAAATGCTGGACAATGACACAGGCTTCTTTATGATGGTTGAGGGCGGCAAAATCGACTGGGCTTGCCACGCAAACGATGCAAAGCCAACCATTTCCGACACAGTCGCTCTTGGAAAGAGCGTAAGAAAGGCTCTTGAATTCTACAACGAACACCCCGATGAAACTCTTATCATTGTAACGGGCGACCACGAAACAGGCGGTCTTACAATCGGCTATGCAGGAACAGACTATGATACCTACCTTGCTAACCTCAGAAATCAGAAGCTTTCATACGCTAAGTTTGACAGCGACTATGTTTCACAGTATAAGGAAAACGGAACTTCCTTTGAAGACGTTTTAAAGGACGTAAAGAAGCTGTTCGGACTTATGACCGCAGATGACTCCGACGCAGAAAAGAATCCTAACCTTGTACTTACAGATTACGAATACGGCAAGCTTAAGACGGCTTATGACAAGACAATGAACGGTGAAGCGGTTGAAACTCAGGAGGAATACGTTCTTTACGGCAGCTACGAGCCTCTTACGGTAACGATCACACACCTTCTCAACAACAAGTCGGGCGTTAACTTCGCTTCCTATGCGCATACAGGTCTTCCCGTTGCAGTATATGCAAAGGGCGCAGGCGCGGAACTTTTCGGCGGCTGCTATGACAACACAAAGATTTATGATTATCTGGCTGCTCTTTTACGGGAGTAAATTAAGCAAAAAAGCAATTACAAAAAGTTCCTCCGCTGTATTTCAAGCAGCGGAGGAATTTCATTGAGAAAGGGAAATATGAAAAAAATCGGCAAAATCAACATAAGATATTACGCCCCTGTTCTTGTGACAATAATCGGTATAATAATCCTGCTGTTTATTCCCACAGGCTTTGAAAACAGGGCAATTTATCAGGAAACGGAGCGGGTCAGCGCAAGGGTGCTTTCCGTTGACAACAGCATGATTATCGACACGGGGCTTATCCGCTCGGGAGAGCAAAGCTGTGAAATAGAGTTTCTCGGCGGAACTTACAGCGGGAAAACCTATACGGCGGTAAATATGCTTTCGGGCTCTCTTGAAACGGACAAGATTTTCGCAGAGGGCGACGTAGCCTACGTCAGAATAAACAGCCGTGACGGGGAAATAATTTCCGTTTCAATGGCGGACCATTACAGGCTGCCTTGGGAATTGCTGCTGGTGGGAATTTTCGTCCTTGCCCTTATTTTCTTTGCAGGTCAGACGGGACTCAGAGCAGTGCTTTCCTTTGTGCTCACTATTCTGATGATATGGAAAATAGTTGTGCCGCTGTATCTAAATGGCGTTTCTCCCATAATTTCGGGTATAGGAATTACAGCGCTGCTGTCGGTTATGATCGTATCGCTGGTTTACGGCTTTGACAGAAAGGCGCTTTCCTCCTCTCTTGGAATAATTATCGGCCTTGGCTTTACGGCGGCGCTGGGCGCGGTTTTTACAAGGCTTATGAATATTCACGGCGCTGTTATGTCCGGGTCGGAAAGCCTGCTGTACTGCGGCTTTCAGGACCTTAACCTTACGGAAATATTTATGGCGGCAATTTTTATCGGCTCATCGGGCGCAATGATGGATTTAGCGGTAGACATAACCTCCGCCGTTGACGAGGTAGTGCATAAAAAGCCCGACATTACCCCTTGGGAGGCGGTAAAGTCGGGTATAACCGTAGGCAGAGCGGCAATGGGAACAATAACCACAACTCTGCTCCTTGCCTATTCGGGCAGCTGCATTGCACAGCTGATGGTGTTTATGGCGCAGGGAACGCCTCTTGACTGTATTCTCAACTACAAATATATTGCCGCAGAGCTTATACACACCGTTGCGGGCAGCTTCGGAATTGTTGCGGTTGCTCCCGTTACGGCGCTGGCAGCAGGGTTTCTTCTTGCAGGGCGCAGGGAAAAGGAAAAAACGGAATTGTAATACTATAGGCATTGCCTTTAAAAGCAGAAAACACTGAAAACAGAACTTACCGTAATGGAATTAAGAGGCTTGGCTGATAGCTTATATAGCAACCTATCACAGCTCCCGTTTCTTTCCTACGATTACATAGTTTACAGCCTTTTTGGTGGGATATTTCACGCTGGTAGCCGTGACGATATATACTCCCTCCGTTGAGGGCGCCTTGTAAACGCCGTTTTTGGCAATAGTGCCGCCGTTTTTGTACTCAACGCTCCAGATACAGTTCTGGTTGTCGCATCCCTCGATAATACATTCCAGCGTAACAGTTTCACGGGGAGCGATATTCACAAGGTTTGGCTTAATGGAAATAGTCATTCTGTCAATTTCCATAAGGGATTTTTCGCTTGGCTCGGAAGCTCTCACCGCCTGCCAGTGAATCCGTATCATACCTGCGTTTACTCTGTCAAGCAGCTTTATTGTGACCCACTATTACGACGGAGAAAACGCAGCGGCATATTTCAGCTACAAAAAGCCTGAAAATAAGCATAAACTGGAGATGATACGGCAGTTTCTGTTCCGTCTTATAGACCTTTCGGAATGTCCCGAGGTTATTCAGCGCAGTATGCTTATGTCCGAATCGGTGTGCGTATGCAGTGGGGAAAGGTGAAAATATTGGCTTCTGCGGCGGTGATAATCATTGCTGTGGTGGTGATTTATAACTTCTTTATCAAAGGTATGCTGACCTTCGACGGCAGTACATATAATCCTATTGACCATATCGGAACAGTGACTGTTGCAGACAGCTCGGGCAGCTTCCGTGAGATTCATGCATAATCGGGATTGCGTCATATAAGCACAGGATTTGACGATAAAATAAGGCAATACAAGCAATAACAAATGAAATTTGAAAATACAAAATCTGTTCGTACAGAAAAATGCAATGCTAAAAATATGACCCGACTTCTGCATAAGCAAAATCCGGGTTTTGTGTTAATGTAATTTATGCTTTTTTCTTGACCGATTCAACAATTTTCTGGAACTCTAGCGCCTTGTCAAGACTGCCCTCAACCTTAAGCTTTCCTGTCGTAAAGGCAAAAACAGCGTTGAGCGAACCGTCTGCAAGCTATAGAAAATCCTCTGCGGTAACAATAAACTTGCAGTCCCTGTCATAGTACTCGTAGGGCTCAACATAAAGCTTACCGTCCAGTAGCTCAATATAGAAGGCTCCCTGTCCCTCTCCGACGATGTCAATTTCAACGGCAAGATGCCCGCTGATATGGCTTACATCGTTTTTCATAATTATTTCTTTTGACTTCTCAAAAATTTCCTCGTAGGTTATATTTGTTTACCTTTCTGTATTTGGTTTGACAGCATAGACTGTCGGCAATTATATTTTACACTATTATGGCTGATTTTGCAACATTATTGTGAAAATTGTGTAAAAATCAGATAATTTCACCCTTTTCAGTCTGATTTCTTCTGATTTTTTTGGAAGTCGTCTTTTCAAATTCGCTTTTCCTCAGGCGGATTCTGCGAATTGTTTTTGACGACGGGAGAGTTTCGTTGATATTTTTTATAAGCTCGTTTATGGCTGCGCCGATTTCCTCTGCGGAAGCGTCTGCAAAAATATCGTAATTGGGGAAAATCTCGGCTGTAATTACTCCGTCCTCGGCGTAAACAAGAACTTCCTTTACCTTGTCAACCATGGCAAACTTGTTTTCAAGCTCTTCGGGAGAAACATTTTCGCCGTTGCTTAAAATTATAAGGTTTTTCTTTCTGCCCGTGATAAAAATGCGGTTTTTCTCGTCAACATAACCAAGGTCGCCTGTGCGGAGCCAACCGTCAGGCGTAAGCGCTTCCGAGGTTGCCTGTTCGTCCTTGTAGTAGCCCTTCATCACGGAGGGGCTTTTTACTGTTATTTCTCCGTCGCAGATTTTAACCTGACAGCCGTTTACAATAGTGCCCACAGCCTCGCTGAATTCGTCGGCAAGAGTTGCGGTTGAAATTCTCGGTGAACATTCCGTCATTCCGTAGCCCTGTGCAATGGGAATACCGAGAGCGTTATATCCCTTGATAAGCTGGGGGCTTAAGTAAGCTCCGCCGCTGTAAATGCCCTTTAATCTTCCGCCGAATACTGCCTGTGCAATTGCAGCAGGAGGAATTTCCTTCTTGGCGTTAGCCGCCGCCATAATCTGCTTATAAATCGTTTCGGCGATCATTGGAACAAGGAGTATGAGAGTGGGGCGGAAAAGCTTAAGATTCTGGGCAATTCTCAGCATTGAATCGTTTACGCATACGGTTGTGCCGTATCTCATGGAAAGAAGTATGTCGCAAGTGAAGCAATAAACATGATGAACGGGAAGAACGGTAAGCAGAACGTCCTCGGTACTGCTTTCGTTTTCCTGACACATTGCGTTGTCTATAAGGTTTCTGTGGGTGAGCATTACTCCCTTTGCCTTGCCTGTTGTTCCCGAAGTATACACAATTGAAGCAAGGTCGTCGGGCAAAGGGCTGCCGCTGATTTCGGGGTCAAAGGAGCTTAATATCTCCGGTACAGCTGTATCCGCTCCATCACATTCCTGAAGTGAAACGAATTTCTTTATACCCGGGCAGTTCTTTCTAACAGCGTCTATCATAGGCGCATAGCGTGCGTCGTAGAAGAAAATAACGGAATCGGATCTTATAAGCAGCTCGCATATATCAGGGCAGGGAAGCTGTGCGTCGATAGGTACAATAACGTTTCCGCCAATAACCGTGCCGAAATAACATTCAAGATACGCAGAGCTTGTAGGACCGATAATTGCCGCATGAAGCTTTTCTTCGCCGAAAGAGCTCTTAATGAAGCCGTTTATGCGCTCGGCGTTCTCATAGAATTTTTCAAAGGAAAGCTCCGACAAATCCTTGCCGTTTTTCTCGCATAAAAAGGTCTTTGATCCGTATTCTGCAGCAGACTGCTTTGCAAGATCCGCAAGCGTTTTAATGTTTTCCTTATTCATTAGTAGATCCCTTTCCGAATCAGCCTTTAAGGGATTCAAGATAATTTATTGCCTCGTCAACTGTGTGGATTTTCAGAACCTCCTGCTCGTCAACGGTAACGTTCAAAGCTTCCTCAAGCTCTCCCAACAGGCTCATAAAGTCGTAGGAATTGAAGCCCAAATCCTCGATAAATCTTGAATCTCCCTTGATGCTATCGGGATCAACGTCAACGTAATTCAGAATAATTTCCTTTAACTGATCAAACATTTCCTTGTCCTCCTTAAATCATTTCAAGTATTTCGCCCACTGTTCTGTCCTTGTCCTCAATTCCTCTGAAAAGCACGCGGCAAAGGTAGTAGTAAAGATACTCCATTTCCTCCTCCGTTACAACGTCCTGCTTGTATTCAAAGTTGAAGTCAAGTCCGTTATCCTCGACGCGGTGCATAACCGTAAGGTAGAGGGGCTGTGCCGCAACGCCGTTTGAGTACCAGAAGCTCTTGTAGTCAATATCGGGTATTTCCGTCTGCTTTTGTCTTAATGTAAGGGGCTGATATGTAAGGCTTATGCTTTCGTAGCTTGCGCCGGGAGAAAGCTTCCAGTACTTTGAGCGCTCCATTGTATGGGCAATCGGGTCCTTGTTGGCGTGACGGAAAAGCTTGTTCTGTTCGGACTGGATAACTCTTATTGCGTCTATGAAGGTTGTTTCCGGCTGGATTATTGTACGGAGGGGGAAGAAGTGGATTCTTGTACCGCCGGAACGCTTTTCAAGAAGAGTACCACGTCTTGCTATACAGCTCTTGACCGATACGTCCTTTTCATCGTTGTTGAATTTTGAAAGAACAGTGCGAAGTCCCATTAAAAGAAGACTTGCCATAGGAACGTTGTTATCTGCACAGAACTGCATAAGTCTGTCCGATGGGTCGGCTTCAAGATGATAAACCGAAATTGCGGCGTCAAGGCTGCTGGAGGTGATTACAGCGCTTCTGAGGTCAGGATTTCCGCTTTCTCTGCGCTGGGTTATGAGCCTGCCCATTCCCGTAAAATCGGTGTACATAGGCTCGCTTTTTGCAATCTCTGCGGAGAAGAATTCATTATCTCTTTTCTTCGCTTCCGAATCGTTTTCGTATTCAAGGTCCTTTTCAATGGCCTTTATATAGGACTGCATGGGCTTAGGATATGGCAGACCGTATTTTTCGGAGCAGTAAATTTCAAGCACGTCCTTATCAAAGGCAATAATTGCGCTTGAATCCATTGTTATGTGGTCAACCTTCATATATATTCCGTTATAGCCGCCGGGGAGCTTTATCATTACGATTTTGTTCATGGGAGAATTATATCTCTCGAAAGGCTCCTCCGTCCATTTACGCATTTCGTTGTGAGCGTCCTCTTCCTTCCATTTTGAAAAATCGCAGAAATGGATTTCTCTTTCTTCAAAGGGAACAACATACTGATAAACAGTGCCGTCCTCGTCCTGCAAAAATCTCAGGCGCATTGACTCAAAGCGTTCGCAGGCCTTGTATATAGCCTTTTTGAGCAGACGGAAATCTACGTCCTCTTTAACGTAAAGACCAGTGCCTATGTTGAGGATCTGCTGGCGTGGGCAATATTTTACCGTGTAATAGTGCAGCCGCTGCGCTGCAGTCAGCGGGTAGCATTTCATAACCGAACCGTTTACGCTGAATTCCTTCATCTTAATTACTCCTTTGTTTTAATACTAGAGCGTGTTCGCATAAAATAGATGTGCGGGTTTTCGAGCATAATTTTCGCGGATTCAAGGCAAAAATTTGCAGGCAGGCTGTTGCCTGGCAAGAATTTTTAACGCAGAAGACGTGAAATTATGCCGAAAAGACGTGCGAATACGTTTATGCGAACACGCTCTAATAACCAATTAAAAACTGTACAAAAAATCGAGCATAATCTTGCGTATATGGATTATGCGAAGATTTTTTGTCTATAGTTTTATTGGTTATTAGTATAAGGATCCTATAGGCGAATACTTATTAACAAATTCCTCCACCTTTGCTTCATACATAGGCGGATTTTCATAGAGGCTTGCCGCATGTCCCGCATTCTCAACAAGATATAAATCCTTAGGAGAGCGGCAGGCTTCATAATTCTTTTCGCTCATCCATGTGGGCACAAAGTTGTCGTCCTTGCCGTGAATGAAAAGAATAGGGACTTTTGTCTGTGATACGGCGGTAAGAGTTGAATAATCCTGAAAGCCGTAGCCTGCCGTTTTTCTGCACAAGCTGTTGTTGATGTTCATTACAGGGAATGGGGGCAGGTGGTAATCCCTTTTTAAAATATGCGAAAAGACATCGTAGGGAGAGGTGAATGCGCAGTCCGAAATAACAAGCTTTACGTTTTCGGGCAGGTCGGGAAATCCCGCTGTCATTACAACCGTGGTTGCGCCCATTGAAACGCCGCAAAGTATTATTTTTTTATCGGGACCGAAACGGCTTACCGCATACTTTATCCATTCAAAACAGTCAAATCTGTCAAGAATACCAAATCCAATGTACTTGCCCTCGCTTTTTCCGTGTCCTCTGTTGTCAACAATAAGGCAGTCTGCGCCTTTTTTGAGGAAAAACGAACAAATGGAGGGACAGTCGTTCATACCAACGCTTGTATATCCGTGGTGCGCTATTACAATGGTGTCCGAGGGTTCGTCTGCGGGGAAATAATCTCCGTGAAGAGTAAGCCCATCTCTTGATTTAATGGTGAGATGCTCAGAGGTGCGCTGTAAAATCCATTCTTTTCTTGGGTGGATTACCTTTTTGTACTCCTCCCATTTTGCCATATCAGCCATTTCGTCAGGATTGACTCTTAGCTGATCCTGCCTTGGGATAACGCGGTTGAAAAGCGTAAGCGCTCCGATTGCTGAGCCTGCTGCGCCAAGCGCCACAGCTCCTCCCGCAACGGCAAACGCAATTGCTGCGCCATTCATATAAATCTCTCCTTTGCTTTTCGACTAACGGTCGAATTGTTATGTTATAATATTAACATAACAATTCGACCGCCGGTCAAGTCTGTTGTAAAAAAATAATTGCAACAATTAAATTTTTGTGACATAATACAAATCAATATATTGAGATTACTGCTGTTTTACGTTTAAATTTGCTAAAAAAGGATACATTATTTTATGAAAAACGACAAAAAAGAAATGATTTTCAAGGCTATGGAACGGCTTATGTCAGAAGTTCCATATAAAGATATATCAGTTGACAGCATTGCTAAAAAGGCAGGAATAGGAAAAGGAAGTATATATTACTACTTTAAAAGCAAGGACGAAATTCTGTATGCTGTTATTGAGCGCAGCTATCGAAGAGCTGTTCACGACTTTTTTGAGAATATACGATGCCGCCCCGAAACTACGGTAATGGAAAAGATAAAAATGCTTTTTATCAGCACTATAAAGCGGGATTTCAGCGGCAGCGAAAAGAATATGCTCCTAACAATGCACTTGCACAGTGATACCACGCTTCATCAGAAAATGAAAATAGCGGCTGTTCAGGAAATTGCTCCCGTTCTTACGCAGCTTTTGATTGAAGGAGTTTCCGAGGGCGTAATCGTTACGGACACGCCCAAAGAAAGCTCAGAAATTATTGTGGCAACGCTATCCTTTTTCCTTGATGAATCCTTTTTTTCAGAGGATTTAAAAAGTATGCAGATAAAATTGAAAATTTTTTCCGAGGTGCTTGAAACCTGCCTAAAAACGGAAAAGGGAAGCTTCGATTTTCTCTATAACGGTGAAACATACAAGAAATTCATTAAAGGCGAATCGGACAATTCGTAACAATATGTGATTATTTTAGGTAGGCGGCAAGTATCTGCTCTTACTATAATAAACACGATAATAATTTGAATTTGAAAAACGACCAAAGAAAAATTATCTTTCTTTGGTCGTTTGTTATACCGGTAATCTGCTCGATTTATGGGAAGTTATATATCTCCCCCATCCCATTCAATCATAAATTCTTCAATAAACTCCTCCATGTATTTTTCTCTTTTTTCAGCTATTACCTTGGCACAATTTGTGTTCATCAATCCTTTAAGTAGAAATAATTTCTCATAAAAATGGTTTATTGAAGTTGAAACATGATTTTTATATTCATCTTTATTCATATTTAAAGTGGGTTTTATTGCTGGATTATGCATATGCCTATTATGGCTTCCACCATAGGCGAAAGTTCTTGCTATTCCGACTGCACCAAGGGCGTCGAGACGGTCTGCATCTTGAACACACTTTCCTTCTATTGTTGAAGGTGTTACAGACCCATTCCCACTAAACGAAACCTCATCAATAATCTGACAAATTCGGGAAATATATTCATCAGAAACTTTTCTATCCTTCAAAAAAATAACAGCATTGTCTTTATTCTTATAAGTTTGTGGTGATAGTTTTCTATCATCAACATCATGCAATAGTGCAGCTAATGCAACAATATCTACATCTACGTTTTCTTTTTGTGCGATTTCCAAGGCCGTTTTATAAACTCGCAAGGAATGAAAATAGTCATGTCCACTAAAGTCGTTTTCAAATATGGCTTTTATAAAGTCTATTGCATCAGCAATTATCTTTTCCATCTTTTCATACCTCATAAAATAGGATTTTACAATCCGAACAAATTTTGATTTCCCAAGCAATGCGCCAACGCCTGCCTGCACATAATTATGCGGTACTGCCTTAAAACGGCCGCTTATCAAAATACTCGTTCTCTTTCCAGTACTCAAAAGGATATGCGCCCTCCCCCACAAACTTCTTAATTATGAATCTGTTTATATAGTACATGAAAACCGACGATAAATAAGGCGGCTTTTTCTTTAGATTATAGAAGTTTCGGGCGGCTTTCCTAAGCCTTTTTTCCTGCTTTTGCTGCTTTTTCTCAGGCATTTTGTTCCACTTGTCCGTAAACATTCTTATTCCTGCTGAGGATACCCGATTTATTCCCCAGTTTTTAAGACAATTCTTAATTGGCTTGATTGCGGCGGCAGAGCCGGTTGCGGTTGTAAGTATGAAAGCTTTTTTGCTGAACATTTCT
>JBJERI010000144.1:0-2332 GCA_051882195.1 Ruminiclostridium sp. | reverse complement strand
ATATTCTATAATCAGGAATTATTCGTAAAAAATATCTTGACAAAAAATTCATATGGGAGTATTATAATTATCGGTTAGCGAATACTAACCGATAATTTTTGAGATTAGGTTAGTATAAGCTAACATAATGGGCGAATGAGGAGGAAAAATGATGCCGCTGACATTGGCAAATCCGGGGGAAGAAAACATCATCAGAAAAGTGGGCGGAAAGCCCGAAACAAGGAAATTTCTTGAAAGCTTAGGCTTTGTGGCAGGAGGCGCGGTGACGGTTGTAAGCGAAATCGGGGGAAACGTTATCGTGAATGTTAAGGAGTCAAGGGTTGCTGTTTCAAAGGAAATGGCTTCAAAAATTATGGTGTAAAGGAGTGGTTGAAATGACCTTGAAAGAAGCGAAAATCGGCTCAACCGTAACAGTAAAAAAGCTGAACGGCGAGGGCGCAGTAAAGCGCAGAATTATGGATATGGGAATTACAAAGGGTACGCAGGTTACTGTTCGTAAGGTTGCTCCCTTGGGTGACCCGATTGAGGTTACAGTACGAGGATACGAGCTTTCTCTGCGAAAAGTCGACGCGGAAATGATTGAAACCCTATAGGAACGCCGCACAAAGACCGTCCTACGGCTTTGCACGGTATTGCCTATAATTTTTTAACAATGAGTTAGTCTAAACTAACTTCAGAAAGGATTATTGTTATGGAAATCAAAATTGCGCTTGCAGGAAATCCGAATGCAGGCAAAACAACCCTTTTCAATGCTCTTACGGGCTCAAATCAGTTTGTAGGAAACTGGCCGGGAGTTACCGTTGAGAAAAAGGAGGGACGGCTCAAAGGGCACAAGGACGTAATTATAACCGACCTGCCCGGAATTTATTCCCTTTCGCCCTATACCCTTGAGGAAGTGGTGGCGAGAAATTATCTTATCAGGGAACGCCCCGACGCTGTTCTGAACATAATCGACGGCACGAATCTTGAGCGAAACCTTTACCTTACAACCCAGCTTGTGGAGCTTGGAATCCCTGTTGTGTGCGCTATAAATATGATGGACGTTGTACGAAAAAACGGGGATAAAATAGGTATTGAACAGCTTTCAGCCGAGCTTGGCTGCAAGGTAGCGGAAATCTCGGCGTTAAAGGGAACGGGCATAAACGAAGCGGCAAATGCGGCAGTTGAAGCGGCAAAATCGGGAGTAAAAACCATTCCTCAGCATAAATTCTGCGGCTGCGTAGAACACGCAATTGCACATATAGAGGAATACGCACTCCACAATATACCCGAGGAGCAGCAGCGCTGGTATGCAATAAAGCTTTTTGAGCGGGATGAAAAGGTTTATGAAACCATCAATTTGTCCGTCGAGCAAAAGACGCATATCGAGGCGGATATTGCAGCTGCCGAAAAGGAAATGGATGATGACAGCGAAAGCATTATCACCAACGAGCGATACATTTACATAGCCTCTGTAATCAAGGGCTGCCTTAAAAAGAAAAATGATGGCGGTCTGACGGTTTCGGACAAAATTGACAGGGTTGTTACAAACCGTTTTCTTGCTCTTCCGATTTTTGCGGTGGTAATGTTTGTTGTGTATTTTGTTTCCGTTACTACTGTGGGTACATGGGTAACCGACTGGACTAACGACGGACTTTTCGGCGACGGATTTCATTTGTTCAATATAGGGATTTCCGAGTATGAAGAGGCTATCGCCGCTTATGCTGACGAGAATATTTTTACCGACGAGCTTCTTGCTATGGCACAGTCAGCCGCAGAGGCGGGCGCTGTTGGCGGCGAGGAAATTCTCGGCGCTGTGGAAGAAGCGGACTTCGGAGGATTTGACGAGGTTCTCGGCTCCTACGGCGACAGTCTTGCCGAGGCAGGTTACGATATAAGCGCCCTTGTAGAAGAGCCTATGGAGGGACTTCCTGCTCCGGAGGATTACGGCGTGTGGGTTCCCGGCGTTCCCGTGCTGATTGGAAATGCTCTTGAAGCTGTTGATTGTGCGGAGTGGTTGGAAAGCCTTATTCTTGACGGCATTGTTGCAGGCGTAGGCGCAGTTCTTGGCTTTGTACCCCAGATGCTTGTGCTTTTTATCTTCCTTGCATTCCTTGAAGCCTGCGGATATATGGCGAGAATTGCCTTCGTAATGGACCGAATTTTCAGAAAATTCGGTCTTTCAGGCAAGTCCTTTATCCCTATGCTTATAGGTACAGGCTGCGGCGTTCCGGGGGTTATGGCAAGCCGAACAATTGAAAACGAGCGTGACCGCAGAATGACTATTATGACCACGACCTTCATTCCCTGCGGCGCAAAAATGCCCATAATCGCTCTTATTGCAGGCGCCCTT
>JBJERI010000143.1:0-2345 GCA_051882195.1 Ruminiclostridium sp. | reverse complement strand
GTTCTAAAATCGCATAAAACCGCTTGAACAGTGAGTTCAGGCGGTTTTTTCTTTTCTACTACCCTTTAATTCAAACAATCCCTATAAAAAAACTATGAAAATATTGCAAAAACTATTGACATATGCCGTAAAAGAAGATATAATATTGAATTAGCGCAGACTGCCGCAGAATTTGTCGGAATGGGGAAATCGGCTACCTATGCGGTGGAAAAACCAAAAATGAAATTGAATAGGAGTATGGCAAATGAAACTAACTTACGACATCGGTGATAAGCCGAAATTCAGGCAAACCCTTGTTTTTGCATTCCAGCAGATGATCGCTATTATGGCGGCAACTCTGCTTGTACCAATGCTTGTTACCACCTTCGGACTTAAGGCGGACCCCGCCGCAGCCCTTTTCGGCGCAGGTATCGGTACAATCGTTTACCTTTTGTTTACAAGAAAAAAGAGCCCTGTGTTCCTTGGAAGCTCCTTTACCTTCCTTGGCGCTTATGCGGCTACAATCAATCAGAATTACGGCTATTGGGGCGTTATCATAGGTGTTGCCTTTGCAGGCCTTGTTTACGTTGTAATTGCCCTTATCGTAAAGGCAGTAGGCTCGGGCTGGGTAAATAAGCTTATGCCCGCCGTAATTATCGGACCTATCGTTGCCCTTATCGGTCTTAGCCTTTCGGGCACGGCAACAGGCTGGATCTCAACCAACGGCGGCAGCGACTACAACCTGCTTACAATCCTTGTTGGTATTGTAACCTTCCTTGCAATCGTAATTTCCTCTGTAAAGGGCTCAAAGACGGTTAAGCTTATTCCCTTTATTATAGGTATCGGCGCAGGCTACATTCTTGCCCTTATACTTACTCTTATAGGCAATGCGGCAGGCATTCCCTATATGCAGATTTTAGACTTCACTCCATTCGTTGAAACCTTCGGCGAATTCAGCATTACAAGCATTATCGACTACCCCAAGTTCTTCTTCCTTAAGGCAATCGAAACCAACGGCACATACCCAATCGACGGTGCAGCAATCGGCAATATCGCCCTTATCTATATTCCGATTGCGGTTGTTGAGCTGGCACAGCATATTGCCGACCACAAGAACCTTGGCAACATTATCGAGCGTGACCTTATATCCGACCCCGGTCTTGACAACACGCTCCTCGGCGACGGCGTAGGCTCAATCGTCGGCAGCATTTTCGGCGGCTGCGCAAACACAACCTACGGCGAATCAATCGGCTGCGTTGCTATTACAGGAAACGCTTCTATCGTAACAATTTTCACAGCTTCAATCGGCTGCATGGTTTTATCATTCTTCACACCCTTCGTTGCATTTATCAACTCAATTCCCAAATGCGTAATGGGCGGTGCCTGCATTGCTCTTTACGGCTTTATCGCAGTAAGCGGACTTCAGATGTTAAAGCGTGTTGACCTTAACAACAGCAAGAATCTGTTCGTTGTAAGCTCAATCCTTGTAACGGGTATCGGCGGTCTTACTCTTGATTTCGGCTTTAACGAAATTACAGGCGGTCCAATCCTTTCAATCACATCTCTTGCGGTTGCACTTATCGTTGGTATTATCACAAACGTTATTGTTAACAACGGCAAGCTTGGCACAGGGGAAGAGGAATTTGAGGAAGCCCCCGTTGTAGTTGTGGACGAGCCCGGCGGAGAAATCAGACAGAGTAAAAAGTAATGGCGGTTATAGTGGTGAGCAATTGCCTACTTGGGTGCAATTGCAGGTACGACGGCAAAAACTGCCGCAATAAGGACGTAAGGTCGCTGGCAAAGGGCAATGTTCTTATCGGAATCTGTCCCGAGCAAATGGGCGGACTTTCAACCCCACGCAATCCTGCTGAAATTCAGGGCGAAAAGGTTATTTCAAACGCAGGAAAGAACGTTACAAGAGAATATACAAAGGGTGCAAAGGCGGCGCTGTCCCTTGCAAAGCTGAACAAGGCGAAATATGCGGTGCTAAAGGCGAAAAGCCCCTCCTGCGGAAAGGGCGTTATTTACGACGGTACTTTTACGGGCGGCAAAACTCAGGGCAACGGCATAACAGCTCAGCTTTTCATTGACAACGGCATTGAGGTATTTACGGAAGACGAAATTGACAGCCTTAAGGAAAAATTAAAGGCTGACTTGAAAGGATAATCAAATGGAAGATTTTCTTAAAAATGTAACAGTGTTTACTCACCCTCTCATTGTTCATAAGTTTACGCACATGTGCGACGTGAACACAGGCTCAAAGGAATTTAACGAGCTTACAAAGGAAATTACCTCTCTTATGGGCTACGAGGTGCTTAAGGATTTAAAGACAAAGGAAGTTCTTGTTCACGGTCCCGTTTCCGATT
>JBJERI010000142.1:0-2355 GCA_051882195.1 Ruminiclostridium sp. | reverse complement strand
TAGCCACACTAATGAAAGCTAATGGATAACTTTCATCACTTGCATTATACACAAAACCCCCAGCTTTGTCAATAGCTGAGGGCATTTTATTTCATCGGTTTTATGCTGGCTGTCAGCCGCAATACCCTTTCGAGTATCTGAAAGTCGCCGAAAATAAGTCCTCGGCGCAGACTAACCGCTTCTCCCCGGTCAGGGCGCAATACCCTTGCGAGTATCTGTAAGTCTTGGTATTTTTACCTGCCCAAGCGCAGTACAGCTTAATGTGCCGATACACAGAGGTCTTTCCTCACGAACATTATATACAATAAAACAGATTTTGTCAATACAAATTCAAATATTTTCAAAACCTCAACAAAAAAGCCCACAGCAACCGCTGCAGGCCTAATTTCATATAAAGGCTGATTTTTATAGTCGCTCCGGTCGACCAACTTCTAATACCAGCCATAAATGGCACGAACCACAGAGTTTCGGATACGCCCCGTTCTTACGAACGTGCCCCTCAAGTGTCAGCCACACTAACGATATCAGCGTACCTTTATCGTCGCTTACATTATATCCGATAAAACGGTTTTTGTCAACTCTTATTTTTCTGCTCATCAAAAACTCTCTGAGCTTCCTTTAATAGAGCCTGAAGGCAGAATTCGTTGGTGCTCATTCCCGCAAGCTCAGCCGCCGCCCTTACGTCGTCCCGAGCGCAGTAATCGCCGTTGTCGCGAAAGCGGACGGTAATGGTCTTGTAATTCTCCTTGTTGTAGCGGTTGGTCTGAATGCGCTGATAGTTGCTGTATTTTCCGTAACGATAATCGGGTACGGGCTTTTTTTCTTTTTCTTCGGGCATTTTACCTGCTCCTCTCAACTTTTATATTGCATACAGTAATTGTATCACACTTCGTATTCTTTTTCAATAGACAAGCTGTAATTTTCAAAGAAATTGCAAAAATATCATATTTTTTTTGCAAAAACCTATTGACAACGCCATTGTTTTGTGATATACTTTAGCACATAAAACATACTGTATCCAGTATTGTAAAAGAGGTTTATGCTAATGCAGTAAGTGAGGAGGCGAGGGGTTGCTTGAAATGGAAATAAGGCTTAATGGAGATTTGCAGGAATGGGAAGTGCGGCTGAAAAAGTGGTTTGAAAAAAGCCGCCCCCTGCTTTTTCGCAAAAGGGACGGCGCTTTGGTTATTGAATTTGAGGGCAGTACGGAAAGCTGGCGTGAATTGTGGGCGGCGATATGGTCGCTGACAAAAGAGGAACGATTTGTTTCTGCCATTACCGACTGGAAGCTTATCGCCGAGGAAAATGGGGAGACCTTCTCCGAAAACCTTCTTGAATACTGCCAAAAAAGAGGTAAGGGACTGTTCAAAAGCAGGCGGTAAGCCTAATATGTCAGAAAATCTCCTGCTCCAGCTCCGAAAAATAGGGAGTGTCGAAAAACTCCACAAGGCTTATTTGTAACCCGTCGCAAAGCTTCTTTATTGTAATAATTCCGATATTTTTCGCCTTTCCGCTTACTATGTCGCTGACGGTGGACTGGGTAACAGCGGAAATTGTGCTGAGCTTGTTTACGGTTATATTATTCGCCTTGCAAAGCTCCAGAATGCGTTTTGCAACCGCTTCCGATACGTTCATAAAATCACCCCCGAGAGATTTCAAGAACAGTATAACACGAATTGTGGCAAAATATTAACGCTATATCGTTGACTTTTGCGGCGAATTGTGATAATATTTGACTAACGGTATGCCGTTAATAATAACAACTTGAAAGGAAATTCACTATGAAAAAGAAATTATCAGCTTCAATTTTTGCGCTTACCCTTGCGGTTACGCTTAGCGGCTGTGGAGGAAACAACGAGGTTATCGATAACGGATTACACACATCAAGCACAAGTCTCGGCGTTGAAGAAGTGTTGACAACATCAGCAGCGGAAACCACTACCTTGCCGCTTATGCCCTATGCTACCGAGGAAACTAAGCCTGCTGTGAAAACAAAATCCGAAAGCAGAGAGGAAATTGTGGCAGGTGTTCTGACTGCTTTCTGCAACAATGACGAGGAAACATACAAGGCTTACTCGTATTCTTGCTCTAATGGGTATAAGACTCCATTATCAGAAGATTATGGCGCATTTTGCAGAGCATTAGACGAACAAGGAAAGGATTGGGAAAACATCTCTCTTTCTCCGTCTGATTTTGAAATAGTATATGCAGAGGTTGAGGAGGGCGGAAAAGTCAGAGAGTCAGGCAAACGATGGTACTGTTACTACAAAAACTCTCTTGACGAAGAAGGTTGGTGCCTTGTATTAACAATTATTTTTAATGATTTTGATTATTCGGATAAAAGTTATTCTCTTT
>JBJERI010000141.1:0-2359 GCA_051882195.1 Ruminiclostridium sp. | reverse complement strand
AGGCTTATGTAAGCGGCAAGTGGTCGTCCTTTACAGCGGCTGACCTTGTTTCCGCGACGCCTAACTGATTTTGTATAAAACTGTCGCAGCATTTCATAACGATAAAATATTGCCCCCAAGGAATACCTCG
Organism: Ruminiclostridium sp.; assembly: GCA_051882195.1. Lineage (GTDB taxonomy): Bacteria > Bacillota > Clostridia > Oscillospirales > Ruminococcaceae > Ruminiclostridium_E. Next base: position 2,229 of record JBJERI010000141.1, on the reverse strand, counting down.
GGGGCAATATTATATTGGAGTTAAATGAAGAAGAATATTACTTTCTTTTTCTTGAGATGAACGCTGCGCCCATAGCTGTGATACCGAGAGCCGCAACTGCCGCTACGCCCTCAACGCCTGTTTCGGGGTTGCCTGTTGTCTTGTCGCCTGCGTCTGCTGTTGTATCTGCGGCAGGAGCTTCTTCTGCTGTATCCTCTGCAGGTGCTTCAACAAGTGTTCCGTCCTCGCCGAATGTCATTGTACCCAGCGTAATGCCGTGACCCATAAATGCAACGCCGAATTCCTTGATTTCGTCGATTTTGTCAGCAGGCCATGTGAATACCATTTCTGTTGCGTCTGTATCGAAAACGTAGGAGTCCTTGCCTTCGGAAAGTGTAAGCTGTGAAATGTTGTCGATAAATGCCCAGCCCTCGGGACTGTTGATCATTGGCTTAACGCACCAGTAGTTCTGACCCTCGACCTCTGCAAGGCTTTCGTCAACGGTGATTGTGATTGTAACGGGAGTTTCTGCTGTAACGTCTGTAAATTCCTCGCCTAAAACTGTGATGCTTGCGGACCAGCCCTTGCCTAAGTCCTTGTTCATGTCGTAAGCCAATGCTGCTGTTGTGAGTGCAGCTGCAGCTGCCACTGCTGTGATAACTGATACTAACTTTTTCATTGTGATTTTTCCTTTCATATTTTAAAAAATGTTTTTGGAGTTCCTCCCTGTCCTTTCGGAAGCAGGGAGGGGTGAGGTGGAAAAGAAGTTGTATTTTAAATGTCGATTGCTTGGTTAATCAGTTTGCAAGTCTTGCGTTTGCCTTGTCAAGCTCGGCTTCAACAGAGCCCTTGATTGATTCCTTGGTCTGTGCCCAGGAAGCGCCGTTGTTGAAGGATTCCTTGATTGGGTTGTTCATAATGTCGTAAAGGTCGGGAGAAACTGCGGAGTAGAATTCAATCATTGGGTGTTCGTTTGTCATTTCCTTTGTCTTAACAAGGGATTCGTACATTTCCTCTGTCCAGCTGTAATCCTCCATGTACTGCTGCTTTGCGATTTCAGCAACTCTATCGTCGCTCTGAGCGATTCTTGCACACTGTAAGTAAGCTGCAACGCCCTCGGGGTTCTTAGCGCCTGAGATAAGGGAGAAGGCTGTTACAGATGTTGGAATGTAGTATTCGTCTGCGTCCTCGCATCTTGGCATTGGAGCAAAGCCGATTTCGCCCTGAGCGCCGTATTCTGTTGTGTCAGCCTCGTAAAGAGTCCAGATTCCGCAGGGATAGAACAATGTCTTGCCGTCTGCAATGTTGCTGGGGCATACGGACCATGCGTGTTCCCACTTAGGATATGGCAGCTCGTTTTTGTTCATGTTGTACATATATTCCTGAGCCTTTGCAATAAGCGGATTGTCAAGATTGTGTACTACCTTGCCGTCTTCCATTCCGATGTAAGGAACGCCTGTTGTAAGGCTGATTGCGGATTCGAACCACCAGCCGTCAATTGCGTACTTGCCCTCGTCCTTATCACAGAAGGAAAGCATCATTTCCATGAGCGTATTCCAGTTCCATGTGCCTGCTTCAATGTATTCCCATGGGTCTGTAAGGTTGTTTTCTTCAAGTACACGCTTGTTGTAGATCATTACAACGCCTGCGTCTGTGGAGGTAGCTGCAACATAGTGCTTGCCGTTGTAAACGAACTGATCGTTTACGGTGCTGATTCCCGACCAGATTTCATCGGAGAAGTCAACATAATCATCAAGGGGCGAGAACATACCTGTGATTGCGCCCTTTGGGAATGTGTCAAGGTCCCCTGCGGAGAACATATCGGGAGAATCGTCTGCCGCAACAAGAGTTGTAAGCTTGTCATATCTGCCGTCCCATGATACCTGAACCCATTCGATTTCACCGCCGTATCTTGTCTGGAAAAGCTCCAGCTCAACGGGAACCGCCTTGCCGTCTGCGGGGTTAATGTCCCACGAGGACAGGAACTTTACGGTCTTGTTTTCAAGCTCCTTGGTTTCAATTTCGATTTCGTCCACCACTTCCGCATATTCTTCCTTAAGAGAAGTTGTGGTTGCGGAGGTGGTTGTGGCTGTTGTGCTGTCTGCGCTGCCGCCGCAGGCTGTTACTGTTCCTGCCGCCATAATCAGCGCAAGTATCATTGCTATACGTTTTTTCATCTTCATTTTCCTTTCGCTGTAGGGTTGTTTTTCCTTACAACTGTATATTATCACAAAATAAATGCCAACTTAT
>JBJERI010000140.1:0-45964 GCA_051882195.1 Ruminiclostridium sp. | reverse complement strand
TAACTATAAGGGGTTGTGGAAACAGCCCCTTTGGTTGTACATAGTTACAATAAATACAAAATTCCCTTGACTTTTATGTTTTTTGCAAGTAAAATACATAGGAATAATAAAGTCGGAGAGATAAAAGTTACAGATTGTAACTGCTTGTAACCCAACTGATAACAAACTGTAACCGCAATGTTCTTGATTAAAGGGCATAAAATGGGCTATAATGTATTGTGTAAACAACTATGCTTTATCCTTTGACGACTTGTTTAACCCCGGAGGGATTATCAGATGAGAATGAAAGCTACTGCTGCGGTAATACTTTTATTTACCGTCATAATGTTTTGTATAGCGGCTTGCGGAAACGGCAATGACAATAAGGAAAACGAAAACACCATTGACATAACAACGGGAGATGTTCCCACGGATACGTCTGTGTATACAGGCACCTCCGTTTCCGAGGAGGAAACAACATCTTCAACCACCGCACCCCGGTTCGAAACCACAACTACCACTGTCACAGCCGAACAGCTCGAAATTATCGAGGAGGCAATCGGCAATACCGAAATTGACGAAACCAACGAAATCGTTATTACAGCCGAGGCAATGGTGGGAATTCCCTTTGCAGAGGGCGGAGCGACTCCTGCCGAAGGCTTTGACAATTCGGGCTTTATTTACTATGTTCTCCGTGAAAACGGCTATATCAACTGCCCACGTCAGACAGGGGCGCAGTCAACAATGGGCGAGAATATCAAAATGGAAGAGCTGAAGCCCGGCGACCTTGTGTTCTTTTCCACCGACAACAGCGGCAACGCTGATTTCGGCGGCATTTACATCGGCGCAGGCACAATGATTTACAGCCCTATGCCGGGACAGAACGTAAAAACCGTTGACATTACCACCGCTTATTGGGTAGGCGCATTTGCCACCGCCGTAAGCCTGTCATAATTGAAGATAAGGTCCTTCATATAAAGATTCGGACTGCCTATTACCATTACGGTAACGGCAGTCCGATTTTCATTGTGCAAGGGCTTTTCTTCTGAAAAAAACGTAGTGAGGCTTTTCCTCGCCGAACATTTTCCACCTTACAAAATCGTCAAGGAGAATACCCGGCAGGGACAGGAAAAACCATATCACCATAAACAGCAGGCAAATCTGTCCCAGAATATTTAACGGCAGCTTGCTGTAATCCCACACATTCAGTCCCAGCCACAGGTTGACGATACAGCCGCTTATAAATTCCAGCGCCGTTATCAGCAGGGAGGAAATGGCCATTTGCTTTATCAGAGGCATTGAGTAGTCGAAATAGTTGTTGATTCCGCCTATCAGTATAAAGCAAAGCCCTCCCACAATGAACATTGAGCTGTGAGTATCGCCCTTGTAGGCAATTTCTATTGCGCAATAGACAAAGCCGCCGATAAGAAATAACAGGGCAAGCTTTATCCATTCTTTAATCTTAATCATACGCATAGTCCTTTCATTTATTTGTTTCTATGTTACGCATTATAAAGACAATCTATACATATATTTACTGAGAGAAAGGGTTGTGCTTATGAAAAAAATAATTGCTTTTCTGCTTGCCGCAGTTATGGCGGTAAGCTTTTTAAACATCAGCGCAGAGGGGGAAGCGCCTCTTGAAATTACAGCAAAGGCGGCATTGCTTATGGACAAAGGCTCAGGGCAGGTGCTTTATGAGCAGAATGCCGACGAAAGGCTTCCTATTGCTTCCCTTACCAAAATAATGACACTGCTCCTTGCGGCAGAGGCTTTGGAAAAGGGCACAATGGCAATGGAGGATATGATTCAGACCTCGGCTTACGCAAGCTCCATGGACGGGTCGGTAATATGGCTTGAAAGCGGCGAGGAAATGAGCGCTTATGATATGCTTAGGTCGATTGTCATAAGCTCGGCAAACGACGCCTGCACGGCGGTTGCGGAATACCTCGGAGGAAACGAGGAGGAGTTTGTTAAGCAGATGAACGGAAAGGCAAAGGCTCTCGGAATGAGCAACACCCACTTTGCCAACTGCGTTGGCTATGACGACCCCACCCATTATTCCACTGCAAGGGATATTGCAAAAATGGCGGCGGAGCTGAGAAAGTACGACGTCTACGACGAGTTTCTGCTGACCCGTCTTTCCAGCGTACGAACAGGTACGGAGCGAGAAACCCAGCTGCTTAACACCAACAAGCTTATTACAAGCTACAACGGCATTACTGGGCTTAAAACAGGCACAACTGACGGTGCAGGCTACTGCTTTGTGGGAACGGCAAAGCGGGGTGAAATGGAGCTTATTGCTGTAATTCTTGGTGCGGAAAGCGACAGCGCACGGTTTGAGCAGGCGGAAACTCTTCTTGATTACGGCTTTACCGGCTTCGAGGTCTTTACGCCCCAATTTGATTCGGAAAAGCTTGCTCCCATTGAGGTAACAAAGGGCACGGAAAAGACGGTAGCGGTTGGGATTGACAGAACAGGCAGCTGCATTATTCCCAAAGGCGCTTCCTCAAAGGTGAAATACAATTACGCAATAAGCAAAACTGCGGAGGCTGAAATAAAGCAGGGACAGAAGCTGGGAAAGATTCAGGCGGTGCTTGACCAGCAGGTTATTTTTGAAACGGACGTGGTGGCAATAGACGAGGTTCAGCGAATGACCTTCCTGAAAAGCCTTGAATTGATATTTGACGGAATTTTTACTTTATAAATCTTGTAATTTAGTTGTAAGTTATTACAAAATTGTAATAAAATTTTTGTAATATGTAACTAAAAGTGAGGTTAAAATATAAAACATCTTGCAAAAAGGGGCAAATTCAGCTATAATGTATTTATATAAAAAGAATATTAAGTAGATAGAAGTATAAAAGGAGAATTGTTATGGCTTTAAAGGTTAACGACAAATATCTTAAGGGCTTTGTCGGAGCAGACGAGCTTAAGGGAATGGAGCCACTTGTAAAGGCGGCTCACGAAACTCTTACGGCAAAGAGCGGTCTTGGAAACGACTTCCTGGGCTGGGTAACTCTTCCGACTGACTACGACAAGGACGAATTTGCAAGGATAAAGGCTGCTGCGGAGAAAATTAAAAAGGACAGCCAAGTGCTGCTGGTTATCGGCATCGGCGGTTCATATCTTGGCGCAAGAGCTGCAATCGAGGCAATCAAGGGCTCTCTTTACAATAACGTAAAGAAGGACACACCCGACATTTACTTTATCGGTAACTCAATCAGCCCCACATATCTCAATCAGGTTATTTCCCTTGTTGAGGGCAAGGACTTTTCCGTAAACATTATCTCAAAGTCAGGCACAACAACCGAGCCTGCCCTTGCTTTCAGAGTATTCAGAGATATGCTTGAGGAAAAGTACGGCGCAGAGGGCGCAAAGAGCAGAATTTACGCCACAACAGACAAGGCGAGAGGTACTCTTAAGGAGCTTTCCGACGAAAAGGGCTACGAAACCTTTGTTATCCCCGACGACGTTGGAGGACGCTTCTCCGTTCTTACAGCGGTAGGTCTGCTTCCCATTGCTTGCGCAGGCTGCGACATTGACGCTCTTATGAACGGCGCAAAGGCTGCTCAGGACCAGCTGGTTTCACCCGAAATCGACAAGAACGACTGCTACAAGTATGCAGCGCTCAGAAATATCCTCAACCGCAAGGGCAGATCGGCAGAAATGCTGGTTGCTTACGAACCCTCCTTTGCAATGATGAACGAATGGTTCAAGCAGCTGTTCGGCGAAAGCGAGGGCAAGGACGGCAAGGGCTTATACCCCACATCAGCCGTTTTCTCCACCGACCTTCACTCTCTCGGTCAGTTCATTCAGGACGGCACAAAGATGCTGTTTGAAACGGTTGTTCACTTCGGCAAGGCACAGCAGGATTTCTTCCTTAAGGACGATCCAACCAACGGCGACGGTCTGAACTTCCTTTCAAACCAGAATATGTCCGTTGTAAACGACAAGGCATATCAGGGTACGGTTATCGCTCATACAGAGGGCGGCGTTCCCAACATTGTTCTTGAAGTGCCCGAGCTTAACGAATACGAGCTTGGCTATATGATCTACTTCTTTGAAAAGGCTTGTGCAATTTCGGGCTATCTGCTGGGCGTAAACCCATTCAACCAGCCCGGCGTTGAAAGCTACAAGAAGAATATGTTCGCTCTTCTCGGCAAGCCGGGATACGAGGACGCAAAGGCTGCTCTCGAGGCAAAGCTTAACTGATAAGCTAAACGCAGACCGGGCGCAGGATAATTCCCTCCGCCCGACTACATAAAAACAGGGTAATAATACGGCAGGAGCCGTTTTACAAATATAAAACTCGGAGGACACTACAATGATTAAATTAATCCCAGGAAAAAAAGGTACAGGCAAAACCAAGCTCTTAATCAATGCAATCCATGAAGCAGAAAAGCAAAGCAAGGGCAACGTTGTTGCTATCCAGCTGGGTTCTTCATTAAACATTGATATTTACCACAAGATTCGTCTTATCAACATTGAGGACGCAAAGGTTGCAAGCTATGACGATATGTTCGGCTTTATCGCAGGCATTATGAATTCCGACTATGACTGCACAGATATTTTTGTTGACGGTATCTTAAGAATCGTAGGCAGAGATTACGACCAGCTTGGCAAGATGTTTGACAGAATTGCTCAGATTTCCGACAACGTTAACATTACATTCACAATTTCAGCAGAGGTTGCAGACTTGCCCGAGTCTATCAAGAAGTATCTGTAAAAATATTTTTGAAATACTATTGACAAACGCAGGGTTATATGATATAATCTTAAACGTGCCAATTTTCAATTATGTATAACTATGCATAGTTGAAGTCATAAAGATTTCAAAATTCAGAGGGAGGTGCGAATAATGGCAGTTCCAAAGAGAAAAGTATCAAAAGCAAGACGTGATAAAAGACGTTCACAGGTATGGAAGTTATCTGCACCTGCATTTTCACGCTGCACAAACTGCGGCGAGCTGAAGGCTCCACATTGCGTATGCGGCAACTGTGGTTATTACAAGGGTAAGGAAGTTATCGCTCAGAAGGAAGCTTAATCGCTCTTTAGGATAATTTCAAAGCAGAATGAAAGGGCTTGACTTTTTAGTCAGGCCCTCATTTGTTATAGGGTGACTGAAAATGGAAACTTTTAAAAAGGTAATAAAAAGCAAGACTGTTACAGAGGCAATTAACAATATTCCGCAGAGCTTTTACAGCCTTGCCGCAATGATAATCGGGCTTATAAGCAGCAGCGTTCCCGCTTTTCTTTTTATAACAGGCTGGTTTGACGAAAACGCCTACATCGGAATTTTTGCCTGCAAGCTTATTTATATCGGCGCTTTGCTTACAATAATTCTGGGTGTGCTGCATTTTGTGGATTATTTTGTAAAGCATAAGGGAGAGGGCGCAAAGGCGTTTTTCTCACGGCATTACCTTGTGCTTATCGCTTTTGTAATGGCAATATGGTCGGTTATTGCCACAGGCGTGAACGGCTTCAGCGAAAGTACCCTATGGGGCAAGGACATACAGCAGGAAGGAATTATAATGTATGTCGGCTACGCTCTGCTGTTTTGCTGTGCATTGATGATAAAGGAAAGCAAACACAGAAAATATGTGCTGAGATGGATCGTCATTCAGTCTGTGGTTGTAATGATATTCTTCTTTATTCAGGACAAGTTCGGCGTTCCTATGATGAATTTTGCTCACTGCGGAAACAACTGGCGGTCGGCTGTTTTCCCTCAGTTCAATCATTACGGCTATTTCCTTGTAATAACTACCCTTATTCTTTCGGGAATGTTTCTTGCGGAAAAGCGGTTTGCTCTTAAGCTTGCGGAAGCGGCTGGCATTGCTCTATTGTCATGGGCGCTTATCTGGAACAGCACCTTCGGCTCTTTCCTTGCATTGATTATGGGCTTTGTAATGCTTGTAGTGGTATTTTCCCTGTGCAAAGGCAGATTTGACAGCGCTTCTCTTATTCCTCTTGCAATATTTGCCGTGGTGCTTATTGCAATGGTGCTTACGGCACAGACAGAGGTTCTGGGCGATTTAACACAGTTTGGAACAGATGTGGGCAATATTGCGGCAGGCAGCGAGGACGCAGTAAACGCAGGCACAAACAGATGGGGCTTATGGGTTTCATCTGCGGAATGTATTGCCGAAAAGCCGATTTTCGGCTGGGGCCCTAACGGAACGGCAGATATTATTTTTGAGGCGGCAGGTTCTACAAGAGCCCACAACGAGTTTTTGCAGTTTGCCTCTTTTTTCGGAGTACCGTGGCTTGTGTTCTATCTTGTGCTGATTTTTGCGGTATTCCTGAGAGGTCTTAAGTACCGCAAGGAATTGTCTGCGGAAGAAAAAATTGCTCTTGTGGCAGCCTTCGGCTATCTTGTTTCCTCCTTTACGGGAGTTTCCCTGTACAGCACTGCGCCTTTCTTTTACATATTACTTGGATTAGGAGTTCATCATGTCTGTGAAAATAATCGGAGTGACGCCCAGCTCACCGGCGGCGAAAGCAGGGATTAAGGCGGGGGACACCCTTGTTTCAATAAACGGAAATCCCATTTCCGACGTGCTTGACTATCAGTTTTACGCAACGGACTCAAAGCTTGTGTTACAGCTTGAGGACAGGAAAGTAAAAATAAAAAAGGACGAGTACGACGACCTTGGGCTGGAGTTTGAAACCTACCTTATGGATAAAAAGCGTTCCTGCAGAAACAAATGTGTTTTCTGCTTTATCGACCAGCTTCCAAAGGGCATGAGGGAAACGCTTTACTTCAAGGACGACGACGACCGGTTAAGCTTCCTGCAAGGCAATTACATCACCATGACCAACTTGACACAGGAAGAGGTTAATCGTATAATTAAAATGAAGCTTAAGGTTAACATTTCGGTGCATACTACCAACCCTGAGCTTAGAAACAAAATGACGGGCAACCGCTTTGCAGGCGACTGTCTTAAATACCTCTATCAGCTTGCGGAGGCAGGCAATGAGCTTAATTGTCAGCTTGTACTTTGTCCCGGTTGGAATGACGGGGAAGAGCTTAGAAGGACCCTTTCCGACCTTACAGCTCTGTATCCTGCCGTAGAAAGCATTGCCTGCGTTCCTATCGGCGAAACAAAATACCGTGAGGGGCTTGCGGATATTCCTCTTTATAACAAGGAAACCGCCGGGGAAGTAATCGACATAATCGAGGAATTTGGGGACAGAATGGAAAAGGAACACGGAAGCCGTGTGGTTTATCCTGCGGACGAGTTTTTCCTAATTGCACAGCGTGAGATGCCCGATTATGAGTATTACGGCGATTTTGACCAGTACGAAAACGGCGTTGGAATGTGGAAAAGTCTTGAACACGAGTTTATGGAGGGTCTTGCGGACAAAAAGGAGTATAATGAGATTCATAACCTTGTTGTAAACCGTTCTGTTGCCACGGGAAAGCTCGCCGCTCCATTGCTTCAGAAGCTTGCAGACAGCTTAAAGACGGATTTCCCCAATGTTCATATCAATGTTTTCCCAATAAGAAACGACTTTTTCGGTGAAACAATAACCGTTGCAGGCCTTGTAACAGGGCAGGATATAATTAAACAGCTTGTTCCTGTTAAGGACAAAATAGGAACAGAATTGATTATACCAAACACAATGCTAAGGGCAAATTCCGATGTTTTCCTTGACGATACAACGGTTGGGGACGTGGAAAAGGCATTGGGAGTAAGAGTTACGCCTATTGTTGTGGACGGCTATGAGCTTCTTGAAAGTATGACAAGATGTTGATTTTAAATACAGATATACAGATTGTAAAACAAATTCACTGTTTATCACATTACAAAATGTTATTATAATATAAAAATATACGGAGTGTAAAAATGAGATTAGTTGCCATTGTGGGCAGACCTAACGTAGGAAAGTCCACGCTTTTCAATAAGCTTGTGGGCAAGCGTATGTCCATTGTGGACGATACCCCCGGCGTAACCCGTGACAGGATTTACGGCAGGGCAGAATGGCTTGACAGAAGCTTTATGTTAGTTGACACAGGCGGTATCGAGCCTGACTCAAAGGACGTTATCCTTTCGCAGATGAGAACTCAGGCGCAGCTTGCCATTGACAGCGCAGACGTTATAATTTTCGTCTGCGATATTAAAACAGGAGTTACCGCCAGCGACCACGAGGTTGCTTCAATGCTGCTCAAAAGCGGAAAGCCCATTGTGCTTTGCGTAAACAAATGCGACAACGTAGGGGACATTCCCCCCGACATTTACGAATTCTACAATCTTGGACTGGGCGACCCCATTGCCGTTTCCTCCGTTCACGGTCACGGCACGGGAGATTTGCTGGACGAGGTGTTCAAGTTTATGCCCGAAACGGACGAGGACGATTACAGCGACGATTACACAAGAATTGCGGTTATCGGCAAGCCTAACGCAGGAAAATCTTCCCTTATTAACCGAATTGCAGGGGAAGAACGTGTTATCGTTTCGGATATTGCGGGAACCACCCGTGACGCTATTGACACAATAGTTGAGCGTGACGGAGAAAAGTATGTGCTTATCGACACGGCAGGTATCCGCCGCAAATCAAAGGTAACGGAGCAGATCGAGCGTTACAGCGTTCTCCGTGCTTATATGGCAATCGACAGGGCAGACGTGTGCGTAATTATGATTGACGCCAACGAGGGCTTTACGGAGCAGGACAGCAAGGTTGCAGGCTACGCTCACGAGCAGGGCAAGGCAAGCGTAATTGCCATAAACAAGTGGGATAGCATTGAAAAAGACGGAAAGACAATGGAGGAGTTCAGAAAGAAGCTTGAGGTTGATTTCTCCTTTATGTCTTATGCACCGATGGTGTTTATTTCCGCCCTTACGGGACAGCGTATAGACAAGCTTTTCGAGCAGATAAGATACACCCGTGAGCAGAACGCAAGACGAATTACCACCGGTATGCTGAACGATTTGTTAAGCTATGCCACGGCGAGAGTACAGCCGCCGTCAGACAAGGGCAAGCGCCTTAAGCTGTACTATATGACCCAGGCAAGCACAAAGCCTCCCGAGTTTGTCATTTTCTGCAACAACAAGGAGCTTTTCCACTACTCATATCAGCGCTACATTGAAAATCAGATAAGAGAATCCTTTGGGCTTAACGGAACGCCCATAAAAATTGTAATAAGGGAGCGTGGCGAATAATGCTGAATATTGTTCTTTGCATTGCGGCAGCGGTGATTGTGCCCTATCTGCTTTGCAGCATAAACTCTGCGATTATCGTTACCAAAATCAAGACGGGAAAGGACATAAGAGAGCTTGGCAGCGGCAATGCAGGACTTACAAATACGCTGAGGACGCAGGGCAAGGTTGCTGCGCTGTTTGTACTGCTTGGGGACGTTGCAAAGGGCGTGCTTTCCGTTGTGGCGGTGCGTGTACTTATGATGGTTCTTGGAATGGAAGCCGCCGATTACTCGTGGATATTGTACATTGCAGGCATTTTCGGTATTCTCGGTCACATTTTCCCCTTGTATTATCACTTCAAGGGCGGCAAGGGCGTACTTGTAACCGTGTCCATTCTGTTTGCCATTGAGTGGCTGCCCGCACTTATTCTTTTAGGCATTTTTGCGGTTATCGTACTTATTTCAAGATATGTTTCTCTCGGCTCAATAATTGCGGCAATACTTTATCCCTTTACCGTACTTATTTTCGGCTTTATCTACAACGACCCCAACGGAATTATTGACGCATTATGCGCCGCTGTAATTGCATTCCTTATTGTATTTATGCACAGAGGAAACATTAAGCGGCTTCGTGAAGGCACCGAGAAAAAGCTCGGTCAGAAAGCGTGATTTATGGCAAGAATAACAATTCTGGGCTGCGGCTTCGGAACGGCGCTTGCGGTTTTATTTGACAGGAACGGCCACGAGGTCAGCGCATGGACAAAATACCGCGAGGAAATTGAAGCAATTCGGCGTGACGGAGAGCATAAAAAGCTTCTCCCCGGGGTAATCGTTCCCCCGTCCATAAGATTTGACACGGACAAAAGCATAATAGGCAATGCGGAAATTGTGGTGTTTGCAATTCCGTCCAAGTTCGTCCGTGAGGTTGCGAAAAACGTAAAGGATTATGTTCCCGAAAATGCGGTAATACTCAATGTAGGCAAGGGCTTTGAGGAGGGCACAAACAAGCGGCTTTCGCAGGTGCTTAAGGAGGAATTTCCCAATAATCCTGTTGTGGTAATGGCAGGCCCCTGTCATGCAGAGGAGGTTGGCAGAAACGTGCCTACCACCGTTGTAATGGCAAGCGAACAGTCAAAGTATGCCGAATATTTGCAGGAAACGCTGCAAAATCCATTTTTCCGCATTTATGTCAACGATGATGTTCCGGGCTGCGAGCTTGGAGCGGCGCTGAAAAATCCTATCGCCCTTTGCTGCGGCATTGTTGAGGGAATGGGACTTGGGGACAACACCCTTGCGGCGATTATGACAAGAGGCCTTACGGAAATCACAAGGCTCGGCGTTCAGCTTGGCGCAAAATGGGAAACCTTTACTGGGCTTGCGGGAGTAGGAGATCTTATTGTTACCTGCACCTCCACTCATTCCAGAAATCACCGTGCAGGTCTGCTTATCGGAGGCGGCGTACCTGCGGCGGAGGCGGTAAAAAAGGTAGGCACTGTTGAGGGCTACGGCTGCGTCAATATTGCCTACAAAATCGCAAAGGAGCTTGGCGTTGCAGTGCCCATTATCGAGCAGCTTTATCAGGTGTGCTATGAGGGAGTTGACCCGCTGGACTGCGTTAAGCAGCTTATGTCAAGACCCAGCAAGCACGAAAAGGAGCAGTACTGGAATATACAATAATTATAGGCATAGCCTAAAACGGCGGCTATAATCAGATTTAATTGTGCAAATTGTATAAATATGAGATATTGAAAAAAATATTTTAAAAAACACTTGCAATTTGCCGCAATATCTGTTAAAATATTATAGTATCTTAAATCATTATGTAAGAAGGAGGTGCTCACCAATGGCAAAATGCGAAATCTGCGGCAAGGGTGTCACTTTCGGTATTAAGGTTTCTCACTCACACAGACGTACAAACAGAACCTTTAAGCCAAATGTTCAGAAGGTTAAGGCAGTAGTAAACGGTACTCCGTGCAGAGTTAATGTTTGCACAAGATGCTTACGTTCAGGTAAGGTTACTCGTGCTTGCTAATGTAATTTAACTAATGAAACAATATGCTCCCTCACATTGTGGGGGAGTATTTTTGTTGTTACCGAATGTAATCCAATATGTAATTAAATTGTAATTTGACTTTTGGGGCGACCTATTATATAATATACCCATAGCAATAACTCAGTAATTTCGCACAGATTTTGTGCAGTACATTTGACAGCAATAGCTGTATTAAATTTTGGAAGGAGTTACTTTATGAGAAGATGTATAAGGTGCGGCTGTATCAACGAGGAAGGCTCGGTTTTCTGCGCGCAGTGCGGCGGTCAGGATTTTGAGGACGCAGTAGGTGCAGCTCCCGTAAATCCTGTTCCTCAGATGAATATTCCCGCTCCGAAAAAGGAAGTTTCAAGGTTCATTATTTTCACTATTTTCGGCTTTACCGCCTCTATCGTAGGCTTGTTCTGGATTTCTCTTATTCTTGAGCCGCTGGCTTTCCTTTCCACCTGCATTGGCTTTGTGAAGGAAAAGCGTTACAGAGGTCTTGCAATCGCAGGCTTTACCATTGCGGTAATCGGCTTGCTTATCAGACTGTTCATAACCCTTTACGACATCGGATATATTCCTAAGTGGCTTATCAGCGGTGTGTTCGGGTAAAAATAAAAAACGTCGCTTTAAGCGGCGTTTTTCTTTATATGGTGCAAAGCTGCAATGATTGAATATGCTGTCAATTCACTCTCCACCTGTATCCGCAGTTCTGGCAAACCGCCTCGCTGTGGGTTTTTGACTTGGTTTTGGAGTTGGTTATGGCAGGAATAATCAGTATAAGTCCGCAGGTGCAGAGGGCGAGCAAAATCCACAGCGCCCAGCGGAAGCAGCCTCTCCGCTTGGTTTTGACCTCGGTGACTGCCTGTATATTAACGTGTTCGCTGCCGCATTTTGGGCATATCATAAATGCTCCTTTCTCCTTGACTGCATTGTTAAGGATTTGCGCTGAAAGCAGATAAAGCAAAAGCGCCTCAATGCGCTGAAATGCGGTTGAGGCGCTGACTGGTGGACCCGGAGGGGATCGAACCCTTGACCTCTGCGTTGCGAACGCAGCGCTCTCCCGGCTGAGCTACGAGCCCATAATAAATCCTGTTTTGCATACTTTTTGAACAATTAAGACCTTGTGCTTATTGTAGCACAAAATCAATGGAAAATCAATACAAAAATTAAATAAAACTCGGTTGACATAAAGAAAAATCAATGCTATACTTTATGTAACCGATACCATAATATAAAGCGTCAGGAGGTATGTTATGAACATTTCGGATATTGCAAGACTTGCGGGAGTTTCAAAGGCTACTGTTTCCCGTTATCTCAACAACGGCTATGTAAGTGCGGAAAAGCGTGAAATAATCAGGAAAATCATTGAGCAGAACGACTACACACCCCTTATGTCCGCCAGAAATCTGCGTTCGGGTCAGAATAACCTTATCGGCGTGATTATCCCAAGGCTTAGCTCTGAGTCGGTGGCTCGTATGGTTGACGGTGTTTCCGAGGTTATAAGCGGAGCAGGCTTTAATATGGTGCTTGGAATAACCGACCTTAGTCAGGAAAAGGAGCTTGATTTTCTGAAAATATTCCGTGGAAATACCGTCTGCGGAATGATATATATTGCAACGGAAATAACCCGTAAAAACCGTGAAATACTGTCTGCCTACAATAAGCCGGTTGTGATTGTGGGACAGAAGAGCGGCGAGTTTGACTGTGTATTTCACGACGATTTCGGCGGAGCTTATGGGGCGGTAAAGCATATTATCGGCTGCGGCTGTAAAAAAATCGGCTTTATCGGAGTGCCTATGCGTGATAAGGCGGCAGGACGGGACAGGTTTGAGGGCTACGCAAGGGCAATGGAGGAAAGCGGCTTGCCCGTAAGCTCAAGACTTACCTACGAGGGGGAGTTTTCTCTTGAGTCGGGCTATGCGGGAGCGGAACGGCTGTTTAAAGGCTCTGCAAGGCCTGACGGACTTTTTTGTGCAACCGATACCATAGCAATAGGAGCAATGCAGTATTGCTTCAGCCATAATATTGAGGTTGGCAGGGACGTGAAAATTGCCGCCGTTGGCGACTCGAAAATGTCAAAGGCGGTAAATCCCGCTTTGACGTCGGTGCATTTATTTTACAAAACCGCAGGCAGAGAGGCGGCTCAGCTTGTTATGAACAGGCTTGCCGACCCTGATGGAGCGCCGAAAAGCGTGGAGCTTGGTTACAGGCTTATGGAACGTGCAAGCACCGCTGTATGAAACCAGTTTCACAAATATACTGCATAACAGCTTATGAAAAACATTGTTTACAATGCGAATTTACAAATACTCTCCCATAATGTATAATACAGACAAGAGATGAAACCGATAACACATTACAGGAGGAAAGAAAATGAATTACAAGGAAATAGCAGTTCAGGTTCTCGAAAAATCGGCGGAAAAGAAAATCTTGTTACGGGCGCTCACTGTGCCACACGTCTTAGACTTGTGCTTGGGGACGAGAAAAAGGCGGATAAGGAAGCAATCGAAAACATTGAGGGCGTTAAGGGTGTTTTCATTGCTTCGGGTCAGCTTCAGATAATTTTCGGCACAGGCACGGTAAACAAGGTTTACGACGAATTTATCAAGGCGGCTGAAATCAGGGAAACCTCAAAGGAGGAAATGAAGCACGAGGCTGCCAAAAAGGGCAACATTTTTCAGCGGCTCATAAAGACTCTTGGCGATGTTTTCGTTCCCATAATCCCTGCTCTTGTTGCAGGGGGACTGATAATGGGAATAATGGAAGCGCTGAACTTTATGAACAGCAACGGCTTTATTTCCATTGACACAAGCGGCTATGTTTTCCGCATTATCACTATGTTAAGCAATGCGGCGTTTACATTCCTGCCCATTCTAATCGGCTTCTCCGCCACAAAGGTTTTCGGCGGCAATCCCTATCTTGGAGCGGTAATGGGAATGTTCCTCATTCACCCCGATTTGCAGAATGCGTGGACGGTAAGCGGCGGTATTGACCAGTCCTTCAGCATATTCGGCTTGTACAATGTTGATATGGTAGGCTATCAGGGACACGTTATCCCCATTATAATCGCCTCTCTTATTCTCGCCACAATTGAAAAGAAGCTGCACAAGGTAGTGCCCGAAATTATCGACCTATTTGTAACGCCGCTTGTGAGCCTGCTTGTAACGGGCTTTCTCACCTTTACATTTATCGGTCCTGTTTTCGTAAATCTTGAAAACGCAATTATCTACGGCGTTCAGTGGCTGCTTACTCTGCCCTTGGGTATTGGCTCATTCGTAATGGGCGGTCTGTACTCCACAACGGTTGTTGGCGGTATTCACCATATGTACACCATTATCGACCTTGGTCAGCTTTCGGAATACGGCTTTACCTACTGGCTGCCTCTTGCTTCTGCGGCAAATATGGCTCAGGGCGCTGCCTGCCTTGCGGTTGCAATCCGTGCAAAGGACAAGAAAACAAAGGCTCTTGCAGTTCCCTCCGCTCTTTCCTGTATGCTTGGAATTACCGAGCCTGCGATATTCGGCGTAAACCTGAGATTTTTCAAGCCCTTTATTTTCGGCTCAATCGGCGGCGCCTGCGGAGCACTGGTTGCTTCCTTGTTCCACCTGGGAGCAACTGCAACAGGCGTTACAGGAATTTTCGCAATACTTCTTCACCTTCATCAGCCTGTGCAGTACATTATTTCAATGGCGGTGGGAATGGCGGTTGCATTCGTGCTTACCTGGCTGTTCGGCTGCTCGGGGGTAAATAAGAAAGCCGAGGTGAATTCAAAGTGAATATCCGCACAGAAAATCTTCTGAAAACCTGCCGTCTTTTTGAGGAGGCGGCAGAGGTCAACAAAAAGTGGCGGCCGCTGTTTCACCTTTCGCCAAAAACAGGCTGGATGAACGACCCTAACGGACTTTGCTTTTTCGACGGCAAATATCACATTTTCTTTCAGTATTCCCCCTTTGACACAAAGCCGGGACTTAACTACTGGGGGCATTATGCAACAGAGGATTTTGTAAGCTATGAGTATCTGCCGCCTGCTCTCTGCTCCGACGAGCAGTTTGACTGCCACGGGGTTTATTCAGGGTCGGCAATAGTAAAGGATAACGAGCTGCACTTGTTCTATACGGGCAATGTTAAACTTATGGGGGATAATTACGACTACATTAACAGCGGCCGTGAGCATAACACTATACACGCTGTTTCAAGGGACGGTGTGAACTTTGAAAAAAGAGGCGTTCTGCTTCGCAACAGGGATTATCCCAATGACGTTACCTGCCACGTCCGCGACCCTAAGGTTTACGAATACGGCGGCGAGTATGTTATGCTCCTTGGAGCAAGGACAAGGGAGGACAAGGGAATTGTGCTTATTTACCGCTCCGCCGACCTTGACAAATGGGAATATTCGGGGAGAATTACCGCTGATTACAGCCTTGGCTTTATGTGGGAATGTCCCGACCTTATTTCAATAAACAACAGGCTTTTTTTAAGCTTTTCGCCCCAAGGGGTAGAAAGCAGCGGTATTCTTTACAACAACATTTATCAGAGCGGATACGCTCCGATAATTGGCGATTTTCCCAATGACTGCAAAATCGGGGAATTTACCGAGCTTGATCGTGGTTTTGATTTCTATGCGCCCCAATCCTTTGTGGACGGCGGGGGAAGACGTATTCTCATCGGCTGGGGCGGACTGCCCGATATTGATGATTTATACCGGAATCCCACCGACAGATACGGCTGGAAGCATATTCTCACCTTGCCCCGTGAAATTACCGAAAGGGACGGCAAGCTGTATCAGAATCCCGTAAAGGAGCTTGAAGGGCTGCGAAAGAACAAAAGAGAATACAGCTTTAAGGGGAAGCTTTGCGCCGAAGCCGACGGCATTTTCGAGGCGGAAATACAGCTTGACAGCTTATCCCATTTCAGCATCGAAATCTGCGGCAGTATGAGGCTTTATTTTGCGGAGGGCATAGTAACTCTTGAGCTTGGTGAAAACGGCTATGGAAGAACAAAACGCTCCGTAAAGGCAGATAAGCTTACGGACTTGCATATTTTCTGCGATACATCGGCAGTGGAAATATATATCAACGGCGGCGCCGAGGTTTTTACAACAAGATATTATCCCGAAAAGGAAAGCTATGGGCTTAAAATAAACGGTGCTGACGGACAGGCTGTAATTTACAAGCTGGACGGTTTTAAAGAAAGGAAATGAAATTGAAAAAGATAATTTCAATAGGAGAAGCCCTCATTGACTTTATTCCAAAGGAAAAGTGCTGCGGCTTAAAGGACGTTACCGCTTTCGAGCGGGTCTGCGGCGGCGCTCCTGCAAACTGCGCCTGTGCGGCGGCAAAACTGGGCGGGGAAGCGGCGGTTATTTCCTCCGTGGGAACAGACGGCTTCGGAAGTTATATTATTGATACTCTTGCAGGCGCAGGCGTTGATACATCAATGATAGTACGGACGGATAAGGCAAATACAACTCTCGCTTTTGTTTCGCTGAAGCAGGACGGAAACCGTGAGTTTTCCTTTTACCGCAATCCCGGAGCGGATATGCTGCTTGACAAATCCCAGCTTGACCTTGATAAAATAAAGCAATGCGGAATACTCCATTTCTGCTCGGTGGCGCTGATAGAATCCCCCTCCAAATACGCACACAAAGCGGCAATTTCAGCCGCAAAGGAGAGCGGCGCAATAATCAGCTTCGACCCCAATATAAGGCTTCCCTTGTGGAAAAATCCCGAGGACTGCCGCAAGGCTGTGCTGGAGTTTCTCCCCTTTGCGGATATTGTGAAAATATCCGATGAGGAATTGGAGTTTGTAACGGGAATAAAGGAGGAGGAAAAGGCGTTTGCATCGCTGCTTGAGGGCGGCGCAAAAATGGTGCTGTATTCTCTCGGAGCAAAGGGAGCAAGGCTTATTACCCGAAACACCCACCTTTTCTGCGCTCCTCCTGTGGTGGAAGCGGTTGATACAACGGGAGCGGGGGATTCCTGCATAGGCAGTCTTTTGTACAGCCTCGCAAGTGACGATGTTACTCCCTCAACACTTTCGGAAATACCGGCGGAAAAGCTGAGAGAATATCTGCGGTTTTCGGTGGTTTATTCGGCTCTTTCGGTAACAAAAAAGGGGGCTATAAGCTCCTACTGCGACTATGAAACCACAATGAAATTCATTAAGGAAAGGATGTAAATTATGTTCGGATTAGGCAAGAAAAGCGGCAATACTCTTGTGGCTGCGGCAAAGGGCACTGTAATAAAGGTTGATGATATTCCCGATGAGGTTTTTTCACAGAAAATACTGGGCGACGGCTACGGCGTAAAGCCTGAAAACGGCATTATTGTAGCTCCCGCCGACGGAAAAATTACAGACGTTCAGGACACATATCACGCTTACGGAATCAGCACAAAGGACGGGCTGGAGCTGCTTGTGCATATCGGAATCGACACCGTTTCCCTTAAAGGCGAGGGCTTTTCTCCCTGCGTTAAGGTTGGGGATAAGGTAAAGGCGGGTCAGCCTATATGCAGGGTTGACCTTGATAAAATCAGAGCGGCAGGCTATCCCACGGATACGGTAGTTCTGATTACCAACATTGACGATGTGAAAAGCATAAGCGTTGCCTGCGGAGAAGCGGAGGCAGGAGAAACAACGGCGCTAACTTACACGAAATAGCACGCTTCATTTCTGCAATTTATTTCCGCCTGCTGCAAGTGTAATTTCTTGTCGAAAATTAGCAAAAAAGCTATTGCAAAGTTAAGAAAAATGTGCTATAATGTATAAAAGGCAGGAAATTATTGTTATATTTTGGAGGAATCAATGAAACGTAAAAATATAGCAGTTTGCGTCACGGGATACAACTGGGATTATGAAAGCAGAATTGTCAGCGCAGTATGGGACGAGTGCGCCCGACTTGATATAAATCTTCTTATTTTCGCTCCCCTTATTCACCGTCCAAGCCTTAATATGGACAGAGTTCTGCCCGAAAGCGTAATCAGAGGCGAAAAGGAAATTTTCAATCTGATGAATTATGACATAATCGATGGCATTGTAATTATGGGCGAGTCAATGGCTGACGAGCGGACTGTATTCGAAATTGCGGCAAAGGCGGCTGAAAACAACGTTCCAATTGTGAACGTATGCGACCCTGTGCATACTCTCCAGCGAAACGTGCTGCTTAACGACCAGAACGGAATGGAGGACGTTGTACGTCATCTTGTTGAGGTTCACGGCTTTACGAAAATCAACTTTATAGGCGGCTTCAAGGGAAATATTCAGACAGAGGAACGCCTTGCGGCATATAAAAAGGTGCTTGGGGAGCATAATATTCCCGTTGAGGAAAGCAGAATTGCCTACGGCGAATTCTGGAAAAAGTCCATTGAATGTACGGAGCAGTTCATTGCTTCTGGAGATATTCCTCAGGCTATTGTCTGCGCCAACGACACAATGGCAATATTCTGCATTGACTGTCTTCAGAATATGGGTTACAGAGTGCCCGAGGACATTGTGGTAACAGGCTTTGATGCAACTCCCGATATTGAAAAGCACAAGCCTACCATTACCTCCGTGCGTCAGGGACTTACGGCGGCGGGTCATAAGGCTGTGGAGATTCTAACGGATATATGGGCAGGTAAGCCCACGGAGGTCGTTTCCGAGGTATATTCGGAGCTTGTGCTGATGGAGTCCTGCGGCTGCGTTCACAAGGCGGAAAAGAAGGTTTCCGATTATTTCACAGAAACCTACGGCGCAGAAACCGACGCAATGGAATTCCACACCTACATTCACGATATGAACACGGACTTTGCCTCTGTAAAAAATCAGACGGAGCTTTTTGCAAGCGCAAATCACAGCGCACGCTTTTTTAAACTGAAAAAGCTGTTTATCTGCATTTGCTCCAACATTTACAAGGAAAGCGCTCAGCTTGACAAGGACGATCTGATTTCTTCTTTCAGAGGCATTTCCGATGAAATGGTGAATATGTTCAGCTACGGAAGCGACGTTCCTGTGGGAAAATCCTTTCCTACGGCACAGCTTGTTGCCGAGGAAATACTAAACGGCGAAAAGCCCGTTGTATTCGCCTTTTCGCCTCTCTATTTCAAGGACAGCTTTTTAGGCTACCTTGCCTATGAGCCCTCCTGCTTTAAGGGCTACGGAAAGCATTTTGAAACATGGCTGCTGGCTCTCTCCAACAACTCGGGCAGCTTCTATATGAACAGAAAGCTGGAGCTTGTTGTGGAGCAGCTGGAAAATCTTTATGTAAGAGATCCTCTCACGGGACTTTACAACAGGAGAGGAATGGCAAAGTACAGCGCAGAGCTTATGCAGAAGGCGAAAAGCAAAGGGCTGTGTATTACCGCCGTTTGCTCCGATATTGACAATCTTAAGCCAATAAACGACTTGTACGGTCACGAGGCAGGCGACAACGCCATTGTACGCACGGCAAGAGCCATTGCGGACTCAATGCCCTGCGGAGCGGTATGCGTGAGAACGGGCGGAGATGAATTCTGCTCTCTGCTTATCAGCGAAAGCGACGAGGAAACAAGCGGCATTATAAAGCGGATTGAAGCCGCTCTCGACCAATATAACAGCACAAGCGGTCTGCCCTATAAAATCGGCTGCAGCAGTGGCTTTTGCAGTATGAAAGCCGAGGAAACGGATTCAATCGAGAAAATAGCCGCCCTCGCCGACGAGCAGATGTATATGGTGAAGACAAGGAAAAAGGCAATGCGGAAAATTTAGAAGCACGGTCAATGCGCTTGCCGTAAAGCAGAATATGCAGACGTATTACAAGCCGCTTTTGGTAAGATTTATCAAAAGCGGCTTTTTGTTGACTTTGCTTTAATTTGAAGTTATAATTATATTGTGTGAAAATGACCATTGCAGAGCCTAAATCGGAGGTGCGCTATGAAATATCGCAGAAAGCTTTTCTCGGTGAAAGATCCTTACAGCTTTGACGACAGCTTGTTTGCAAAAGCCTCGCAGGAGAATTTTATCCATATCACAGAGTGCTGTGACGATTACCGCAAAATAGCGGAGCATTACGGAGTAAACGCCGACAGCATTAAAACCGAGGAGGACATTGGACGTATTCCCGTGCTTCCTACGCTTCTTTTCAAAAAGCGCCGCATTTCGTGCAAGGGTCCGTACATTGTTCGTGCCACTTCTTCGGGAACAAGGGGCAAGTTCAGCGACATTGCCTTTGACGCAGGAGGACTTCTTTGCGGACTGAAAATGGTTTTGCACATTGCGCCTATGAGGGGACTTATTTCTTCTACGCCCTGTCATTATATCGTTATGGGCTATAAGTATCATCGGGGCAACCGTACAGCTGTTACCAAAACCGCCTTCGGTGCAACGCTATTCACTCCCGCTTTAAGCCGCAGATATATTCTGAAATACAAAAACGGCGGCTATTCCCCTGATTTTGAGGGAATAATCAGCGCTTTGCGGAAGCTGGAGCATTCCCGTTTTCCCGCAAGGCTTATGGGCTTTCCTGCCTACACCTATTTTCTGATGAAAATGATGGAGGAACGCTCCCTGTTCCTGCATTTGCCAAAGGGGTCAAAAATTCTTTTAGGCGGCGGCTGGAAGCAATTCTATGCGGAACGTGCAGACAAAGAGGAGTTCTACCGTCTTGCCGAAAAAGTATTCGGTATTTGCGACAATGACATTGTGGAATTTTTCGGCGCTGTGGAGCACCCTATACTTTACTGCGACTGCCCTAAGCATCACTTTCATATTCCCGCATACAGCCGAGTGATAATAAGGAATGTGGACACTCTTGAACCTCTCCCTATGGGAGAAGCAGGACTTGTCAATCTCATTACCCCGATGGTTGCAAAAACGCCGCTGCTTTCGGTTATGACGGACGACATAGGCGTGCTTCACCCGGCGGAGGAATGTGGCTGCGGCATAAAAACGCCATTTCTTGAAATACTGGGACGTACTGCGCCGGAAGACATAAAAACCTGTGCGGCAGGAGCGGAAGAGCTGCTGAAAGGAGTAAAACTGTGATACTTTACGGCGGAGAAATTTTTGATACAAAGGAACAGGAAAGGCTTATTGCAGAGCTTGACGGACGGATTTGCAGAACTCTTGCGGAAAAGGCTCTGCCTCCCGAAATAATGATAAGCGCCGCAGAAAAGCTCCGTGCTGATGTTATGAGGGGAGAGTTTGATCAACTTCTGTTTTCACAAAAGCTTGATAATCCCCAGCGTTATAAGGCGCTTGTATGCGCTGTTCTTAGCCGTGAAAGCCTTGAACAAAGGCTTTCCGAGGAGCTTGGCGGTTATCCCCGTGAAAAAATAACAAATCCTCCCCAAAATGTTTCGCCAAAGCTGAAAATAAGCTTCAAGCCACTTGGAACAATTTTTCACATTGCGGCAGGAAATATGGACGGACTTCCTGCAATGAGCCTTGCGGAAGGCCTTATCACAGGAAACGTAAATATTCTGAAGCTGCCCTCGGCGGACAACGGACTTTCGCTGAAAATTATTTCAAGGCTGATTGAATACGAGCCTGTCCTTGCGGATTTTATCTATGTTTTTGATACGCCCTCGTCGGATATCCGTGCCATGCAGCGGCTTGCGGCGCTTGCGGACGGCATAGCTGTGTGGGGTGGAGAAGCAGCGGTAAAGGCGGTAAGAGCCCTTGCGCCTGCGGGAGCAAAGCTCATTGAATGGGGTCACAAGCTGGGGTTTTGCTACATTTCGGGCTTTGACGGCAGGACGGAGGAGTTAAGAGGACTTGCGGAGCATATTGCGGAAACTAAGCAGCTCCTTTGCAGCTCCTGTCAGACAATTTTCATTGACACCGACGACGACGGTGAACTAAGGCGTTTCTGCGAAATGTTTCTGCCGATTCTTGAAGAAGCCGCCGCAGGTCATGAGGATTGCTCCGTTGACATTCGTGCAAGGAACGCTATTCTCCGCCATACCGAGCAGCTTGAAGAAATTCTGTGCGCAAAGCCCGTCGATCCGTGGGATTACAAGGGGAGAGGCTGTCGGCTTATCATAAAGGATAGCGGTCTTGAATTGTCTCCTATGATGTGCAGCGTTCTTGTAAAAAAACTGCCCCGCCGCAGCATTGTTTCCGTACTGCGGCAGTCAAAGGGCTGTTTGCAGACCGCAGGACTGATCTGCGCAGAAAGCGAGAGAGCAGAGCTTACAGAAACCCTTTTCCGAAGCGGCGTAACCCGTGTTACCCGTGCCGCCCATATGTCCGCATATTTTTGCGGCGAGGCTCACGATGGGGAATATCCGCTTCAGCGTTACACCCGAATTATAAACACTGAATTGTAGCGCTTTTGATTCCGGAGTGGGACTTGATATAAATAAAAGCGTGGGTTTTAGTCCACGCTTTTATCATATTTCCTCGTCGGGATAACGGTTCATTATCTCCACAAATTTATCGAAATTCTGCACAAAGGCGTCAACAACCTTTGGATCGAACTGCTTTCCGCTTTGGGAAACAATTTCCTCATACGCCTTTTCGGGCGGCCAAGGGGCTTTGTAAGAACGGCGGCTTACCAATGCGTCAAAAACGTCCGCCAACGCAACGCACCTTGCGTAAGGCGCAATATTCTCGCCCTTTATTCCCATATAGCCGGTACCGTCCCATTTTTCGTGGTGCTGATAGGCGATATCGGTGGAAATGTTGAACAGCTCGCCGGGTGAGGTTTCAAGCATCTGCTTGCCGTATTTGATGTGATTTTTCACAATCTCATATTCCTCGGGTGTAAGCTTTCCCGGCTTTTCGAGAATGGTTTCGGGAATCATTATTTTGCCTACGTCGTGCATCATTGCCGCCAGACTGATTTTCCAGCTTTCCTCGGTATTGTAGCCAAGACTTTCGCACAAAACATGAGTGTATTCGGAAACCCGCTTAACATGATGTCCCGTGTTTTCCGACTTGTTTTCGATAATCTGCGAAAGAGACAGAATAAGGTTTTCCTGATCCTCGTACAGCTCGCCGTTTTTGCTTGCAAGGGTGTTTACCAGCTTTTCTATTCTGTCGGAAATGAAAAGACAGATTATCATCACTGCTAAAAATTCAATGGTACGGGGAATAATGCCGTAAAGAATAGTGCCCTTTAGCGTTACAAGAGGCTCGTCGGGAACTACCTTAAGATAAAAAGCGGCAATATGGGAAATCACAATCATCGGTATGCTCAGAATTGACGTGTAGATAACGTACTTTCTCTCGTTGTAAAGACAGGACATTATCAGAGGGAACACCAGCATTATAATTGTGTGGTAGGAAAGCGTTGCGTATTGCAGACCGGACTGAAAAACGAGAATCGCCAGAATAATATACCGTATTTCCTTGGATCTGATTTTCAGAATATTGTACAGCAGCGTGGGCAGAAAGAAATTTATTACCGAAACAGCAACGGTTGCAGTAAGGGGCAGTGGGTCTATTTTGAATATTCCGAGAACATTCAGCATTAAAACCAGCAGCATAAAGCCTATCATAAGGCGGCAGACAAATGCAACCCGCTTGTCCGCATTTTCACGGTATTCCTTTATTATTTTTTCTGAAAAATTCATAAATTATGTCATCCCTCGATAAATGCGTCAATAAAGCTTAGCGTTATATAAATTACTGGCTTTATTATATAAAAATATATAGCTTTAGTCAAGCAATTGCCCATATAAAGGGATATTTTCTAAAAATAAGCATAGGGACAGGATATATTTGTTAATAGGTTTTGTGCATAAGAATGGTTATTTTTTTGCAAAAATAAGGAAAAACAATTCCGTTCCAAATTTCCCTTTTGCAAAAAGGAGAATTTTTTCAGATTTCTATTGACCTTAACGTTACGTCATGGTATATAATCTGAATCACGGGAGGCGATATGATGAAAATGCACATAAAGAAATTTGCGGAACTTACGGGCGTAAGCGTGCGCACGCTCCATTATTACGACGAAATCGGACTGCTTAAGCCAAGCGCTGTTGACGAACAGAACGGCTACCGCTTTTATGACGAAAGCTGCCTTATGCGTATGCAGGAGATTTTGTTCTATCGGGAACTTGATTTTCCCCTTAAGGACATTATGGCAATTCTGTCCTCTCCCGATTATGACAAGCAAAAAGCGCTGAAAGAGCAGAAGCGTTTGCTGACCATGAAAAAAGAGCGGCTTGAACGGCTTATTACGGCTCTTGACGGCGCAATGAAAGGAGAAAAAATTACTATGAAAGATTTTGACAACAGCGAATTTGAGGCTCAGCGTGAGCAGTACGCAAAAGAAGCAAGGGAAAAATGGGGCGGTACTGCCGCTTATAAGGAAAGCGCCGAAAAAACAAAGGGCTACACAAAGGAAAAGTGGAACGAGGTCAACTCGGCTATGGACGGTATTATGGCTGAATTTGCGGAGTGCAAAAGGAACGGCTTTGCTCCTCACAGCAGGGAAGCGCAGGCGCTTGTGAAAAGGTGGCAGGATTTCATTACCGCTAACTATTACACCTGCACAAAGGAAATTCTTTTGGGGCTGGGAGAAATGTATGCCGCCGATGAGCGCTTCAAGGCAAATATCGACCGCCACGGAGCGGGAACGGCGGAGTTTATTTGCGGGGCAATAGAGCAGTACTGCAAATAAGCAAGTTTTTCGGAATTGTCTGCTCCGCTGCGAAACGTATGCCATTAAAAAAGGAAAAACCCTTGAATTTTTATGGGAAATATGATAGTATTGTTTTGTAACCGTGTGCCGTACGCATACGGCTGCAATAAATAATTCAGACGGCATACCAACAGTTCCACGGAGGACAGTATATGAAAGTGAAAACGTTAACATCACTGGCGGCTCTTTTTCTTGCAGCGGCAATGCTGGCAGGCTGCGGCGGTACGGGAAATACGAATAATACCTCGGACGCTCAGCAGAGCCAGACAACGTCGGTAAGCGATACCGAGGTAATATCAAACGGCTCTGACGAAGATGAAATCAAGAGTATGACCTCTCTTGAAATGATAAGAGCAATGGGCAACGGCATAAACCTTGGCAATACCCTTGAAGCCTACAATCATAACAGCTATGTAAGCGGCTCTGACCCGGACGGCTTTGAAACGGTATGGGGACAGCCTTATACCACCGCCGAAATGATTCAGGGTATGAAGGACGCAGGCTTTGACACCATAAGAATACCCATTGCATGGACAAACGGAATGAATTATGAAGAGGGCGATTATACCATAGACGAGCGGCTTATGAACCGTGTTGAAACTGTGGTAAATTACGCTCTTGACGCCGATATGTACGTTATCATAAACGACCACTGGGACGGCGGCTGGTGGGGAATGTTCGGCTCGGAGGATCAGGCGGTAAGGGATAAGGCCCTTGAAATGTACAAATCCATGTGGAGCCAGATAGGCGAGCATTTCAAGGATTATTCCTATAAGCTGATTTTCGAGTCGGCAAACGAGGAGCTGGGCGACCGACTTAACGACAAGGACGTAACAGGCTCAAAGGGCGTTCTTAACAAAAACGAATGTTACGAAACCACCAATATGATAAACAGCGAATTTGTAAAGCTTATCCGTTCCCTGGGCGGCAACAACGAGGATCGTTTCCTGCTTATTGCAGGCTACAATACAGACATAAGCCTTACCTGCGACGACCGCTTCAAAATGCCCGAGGATACGGCGGACAGCAAGCTGCTCCTTTCCGTACATTACTATACCCCATGGGATTACTGCGGCACGGAAAGCGTAAATCAATGGGGCTCGCCCACAGACTATGACGAGCAGAACGAGCTGTTCAAGAAGCTGAGCAAATTTTCCGAACAGGGCTACGGCGTGGTTATAGGAGAGTATGCCGTAATGAAGAAAAACGGCGGCATAAAGCCCGATACGGATAAATTCTACTCCAATCTTCTTGATAACTGCGATCTTTATGATTTCTGCCCGGTGCTCTGGGACTGCAATAATTTCTACAAGAGGTCGGCAAACACTACCGCCGATGAAACTC
Organism: Ruminiclostridium sp.; assembly: GCA_051882195.1. Classification (GTDB taxonomy): domain Bacteria; phylum Bacillota; class Clostridia; order Oscillospirales; family Ruminococcaceae; genus Ruminiclostridium_E. The sequence goes on along the minus strand of JBJERI010000140.1, from coordinate 19,858 downwards.
TTGCACAGCTTTTCTTATCACGGAGATATGATAACGAAAAGGACAAGGACATTGAAACCGTAAAGTCGGCCGCACAGGAAAGCATTGACAGCGCAAAGCAGAAAGCCGCCGATGAACAGATGGAGGGCATTGACCTGCCGCCTGCCGACGATATGGCTATTGCGTGGATAATGTTTGCGTCAAACGATTACGGCATTTCCTACAGCGTAGGCGACATTTACGACCCTGCAGGCTGCACTAAGGGAGTAAAGGCACAGAACGTGCAGATAACGGGCGAGGGTACATATACCGTCAGCCTTGATTTCACCGATTGCGGCACGGCAAAGGGCACAGCCTTTTCGGCCCTTGGAATATCCAACGGCGAGGAGCTTTTCCCGGGATATATCTACACTATCGACGAGATACTCATAAACGGCGAGCCCTTTGAAATGGAAGGAAAGAGCTATACCTGCTCCGACGATGGAAAATGCACAAGAGTAAATCTTTATAACAACTGGGTAAGCGACATTCCCGAGGAGGCAAGAACCGCAGACGGAGATCTGACCGACTGCTCCGCTCAGATAATGCCTCTCGGCAAGAAGGACCTTGTCAATACCATTTCCGTAACATTTACGGTAAAAGCTCCCGATTGATAATAGCGGGAAAACAGAAAAAGCTATGAGGCAATAATCTTATCGAGGTTTCTTACCGATAATAAATTGTAATTTCAAACCAACAGGCACAATCAGAAAAAGTCCCGACGCACTGCGTCGGGACTGCTTGTTTATAAACACTGATATGTTGATTTTAACAAAGATGACAGCTGTTAATAGCCGTCCTTTTAATTTTGTCAGTTTTTGTTAATCATTGCTTTTTTCGGCAACAGAGGATATTAAACTAATCCGATAATATCCGATGGTCTTACCTTGACCATTACCCCGTTATAGGAATAAATTTCATATACGCCCGAGCGATAGGCTTTTATTTCGCCGCTTCCTATGTTTTCTCCCGACTTTGTGCGCTCCTTATAGAACACATAGTCACCTGTTTTGTAATTTCCTGCTCCGCCGCCTGCATTTTCAAGCATATCGTCGGAAAGCTCGTTTCTTTCTATTTCCTTTTTGATTTCTTCTGACATTTTGTTCTCCTCCTTATTATAGCTTTGATTCTGTTTTCATAAGTTTATATGATGAAAAAGAGAAAAGCGCCGATTTTTTGCAGCAGTATCAGCCGTAAAAGCCGTTGAATAATTTCATCAGAAATTTACCCGGTTCATTTATAAAGTCATTACCAAAGTCATTTCCTCCCGAATCCGCTTCAATCTGCTCGTCGGGAAGCACGTCGTCTGCTTTTTTGAGCACATAATCCCTGAACTGCTCCTTTGTGCAGTCCACGTTGTTTTCTTTGAGAAATTCTTCAAGCTGCTGTTCGCTTGAAACGCTTACAAGCTTGTCGGAAAGGGCTTTGTCTGCTGTTATTTCGCTCAAGGATTGTTTCATTGTTTTCATAATGCTTGCCTTTCCTTTCTGAATTTATTAAGGCCTAAAGCCGTTTTCATTTAAAAATCATTGGATATTAAGCGCCTGTGCAAAGCCTGTTAGCTCCAGCTGCCGCATAACATCGGGGCTTACGTTTTTGATAATCAGACTGCAGCCTTTTCTGTTTGCCTGCATTTGAACGGTAAGCAGCATACGCAGACCTGCCGAGTTTATGTAGGTCACTCCCGACATATCGAGAATAAGCTTATTTGTACTGTCAAGCTGAACCTCAATGCTTTTCTGAACAGCCGGCGATTCGTTTACATCCAGTATGCCGCTTAAGCTGATTACAAATTCATTCTGAACATCTGCCGCAGTACCGCCTGTAACCTGCGTCAGCTTATTTTCGTTGATCTCGTTTTTCAGTATATTATCATTCATTGTGTCTGCCTCCTTATTTTCTTTCATCTGTTTATACGATGAAAAAGAGAAAAGCGCCGAAAATTTATAAATATTTTGCAATTTCATTATATAACGCAAAGTACAACAAAGCAAAAAGCAAGCCGCAAGGAGCTTAAAGCCCGCAAGCAGGCGAATAGCCTTATTGAACGGGGAGAAAAAAGATTAGCCGCTCTTTCTCCCGATGAAATTACGATCTTATATGCGCTGCGATATAATGAGCACTCCGCAGTAAAAATCGAAGAACAGCTTGGAATTAAGGCAGCTCAGCACAAAGAGCGTTTATTGGATTTTGTGCGGAGCTGCCTTAAAAACAGTTATAACCGTGATTTACTTTTCAAAACTGCCTCAGCCATTATTCTTCAGGAATGACTGCGCTCTTTGAGCGGCTTCCTTGTCATCGCTGTCAATAGCCTGCTGCAGGTAGCGGCGGCCCTTTTGCCGGTCGGCGGGTACGCCGTTTCCCTCGCAATACATTATACCGCAGGAGCACGCCGCTCCCGCATCTCCGCCCATAGCGGCACGCTCAAACCAGTAAAGCGCTTTGGCTTTGTCCGCTTTGCAGCCCTCGCCGTCACGGTACATTATTCCGCAGTTGAACATTGCCGACAGATTACCGCCTTCGGCAGCCTGCTCAAGCCAATAAAGCTCCGTTTTATGGTCGCCTTTAGCTCCGCATAAGCCTGCGCATTGCAGCTGTGCGTCTAAGTCGCCGTTTTTTGCCGCCTTTTCCAGCCAGAACCGTGCTTCTTTTCCGTTCTCTGCCACGCCCATTCCAAGCTGATACATCATACCGTAAAGAAATTGTGCGGCAGGAATATCATTTTGGGCGCTGTAACGGATAAGCGGCAGCGCATGGGCGTAGTCCTTCTTCTGTATATATGCCCCTCCTGCCTGAGCCATAGCATAGGTATCAACAGCTAACACAAGCTTATCATGCGCCGATTTATTGCCCTGTGCGGCGGCTTTTTCAAGCCAGTATGCCGCCTGCTGCATATCCTGTTTTACGCCATCGCCGTAGATATATGCAGTACCGCACATGCACTGTGCGTCGGCGTTGCCATTCTGCGCCGCCTGCTCAAACCAGCGGAAAGCTAAAATGGGATTTCTCTCAATGCCCTGTCCAAGACGGTATAGCATACCGCAGCTGTACGCAGCGTCAGTAATTCCCGCCTCTGCTGCTTGCTTAAAGTATTCCAGCGCTTTCCTCGGGTCTTCCTTGCAGCCTTTGCCGTTCAGATACAATGTGCCGCAATATAATTGTGCCGTAGGGTGTCCGTACTTTGCCGCAAAGGCGAGGGGCTTAACTGCGGAGGAGTAGCGTTTATTTTGGAAAGCTTCGGCGCCTTTCTTCCACATCTGTTCCGCTTTTGTAAGCGTCTGTGAAAGCTTTGCAGCCTCCTTATGACCAAGCGATACAGCTTTCAGACAGCACCTGCACGCTGTTTCCCAATTCTGAGGTCTGTTGTTGACTGCGGCAAGGGCTTGCTGATAGAGTTCCTCCGCCTCCTGCTGTGCTGTGGAAGTCCGTGGCTGTGGGGCTTCGGACCGTGGCTTTGACGTTGGCTCAGGCTGTGAGGACGCCCTCTCCTGCTCAAGCTTGATTAGATAATCCTTTGCCGAAGAACTGCGGTTTTTCTTCAGCATGGCATACCAGTAGTCTGCATTTTCCGTATCTCTTAGCGCACATATATACTGCGATTTAGGGAAATTATGCTTCGCTGCCTCCTTGTACCAGAAAAGCGCTTTTTCCTCATCGGCACGAGTTCCGCACCCCTTCTCGTAAAGTGAAGCAACCAGTTCAAAAACCGTTAAATCGTCCGCCTCGGCAGCCTGCAGAAGCAGATTAAAGCCCTTTTCGTTTTCGCCTCGCTGAAGAGCGTCCCAGCCGTCGTTTTTCCACTCGTCTCGCTGAATATAGCGCAGCTTGCGCTCCGCATTAGTACTTCCCAGCTCCTTTGCACGGGTATAGAATTCTTTAGCCCGTTCAATATCGTATAATTCCTTTTCTCTCTCGTTAGAGTAGATATTTCCGCAATAATAAACCGCATACGCATTGCTTTTATCCTCCTCCGCTACTCGCAGAAGATAGGGCAATGCACGGGCGTAATCCATCTTATCATAGGCGCGGCTGCCCTCCTTGAAGCACTCCTCAATTGAAAGCTCCTCCAAAGGCTTTTTTTGTTTAGTGCCAAAAATCCCCATAACAACACCTCATTTTATTTTTTTCAGCTATGAGCAGCTTGTACGACAGGACAAGCGCAACAGGAACAATAAGTATAACAAATGGAACAAACAGCCATTTTTAAGTTATTAAGTGTTCTGATACCGACGTGTTTATTATACCACTTTATCCCAAGAGTTTCAACCGTAAAATCTTTGACAAATTTTAAAGTCCGATGATTACGTCATTACATACTGATATCCACCTTTTAAGGGAGGGTATTTTCATAGGCGGACGCAAGGGCAATTATGATGAAATTGGATTGTCTATATATGGAAATAGCCGTTCCGAGGTGTTGACATTGGTCGAAAAATATGATATATTTATATAATGAAAATTTAATGATAATAAACAAATTTTGAAAAAGGGGTTGACAAGGAAATGCTGATGTCGTGCGATTTGACGGACAGACACAGACAGAGTACAGCTATACCCTTTTTACACTTTTTCAATAGATTTAATAGGAAAAGCCGTTTTTAGCGTATTGTTAGTTTATGGGGAAATACGCCGAAGATGGCTTTTGTATTAAAAATAGGTGAGCAAACAGGCGTTGTTATAATTTGCAGTGGGATAGTAAATATAAAAGGAGAGATTAAAATGTACAATTATCTTGTAGTAGGCAGCGGACTTTACGGCGCTGTATTTGCACAGCAGGCAAAAGCGTCAGGAAAATCCGTGCTGGTAATTGACAAGCGTCCCAATGTTGGCGGGAATATTTACACCGAAAAAGTTGAGGGAATAAACGTACATAAATACGGCGCACATATTTTCCACACAAACGACAAAAAGGTATGGGAATATATAACACGGTTTGCGGAATTCAACAGATTCACAAACAGCCCTGTTGCAAACTACAAGGGAGAGCTTTATTCGCTTCCTTTTAATATGTACACCTTCAATAAAATGTGGGGAGTTGTAACTCCCGAGGAAGCCCGTGCAAAAATCGAGGAACAGCGCAGGGAAATCAAGGGAGAACCCAAAAGCCTTGAAGAACAGGCAATTTCTCTTGTTGGCCGTGATATTTACGAAAAACTTATCAAGGGCTATACCGAAAAGCAGTGGGGTAGAAAATGTAATGAATTGCCCAGCTTTATTATAAAGCGGCTTCCAGTCAGACTGACCTTTGACAACAACTATTTCAATGCATTGTATCAGGGAATCCCCGTTGGCGGATACACAAAAATGATTGAAAATATGCTTGAGGGCATCGAGGTAAGACTGAACACGGATTACCTTGCCAATAAAGACGAGCTTGACAAGCTTGCGGAAAAGGTCGTTTACACAGGACCTATCGACGCATATTTCGGCTACAAGCTTGGCTATCTCGAATATCGTTCGGTAAGATTTGAAAACGAGGTGCTGGACAAGCCTAATTTTCAGGGAAATGCAGCGGTAAACTACACCGACAGCGAAACGTCCTGGACAAGAATTATTGAGCATAAGTGGTTTGAATTCGGCAAGGACGAAAACGGAAACGACCTGCCGAAAACGGTAATCAGCCGTGAATACAGCTCCGAGTGGAAGCCCGGGGACGAGCCTTATTACCCGGTAAACGACGAAAAGAACAGCGCTCTTTATGCCGAGTACAAAAAGCTTGCCGATAGGGAAAGCAAGGTTATTTTCGGCGGAAGACTGGGCGAGTACAAGTATTATGATATGGATAAGGTTATCGGCGCGGCGCTTGAGGCTGGCGAAAGGATTTTGTAAAAGTGTTCAAGTGGTTTGATTTTGCGCTTTCTGCTGATTTAAGCGGAACGGAAAACCTTTATATAAACAAAACGGACAGCGGACTTTCCTTTGATACATATTTTAATTGTATTCCCATTGCAAAGGTAATCAAATACACAAATATTGAAAGACTTGCGTTTGTCATTTCTGCCGTTGGCAGTCATAGGGCTGAAATCGCCGTCTATAACGGCAGCGAGAAAAAAATCCTTGCTAAAGTGGAGGGAGATACAATATCCGTTGAAATTTCGGCGGTTCCTCCTGACAGCAGACTTTTGTATTTGATTATAAACGGCTGTGCTAAGGTAAACGGAGTTTCTGTTTATGCGGAGTGTAAGGCTGTAAGAAAAATAAGTGCAGCCGCCGTTATGTGCACCTATAAGCGGGAGGAATACGCCGTTTCAAATGCAAATCTGCTGGCTGAAATTTCGCAGAGCAATCCGCTTTTATCTCAGGTTATTCTGGTGGATAACGGCAGGACGGTATCAGACAGCAGCTTGAACAGCAAAATCAGACTTGTACCTAATATCAACAACGGCGGCAGCGGAGGCTTTTCAAAGGGAATGTCCGAGGCTGTAAAAAACAAGGATTGTACCCATATTATTCTTTTGGACGACGACGTAAGCATTGAGCCGCTTTCGCTTCATAAAATGCTTGGCTTTCTTCAGTTTGTAAAAGAAGAATATTGGGATATATCCGTCAGCGGTTCAATGCTTTATATTGACAACTGCTTAAGGCAGTTTGAGGCAGGGGGCAATTTCGGAAAGGACGGAAAACAGAAGGGCTTTGGCCATTATCTTGACTTGTCCCTTCGGGAAAGCCTTTTCGAAAACGAAGCGGAAAACGATATAAATTACGGCGGCTGGTGGTTTATGTGTATGCCATCGGATTACGCAAGGAGCGGACAGCTTCCAATGCCATTTTTTATTAAATATGACGATGTGGAGTATGCACTCAGATGCAAATTGAGGATCATCACCCTTAACGGCGTGGGAATATGGCACGAGCCTTTTGAGTGGAAATACAACTCCGTATCGGAATATTACAACACAAGAAATTATCTCCATTTGTGTGCTCTTTACTGCGATAATTTTTCAAAAAAAAAGGCAAAAAAAATCGCCAAAAACTTTATGAACGAGAAGCTTTACAGGCAGCAGAACAAAATGGCAAAGGCTGTTAGGCTGGGATATAAGGATTACCGCAAGGGTTTGGATTATCTGAGCAAGATAAATGCAGAGGAAAAGCACAAGGAGATAAGCAAGTTAAATTATGAAATGCTCTCCATTGATGAGCTTAATCAAAAATATAATCTTGAATTGACGGAGGAAAAAATAGAAAACGGCTTAAAAGATTCTTTGAAGTCGGAATACAGATCAGATCATAATTTTTTTTGTCACAGTTTATTTATTCCTGCTATTTTAAAAAGCAAAAAAATTTATTTTACAGATCATTTTTTTGATACAAAAGAAATGTATTTAAAAAGCAGATTTGTCGTTCATTATTGCAGAGCCACAAAAAAAGCGTATATTACAATTGATGGAAAGGAAATGTCATGGAAAAAGTATTAGTTTCAATAATTGTTCCCATTTACAATGTTGAAAAATATGTTGCCGAATGTGTAAAAAGCTGTCAGAAGCAAACAATGAAAGAGATTGAAATTATTTGTGTTGACGACGGCTCAACAGATAACTCCTTTGCAATAGTTAAAGCTATGGCGGAAAAGGACCCGAGAATAAAGTGCATTACAAAAAAGAACGCCGGATACGGAAATACAATGAATATTGGCATTGACAATGTAAAGGGCGAATATTTTATTATCGCCGAGTCCGATGATTATATAGAGCCTGATATGTGCGAATTTCTGTATAAAACCGCAGTTAAAAACAATCTGAAACTGGATGTTGTAAAATCCGATTATCTTACGTTTACAACAGAGAACGGAAAGCAGAATACACAGTATGAACCGACCTGTACAGATAAAAGCTTCTACAATAAGGTGCTTTTCCCAAAAAAGGATAAAGAAATTTTCCTGTTCCAGATGAATACTTGGACGGGAATTTACAGAACGGACTTTATCAGAGAAAACAACATAAGACATAATGAAACACCCGGTGCGTCGTATCAGGATAACGGCTTTTGGTTTCAGACGCTGACTCTTGCAAAGTCTGTAAAGTTTGTTGACAGAGCGTTCTATCATTATCGTCAGGATAACCCCAATTCGTCTATCAACAGCAAAGGAAAGGTTTTCTGTATGAATGAAGAATATGAATTCATACACGATTTTATGATGAAGCACGAAGAAGTGAAGAATAACTTTATGTTTGAATTCTTCAGAAAAAGATTTTTCAACTATATGCATACATATTCAAGAATTGCAGAAGAGTATCGTCTTCCTTTTTTGGAGAGGTTTTCAAAAGAGCTTTATGACACCCAGAAATCCGGGGAGATCAACATATCAAAAATCCAGGATAAATGGCTGAGCAATATGGCGTCGAGAATAATGGACGATTACAGATTATTCTACTATGAAGACACAACATATCGACTTGAAAACGAATTGAAAAACGCCCGTGAAAGACTTGATATTTTAAGCAATTCGAAAGAATTTGTTAAAGGAAAATCAATTACAGACAGAATTAAAAAGTTTATAAGAAAATAGTTGAGGGGTGAATGATATGAGCAACAACGCTAAGGCAATTAATAAAAGCAATACAGCTGCGGACAAAAAAGAAAAAACAGCATTTAAAATCAGCGAGTGCGATGAAAAGGACCTTCCGCTGGTTTCCGTTATTATGCCGGTCTATAATGCAGAAAAGTATCTGAAGAATTCACTGCATTCGTTAATCAATCAGACTTACAAAAAGCTTGAAATTATTTGTATAAATGACGGTTCAACGGACAATTCGCTTGAAATATTGAATTACATATCAAAAAACGATTCCCGTATAAAGGTAATAAATCAAAAAAATTCAGGACCTGCTCACGCAAGAAATGTTGGTCTTGACAATGCCCACGGAAAATATATCAGCTTTGTGGACGCAGACGACAGTACAGATATGTGGATGTATTATTCCCTTGTTGAGTTTGCGGAAAATGAAGAGGCTGATATTATGGTATTCGGCGGAACGCCTTTTCCGGATAACGCTCCGGAATGGATATGGGAAAAGCTTTCTCCTAAATATGCGGTTTATGATAATAAAAATAACGAATACGCAAGTACCAACGCATTGTTCAGAGAAAAAAGCAGCAGACCGTTCATCTGGCTTCACTTTATAAAGCGTGAGATAATCGAAAAAGCTCCAAAGCTCAGAATGAATGAAACCATGGATTTGGGCGAAGACCAGCTGTTTCAGTTTATGTACTTTCCGCGTGCCAAAAAGGTTATCTTCTGGGATAAGCGTTTTTATTTCTATCGCTGGTACAACGAAGGTTCGCTGATGTGGACGTATAATAATAAATCAGTAACGAAATTCAAAAAGCACCTTCAGGTTGTCGAAAACGTATTTTCAAGCTGGAAAAAAGCCGGATATAAGGATTTGTACGGCGACCTGATTTCCTGGATGGTGGATTTTCTGTACAATGACCTCGTTTCATTTCCGCATTATATGCAGGTCGAATTTTCCAAGAAGATAATGGATATATGCAAACGAAACGATCAGCATATTTTTATGTGCAACGAGTATGTAATAGAAAACGGAACAAGAATTGAAAAGCTTGCAGAGGAAGACGAAAATTTTGAGGATATGATGAATGAAATCATTCTGGACCGCAACGAGGAAATTCAAAGCGTAGAACAGGAGATCACTGCAAGACTTAGTTCAAAATCATTTAAATTAGGCAGATTGCTTACGTCAAAGAAAAAAAGACTTGATATAAAAACAGTGCTTCCGCCGGTAAGAAAGAAAAACTGAGCAAGAAAATTAACGCAGAAACCGTACTTGTGTTATTCTTATGCCGCTAAAGGAATGTCGTTTGAGCCGAAAGCGGATTTGGGGAGTTAAAGGAAAAAATACTCGCTTATTACAGAGCAGGTATTTTCGTTAAAATATGCATTATAGTTTATGGAGGAATTATGGATATAGGTGTTATCGGTTATTGGTTTGCTACAAATTACGGAGGGGTATCAAGTTATTATTCGCTTTATTCTGCTCTGGAAAAAATGGGACATACTCCGTTCTTGGTGGAAACACCGTATCTTGCAGTTGATAAAGAAGGCGTGGATGTATTTTCAAGAAATTTCTTCAAGTCTATAAATGCGCGCATTACCAAAAGCTACACAAACGACAGATTGGGAGAACTGAACGATCTTGCAGATACCTTCGTTCTTGGCTCGGATCAGGTTGTTACTATCAGCAGCATCAGGGCTTTTGGCAAGCTTTTTTTAATGGAATTTCTCAGCAATAATAAAAAAAGAATCGCCGTATCCGCTTCATGCGGAGGGGATAACCTTAGTAATCCCGAAACGCTGTCTTATGCCGGTCCATTATTAAAGAAGTTTACGGCCTTCTCGGTAAGAGAAAAATCCGCTCAGAGCATTTTAAAGGAAAAACTATCTGTTGATTCAGATCTGGTAATTGATCCTATATTCCTGACTTCCTCCGAACAATTTAAAAAACTGTCGGAAATGGCAAAGCTTGATTCGCCGGAACAGCCGTATATGGCCGCTTATGTACTTGATCCGACAGATGATAAAAAAACGTGCATAAATGATCTTTCGGCAAAGTTAGGTCTTGCTGCAAAAGTTATTCTTGACGGCAGAAAATTTACACACGAAAAAAATGCAGAGAAAATGGGAATGCCGGAATGTACTCTTCCTGAGCTTGATCTGCCTCAATGGCTGCATTATTTAAGCAATGCGTCGTTTATTTTTACCGATAGTTTTCACGGCGCGGCAATGGCGATAATTTTAAACAAGCCCTTTGTTATGTACGCAAATTATCTTAGGGGTTATCCGCGGTTTGTTACGCTTGCCGAAACCTTTAATGTCAAGGAGCGCCTTATTGATAAATCATCTCAGTTAACAGATGAAATTTTAAATAAGAAAATTGATTTTGACGCTATAAACAAAACGATCGAAGCCGAGAGAAGCAGGTTAATAAAGTGGCTGGAGCACGCTCTCGAGATGCCGGTTAAGAAAATAGAAAAGAGTCCAATGGAATTACAAATAGAGAAGGAAACGGAATTACTTTATAATAATCCAGACTTTATAAAAATCAGACTTATCGCAACCTTGCTCCGTGACTACGGCGTTAAGCACATTGTGCTTTCTCCCGGAGGACGAGATGTTCCGCTTGTAAGAATGTTTGAATACAACAGCGATAGTTTTATACTGCACAAAGTAACCGACGAAAGAAGCGCGGCCTATTTCGGACTGGGCATTGCAGCACAGCTGAGAAAGCCGGTTGTTTGTGTTTGTACCAGCGGAACGGCTGCAAGCAACTATTTGCCTGCGGTAACGGAAGCATACTATACCGGCGTTCCTCTTATTGTAATTACTGCGGACCGTAGAGAAATATTTTTAAATCACGGAGAGGATCAGACGATACCTCAGAAGCATATTTATAACGGTGTTGTAAAAAAAGAGATTACTGTCCCTGAAGGTTCGGGCTATTATGCTGAATATCAGACAAAACGAGATGTTTCTGATTGCATACTTGAAGCTACGCATAACGGATCTGGTCCGGTTCATATAAATATATCCATTGAAAATATTTCTATTGGATCAAAGCTTCCAAAAGAAAAATGGAAGATACTTCCTCCTATAAATCCTCGAATAATTCGAGTAAAATCAGATGAAGAAGAAAAGCAGATAATGAAGTGGGTTGACTGCTTAAAGAACTCACCGAGAATCCTTGTGGTCTATGGACAGAATCCGCCGCCTACAAAAGAACAAAAAGAATATATTGAAGCATTCGCGTCAAAATTCAACTGCGTAATTGTAACAGACCATATATCAAATCTTGATTGCGCATATTCATTAATGCCTTATAATATGCTTTGTGCAATTTCACAGCAGGAATTCAACGAACATCTTTCGCCTGATATACTTATTTCGGTTGGCGGAAAGCGTCTTATGAATGACCCGCTCACATATAAAGTGAGAGGCGGCCCAAAAAATATTCGTCACTGGAGTGTAACACCCGACGGTAAAGTAAAAGATTTTTATTTCAGGCTTACATCGGTAATTGAATGTTCTCAGGATTTTTTCTTTAAGTGGTTCTCAAACCATGCGGGAAATATTGCCAACAATGGTGTGTATTACGGAAAATGGAAAGAATTAACTGAGAAGTATAATGCTCCCCGTATAGACAAATTTAACGCTCAATATGTTCAAAGCAAATTTATTCCGTCTATACCGGCAAATTCGATTCTTCACCTTGGTGTGGGACAAAGCTTTTTTGATTGCAGAAGGTTTAAAATGAATCCGCAGGTTGATGTTTTCTGCAATATGGGAACAAACGGCATTGACGGATGTACATCCACATTTATGGGACAATGCTCTGTAGTTAAGGACAAGCTTTGTTTTCTTCTGGTCGGGGATTTGTCGTTCTTTTATGATATGAATAGTATTTGGAACAAAAATCCCGGCAAAAATGTCAGAATTCTTATGGTAAACAATAACGGAACCGGACTTCTCAGAGGACACGGCTTATGGGCAATTTCATCGGTTCATAATACAAAGGCCAAAGGCTGGGTAGAATCAACAGGATTTGAATATATAAGTGCAAAAACGGCCGAGGAATATGAGGAAAAATTAAAGTATTTTGTTAGTAATGAATCCGAAAATCCTTTATTCTTTGAGGTGTTTTGTGATTGATAGGAGTCGATATGACGTTTAATCTTCGTCCAAAAAATATAATTGTAGTCGGAGGAACCGGAGGAATAGGCTTCAGCACCGCAGAAAAGCTGATATTAAACGGTGCTGAAAATATAATCCTCGCTTCCCGCAATCCGGATAAGCTGATAGATGCTCAGGAAAAGCTGAAAAAATTATCGGAAAACGTCCATATAATTGAGTTCGATATAACGGATACAGGCTCTCATAAGGAGCTTATAGATAAAGCCAGAGAATTGACAGGCAGGGTTCCAGATGGACTTGTTATTTCAAGCGGAGTAAACTTTGACGGTGGAAACTGGAAGGGCTTTAATATCTCCGAAGAGGACTGGGATAGGGTTATGGATACTAACCTCAAGGGAGTATTCTTCCTAATGCGAAATTTTTCAAATTACTTATTCGGTAACAAAGTTAAAGGAAATATATGTATAGTTTCTTCAATCAGCGCGCATCGTGATTTTTTGTCTGTATATCAGGTGTCAAAAAACGCCATTTCCGGAATAGTTCATACATATGGTAAATATTTATGTGAGAGAGGAATTGTTCTTAATTGTGTTGAACCCGGACAGGTATATACAGACATGATGAAGCATCTCAGTGTATATACGGACGGTGTAAAAGAAGGAAAGCCATACGGGGAAAATTCCATTCACCGTTTAGTCAGAGCAGATGAAATAGCGGAAATAATATGTTTTCTTATGTCTGATCTGGGCGAGGTTATGTCCGGCTCCTGCATATTAGCTGGCGGTGGGACAAAAGGCTTATTCAGATAATATAAAATAATTGAACGAACGGGAACTTACCTTTCTTTCCAAAATTAAGTGACAGAAAACGGATAGATAATTTATTCGAAATGTTCTGATTATATGAATGGCAAATCCGGAGAAAAATCTGCTTTAAAAAAGCACATTTGTTATGTAAATCAAACAGGAGGAAAATATGAAAGACAAAATTTTCATCATAGGAAGCCTGAGTGGTATAGAAAAGGCTTTCTTGTATGAAGAAATTGAAACAGAGGGGTTTATAGGATGGATTAATACGCTATCAATTATGGACGCTCCGAATGAGTCGCATTTTCATTTTATTGATTCCATAAATGATGTATCCATAACTCGTTTGGATATAAAGAAGAATTTAAAAAACATATTATCGCATAGCCCCGATACATATGAAACAATGACCGCAAATTGTCAGCGCGGCAGGGATGTCAAATTCAAAAACAGCTCTGATTATATTCTTATAAATAACATTATGCTGTTTGCAAAAATGTTTGTTGAATCGAATACGCTATATTCTGATTATTGGCCCAGAAATGAATTTATAAATTACATAATAAATAAAAATCCGGAGCAAATTCAGTTTCCGTTCCCTGAAAAGTTTAATTGGAAGTTCTATTACGACAAGTTTATAGATACCATACTTTCGGAATACGATGGGAAAAATATATTTTTGCTTCGGACAAGCCTATCCAGCTGGTATTTCAATGGAGAATTTAATTCCTTCGATAAGATGTGCATAGAAAAGCGCAGATTTATGGAATATGTGGATGATTACTTTATAAGCAAAACCAATTGCGTTGTTTTAGATGATTATGAATGTTGTATCCCTTTAGAAAATAGAGTCTGCTCTTGCCCGTATGGCTTAAGATCCCCAAAATCTGCATACGATGTTGCTAAATCCGTTTCTCAGCATATAAGGGGCGGCATTAAAAAAGATGCGGAAATCGAAAATAATCAGTTTTTAAATACAATTAAGCAAAAAACCAATTTATTGTTTAAAGAGAAATTCAGCGGCGATATTGCACTTCTTAAGAAAAACGGTTCCGTAAGGATAAGCAAGGACACAAGCGATGGTTTCAGACAGGTTTATGAGAAGTTAAGCCCATTCGTAGATTATAAAAACCGTATAACGATATCCGATTGCTATAATTTTAAAGATGAATATCCACAGCTTGAGCTTGAAGAAAAAACGTTTAACTTTGATTTGTTACTTGAATATTCAAAATATATCAAATGTGATATAAACGACATTATTTGCATATATGAGCTTTACCAAAAATACGGCAGCTATTACGATTTTAAAGAAATAGTAAAAAATATATGCGGCAGCGATTCTGCTCCAATAGAAAAATTCAGAAGGTTATTTAAGAGAAACACCGATTTTCTGAAAGATTATCCATATATCAGCAAATCATTAAAAAACGCTGAAATCGTAAATTATATTCTGCCTATCTCTGAGTCTTACAGTCTTTTGCTGGATTTTAATTCAGATACGCCGGTTTCTTTGATTTCCACTTCTATTAATGACGAAATCAGTTTTGAGGAAGTGCAGAACAATCAGATGATTTGTCCTATAAACAGTATTGATTATCTTTGCTGCTCATTGAAATTTTATATAAATAGAGCAAAGTCCGGAAATGGAAACAAACCTATAAAAATTATTTTTAACTCGATTTCTGAATTTATAAATACGCTCGGCTATATTGACTATACCGATATTATAGCAAACGAAAAATTTGTCATTTCTTTAAAGGGTGAAGAAGTATCTGAATCAGGTTACACAGCAAAAACGGATCTATCTTTTCTTTTTAATGAGAAAAATAAAGTTTTTATGATATGCAGCGGTTTGGGAGATCAGATGAATTATTATTTCTTCTCCAAGTATATTGAAGAGAAAAATAATATAATCCCTTATTATGACGATATTCGACTTTTCAAAAATAATGAACATAGCGGATTGATGGTGGATAAGGTTATTAACGAAGATATTTCCGAAAGATTATTGTCAAATATTTTTTCCAAGAAGCTTATTGAAAAATATTGCGATAAGTATACCATGGCAGATTCTTTATATGAAGAAGGCATGGATGATTTGACTGCGTTTTCAATCGGCAATTCTAATTTCATAAAGAAAGCAAACACATTAGTTTATTCATCACAAAAACAAAATTATACTAATGTTGAAAAGTATTGTCAGAATGCAGATTATTTTGCAGCTTGGATTCGTTCTGAGCCACTGAAATATGATATAAGAAAATTCATTGCTTTTTCTGAAGATACCAACGAGCAGAATGTCCGTATACTTGAGGAAATGAATAATTCAGATTCAGTAGCGATTCATTGCAGAAGAGGCGATTTTGTATCTGTTGGCTGGGACGCAGATATGGACTTCTATACAGAATCCATGGAAAAGCTTCTGAATATAAACGATTATCCCAATAAGAAGTTCTTTGTTTTTTCCGATGATATACCGTGGTGCAGAAATAATATTGACAAACTGGGATTCTCGTTGGTCGAAAACCCTGATATTACTTTTGTTGATCATAACAAGGATGAAAACAGTTACCGTGATATGCAGCTTATGTCAAATGCAAAGATTATTATAGGCTCAAACAGCGGATTTGTCAGAAATGCAGCTCTGATAAGCAAGAAATGTGAAATCTTCATGTGCTATAATAATATCATTATGGACGAATTCAAAAGAATGGGCAGAACAAACAAATATGATGTAGGTCCATATAAGAAAAATTATATTACAAATTACAATAGCAGATCGCCAAAAAAATAATGTCCCCTTCTGATAACAAAAAAATGCCGATAAATTTTCAGAAGGGGAAGGAAATAACGCATAGAGAAAACACAGAATGGCTTAATTTTTGGTTCAGTCATGCCAACAAAGAAAACGCTAACAGAATACTTTTAATCGGAGACTCTGTTTCCCGTGATTACAGAGGCTCGTTGGAGATTGTTACAAAAATGCCGGTGGATTTCTTTGCGACAAGCACAACAATTTCTGATGAATTATTCTGGAAACATCTTGAGTTTTTCTTTTCGATTAGTGAATATCGTCAGAAAAAAGCTCAAATACAGATTGGTTATCACGGCATTAACGGAGTTGAGGGCGCAAAGTCAGATAATTCTATCGAAACTTTCACAAAATACTATGAAAAGCTAATCTGTAAAGTTTTGGAACATATTCCCGACCTTACATTGGCTTCAGAAACAAATGTTGTTGATACTACCAATACGACACATTTTGCCGATAAGGTAAATAAACAGATTGAGAAGCAAAACGAAGCGATAAAATCACTTGCTGAAAAATATCATCTTAAGTTTAACGATTTATATAACTATATGCTAAACGAAGGTAAAAGCTATAAGCATCGCGATTGGATACATTGGGAAAGCAGTGCGCAAATTTTTATCGCTAACCGAGTTTCGTCAATTATTAACAGCTAATCAGAAATAAGATTCACAAGTTGAACAATATATCAAAAGGCTCTCTTTTTGATATATGGGAAAGACATATCAGCTTAATCTTTAAAAAGAGAAAGCTGGGATTTATAACAGAAAACTAAAGCAAAACGGTCTGTCAAAAAAGACGGACCGTTTTAAATTTTGGAGTTAAAAATTATTCACAGAAATAATTCTGTGACGGATTTTTTGTTGTCAGCCTTTGCCATAAAATGGCTCAGATAAAGCAGGCTTGCAACAGCTGTACGAAGAATAATATAAAGTCCGCTTCTTTTACCGCAGCATAATAAATTGAAAATCATTTATCTTTAATCGCACTGTGCAGTGCCTCAATGACCTCCTCCATGTTTATGGGCTTGGAAATAAAGCCGTTCATACCGCATTCTGCCGCTGTTCTTCTGTCCTCGTCGAAAGCGTTTGCCGTCATAGCGACTATGGGAACGGCGGACAATTGGTTGTTCTTCAGCGCCCTTATGCTCTTTGTGGCTTCATAGCCGTTCATTACAGGCATCTGTATATCCATAAGTACAAGGTCGTAATCGCCGAGCTTTGAGGCGGACACCTTATCCACCGCTTCCTTACCGTTTTCGGCTGTATCTACAATAAAACCGTATTCGTTGAGTATCTCGAATGCAATTTCACGGTTAAGCTCGTTGTCCTCCACCAGCAGCAGACGCTTGCCTCTGAAGCTGTCGGTTTCGTCGGTAACGGGCAGAACGTTTTTTTCCTCTTTCTGCTGATGTCCCAAAGCGCTCAGAAGGGACTCCCGCAAATCTGACATAAACATAGGCTTGGAGCAGAATGCGGTTACGCCCGCAGCTCTTGCCTCTGCTTCAATATCCGACCAATCGTATGCCGTAAGAATTATTATAGGCGTATTATCGCCCAGTCCGCGAATCTGTCTTGTGACCTCTATGCCGTTCATATCGGGCAGCCGCCAGTCGATAATATATGCATGAAAAGCGTCGTTCATTTCAATCGACTGCCTTGCACGGAGAACAGCCTCTTTGCCCGACAAGGTCCACTCCGAGCGCATACCCACCAGCGTCAGCATTTTTGTTATGCTGTCGCAGGTGTTAAAGTCGTCGTCAACTACAAGAGCTCTAAGTCCCGTAAGCTCTGCAATTTTTTCAATGCTCTTGCGTTCGGACTGTAATTTAAGGCATAAGCTGATAATAAACTCGGTGCCCTTGTTCTGCTCGCTGTGTACTTCTATTGTGCCGCCCATCATATCAATGATGTTCTTGGTTATAGCCATACCAAGACCCGTGCCCTGTATCTTGCTGACAGTGGAGGAACGCTCACGCTCGAATGGCTCAAACACACGCTCCGCAAATTCGGGACTCATACCGATACCCGTATCCTTTACACGGATTTCGTACATTCCCTTTCCCTCGGGAGCATTATGTATCTGCGTAACACGGACGGATACCGTGCCGCCCGATGGAGTAAACTTTATTGCATTGGACAGCAGATTGAGCAATACCTGATTGATACGGGTCTTGTCGCATATAACATCTTCATCCGAAACGTCAATAACGTCCATAAACAGATCCATCTGCTTTGCGTGTATCTGTCCGTTGATAATGGTTTTGATGTCGTGAAGCATTTCCGAAAGATTTGCTTCCGTTTCATCAAGCTTTATCTTTCCGCTTTCTATACGGCTCATATCAAGGATATCGTTGATAAGGGACAGCAGATGATTGCTCGATGAAAGAATTTTTCCAAGATAATCCTTTACCTTTTCCGTATTTGCCGCATTGGTAAGGGCAAGGGTGGTAAATCCGATTATTGCGTTCATAGGAGTACGGATGTCATGGGACATATTGGAAAGGAACGTGCTCTTGGCTTTATTCGCCTCTTCAGCCACATGAAAGGACTGTTCGGCAAGATGCCTTGCTTCTTCCAGGGACGCATTGTTTTCACGCAGCTGCTTATTGAGCTTTTCAAGCTCTTTGTTCTGTGCGTTTGTCTTTTTCTGAGAAAAATATACGACAAAGGATAATGCAATAAGAGAAAAGGCTACGATAAACATAACCGCCATCAGCGCTGTTCCGCTTATTTTCTCCACGCTTAAAAGCCTTGTTCCCATAATCAGTGACTGGTCTATGGAAATTACGATGTACCAGTCCATATTGGGAATTTTAGAAAAGCTTATTATTTTATTTTCTCCCGAACTTAGCACAACGTGAATTGCGTCGCTCTCTCCCGAAAGCAGGTATTCCCTGAAGGAATCGCTGTCCTTTACCACATCGTGGTGAAGAAACTCTGCGTCCTTGAATGTGCCGAAGAACAAATACCTGTTTTCGGAATCCGGAAGATTATCGGAATGAAGCAGGGTAGTGCCTTTGCTGTCGATGATTCTGATTTGTCCGTTTCCGCCAAAGGATTCCATCTTCAGAAGGCTTAAATAGGAATCCAGCTTGTAGTACACGAACAGATATTTCATCTGCTCTTCCTCTACATAAAACGGCTTTATTTCCGTTCCGAACATCAGGATATCCATATCGCTATCCTGCTGCAGAAGAAGAATTCTTTCGTTGCCCTTCATCAATGGCAGAATGTCCTTTGAAATCTGCTTTGTTCCCCATTGACCCGAGCTGTCCAGATAGACGCCTTCATCGGAAAGCAGCAGCGTATTGTATGCGTCGGACGACGCATTTTGCAAAAAGAAAGCGACCATATCCGACGAATGGTTCTCCATATTCTCCAGCGCCGCACTTATGGTATCTATCTGCTTCCAGTTGTTGGCGAGCTGGTTTTCAATAATGCTGTTCATCTGCACTGCGTTTTCCGTCAGAAGCGAAAGCGCTTCCTGTTCGGTAACGTTGTTTACGGAATTCATAGTGCTTGACATAAGAAAATATGTCAGCAGCGAAGACATTAAGAAAACCGCCACAACGAT
>JBJERI010000139.1:0-2378 GCA_051882195.1 Ruminiclostridium sp. | reverse complement strand
GCATCTTCCCTTGCAGCTCTTGGAAAGAAAACACTGGTTGTTGAGCTTGACTTCGGTCTGAGATGCCTTGACATTATGATTGGCATCAAGGATAAGGTAAAGCACGATATTGGTGAATATCTTGAGGGAAAAATCGATATTCTTACAGCCACCACTAAGGTTGAAAGAAACGAAAACCTCCATCTTGTCTGCGCTACAAGAAACCCATTTATGGACATCAATCCGGAGAAAATCATTGGTGTATGCAATGAAATGAGAGAGCATTTTGATTACATTATAGTCGATACGGCAGGTATCGGAAGCTCGGTTTTCAGCGTTATCAAGGCTGCCGACCTTATTCTTATGGTAACTACTCCGGATACGGTCTGCGTCCGTGACGGCGCTATCCTGTCGGATTTCCTCTATGTAAAGAACTGTATCAACCAGCGCCTTGTTATCAACAAGGTAAGCTCCAGATTCAAGGAAGAGGAAATTCTCTATGACCTTGACGAGGTTATGGATACCGTTGGTATTCCTCTTGCAGGCGTTGTTCCCGAGGATAACGAAATCAAGGTCTGCGGCGCAAAGGGTATGCCGCTGCCCGCGTCCTGCCCCGGCTACAAGGCTTATAACGCAATCGCACGCCGTATTCTCGGCGAGGACGTACCTCTGACAATCAATATTAACTAACGAAAAGAAGGCGGAATGTTATGAATATAGCTTTAATTGCACACGACGCAAAGAAGGAGCTTATGGTTCAGTTCTGTATCGCATACTGCGGTGTTCTGAGCCGTCACAATCTTTGTGCAACAGGAACAACAGGTAAGCTTGTTGCGGAAGCGACAGGACTGCATATTCAGAGATACTTAAGCGGTTCACAGGGCGGCGACCAGCAGATTGCCGCAAGAATTTCATGCAACGAAATCGACGTGCTGATTTTCTTCCGCGACCCCTTAAACGCAAAAGCACACGAGCCAAACGAAATGAATCTGCTGCGCTTAAGCGATGTACACAATATCCCTCTTGCAACCAACATTGCAACGGGTGAAGCGCTTATTCACGCTCTTGAACGAGGCGACCTCGACTGGCGTGAAATTGTCAGAGATTGAAGCAATACAAAGTAAAGCCTTGAAAGCGTACTTTCAGGGCTTTTTTACTGTCATAAAGAGGAAAAATGATATACACGATAAGAGAAATAGAAAAAAGGGATAACAAAGCCGTTGAAAGCGTTATCCGAAGCTGCCTGATTGAATTTGGCGCAGACCACGAGGGAACAGCATGGGCTGACCCCGACCTTGGCAGATTTTCCGAAATATACTGCACAGAGGGAAACAAATACTGGGTTGCAGAGGACGAAAAGGGGCAGATTGCAGGCGGAGTGGGAATAGGTCGGCTTAACGCAAATGGCGTTTGCGAGCTGCAGAAAATGTATTGCCTGCCTGAGGCGAGAGGGACGGGCGCTGCTCATCTGCTGATGAAAACCGCCCTTGAGTATGCCAAAAGGTATTATGCAAGGTGCTATCTGGAAACGCTGGACAATATGACGGCGGCGCAGAGGTTTTACGAGAAATACGGCTTTGAGAGGACTTATGAGGAGATTGTTAAGACGGAGCATTACGCCTGCGGTGTTCATTATATAAGGGATTTGTGATATTTTTGCATCAAAAAAGCCTGAGAAGAAACCAATCTTCTCAGGCTTAACTTGTTATTCCTCGCTGATAACAGTCCTGATATGCAGCTCCTCAAGCTGCTTTTCGTCAACATAAGCAGGACAGTCGGACATAAGCTCGCTTGCGTCCTTAACCTTGGGGAATGCAGTAACGTCACGGAGGCTGTCAGCGCCGCAGATAAGCATTGACAGACGGTCAAGACCGATACCCATTCCGCCGTGTGGGGGCGCACCGTACTTGTATGCGTCCACAAGGAAGCCGAACTTTGCGTCAATTTCCTCGGGAGTAAGTCCAAGGGACTTGAACATCTTTTCCTGAAGCTCGTAGTCGGTAATACGCATTGAGCCGCTGCAAAGCTCTGTGCCGTTAAGCACAAGGTCGTATGCCTTTGCAAAAACCTTTTCGGGAGCGGTATCAAGATACTGTATGCACTCGTCAAGGGGCATTGTGAAGGGGTGATGCATAGCGTCCCAATGGTCGGTTTCGTCGTTGTATTCAAAGAAGGGGAATTCGGTAATCCAAAGGAAATTGAAGCCCTCGGGGATAATGTCAAGCTGCTTTGCAACCTTTAAGCGGAGAGCGCCCAATGTAGGCAGAGTTACCTTGTTCTTGTCCGCAACGATAAGAGCAACGTCTCCCTTTTCGCAGCCAAGTCTTTGAAGAATCTTATCCAGCTCGCCCTCGCCCATAAACTTTGCAAAGGAGCAGCTTGGAGCGTCGTCTACCCAG
>JBJERI010000138.1:0-2389 GCA_051882195.1 Ruminiclostridium sp. | reverse complement strand
GACAAGGTAACGGGGCTTGAAGCAGGAGCGGACGATTACATTACCAAGCCTTTCGGTGTAATGGAGCTGCTTTCACGGATAAAGGCAGTGCTTCGCCGGGTAAAAAAGCAGGAAGAGGCTGAGGAAATAAGAGCAGGCGACCTTGTTATCGACTTCCGCCGCCGTGCTGTTTCCTACAAGGAAAACCCCATTTCCCTCACCTTCAAGGAGTTTGAGCTGCTCGCTTATCTTGTTCAGAACAAGGGCATTGTGGTTAAGCGTGAAAAGCTTATGGAACGGGTATGGGGCTACAATTACGAGGGCGAAACACGAACTCTCGATATGCACATAAAAACGCTGCGCCAGAAGCTTGAACAGGGCGGCTGTTCCGACTTGATTCAGACCGTTCGTGGCGTTGGCTACAGAGTAGATTAACAGGTGGATTATGCAGAAACGAATTTCACGGGTAATTGCAATAACCGTTACTATTGCGGTGGTTATTTTCGGGCTTGCGGCTTTTGCCGTCAGCTTCACAATTTACACAGGAGAGGCGGAGGACACCCTTAAAGCCATTGCGCTGATGTATTCGGACGATTACGAGCATACGGCGGAGGAAATCCACCAGCGCCTTTCCGGCGCCCTTGACTATGAAATAAGAGTAACGGAAATCGCCTCAGACGGCACGGTGCTTTACGACAGCAGTGCCACAATTACCGAAAATCATCTAAACCGCAAGGAAGTAAAGGAAGCCTTTGAAACAGGCATAGGACAGGACACAAGAAGCTCCTCCACTTTAGGGGAAATAACCTTTTACTGCGCCGTAAGGCACGGGGACGAGGTGCTGCGTTTTGCCCGTCAGCGCACAAGTATTCTGTCGGTAGCGCTGGGGCTTATTTCAATAATGTTTCTTGTGGGCGGCATAATCGTTATTGTTTCGGTGGCAACCTCGGTGGTTATTTCACAGAAGCTTACAAAGCCCTTTGCTGATATTGTAAAGCAGCTTGACATACTGAACAATCCCGAAAACAAAATTACCGTTGACGCCGAATACGAGGAGTTACAACCCTTAATCGACACCATAGAAGGCCTTAGGCACAAGCTTCGCAGATACATTCAGAAGCTTAAGGACGCCGAGCAGATTCGAGCGGAATTTTCCGCAAACGTTTCCCACGAGCTGAAAACGCCGCTTACTACAATAAAAGGTTTCGGTGAAATGCTGGAAAACGGACTTATTACCGACAGAGAGGACGTGAAAAAATACGGCGGCACAATTTACCGCGAAAGCACACGGCTGCTTAGCCTTATCAACGACATTATCCGCCTGTCGGAAATTGAGGAAAACGACGTTACCGTAAATCCCGAGGTGGATTTGCTTGAAATTGCAAACGCCGCCGCAGATTCACTTGCTGACAAGGCTGAAAACAGCAATGTTTCCGTCACCGTGCAAGGCGAGCATACCTTTGCCCACGCAAACCAGATGTACATCGGCGAGCTATTTACAAACCTTATCGACAACGCAATCAAGTACAACAAGCAGGGCGGCAGCGTCCGTGTAAGCGTTACAAAATCCGACGGAAATGCGGTTATTTCCGTAAAGGATACGGGAATAGGTATTCCCGACGACAGCAAGGACAGAATTTTCGAGAGGTTTTACCGTGTGGATAAAAGCCATTCAAGGGCTATCGGCGGCACAGGACTGGGGCTGTCTATCGTAAAGCACATTGTGAACTACCATAAGGGCAGGATTGAGCTTGAATCTGAGCTTGGAGTGGGGACGGAAATAACCGTTTTTCTGCCTGTGTGACATAGGCTGTTAAATCATATATAGAAACATTCCGCCAAGCTGATCGGTTTGGCTTCAAACTTTTAAATCAACATATTCAGACCAAGATCCGTGTTTTGTATTCTATCCTTCGTTTCCTGTATATTCGCAGGCAGTTACAAAATAGCAGAAGCGCAGCTGCAAGAAGAATGGCTGCGCTTCGTCTTATAATATATTACCTTTTGTTTTTTGCTCTAAGATTCACAGATGACAGGCGGTTGCCATGAATCCAATGCGTCATTATCCGGCACATAGATTCTCATGAACAAATGAAATTCTCCATCAGAAACAGGCAGCCAGTTTGAAATATTCTCCGGAGCTTCTTTCGACAAGACGATATCCAGCGTGCCGTCCGCATTCAGCTTGAAATCAGAGCGGTCGTTTATGCAATAGCGATCAATTGGATTGTCAATTAGAAAATCATCCTCGCCGTATGCTGTCACAGACCAAAAGCCGCCCTCCATTGTCGGAGGAAGCGTTTCAAAATGAAGCGTATATTTCTTTTCACCGGTCAATGTCTTACCGGTCTCGTCCACTGTGGTTTTGGGATAAATCGCCACATCCACCGTGTTGGCTCCCAATCCCACC
>JBJERI010000137.1:0-11410 GCA_051882195.1 Ruminiclostridium sp. | reverse complement strand
ATTTTTCAGTATATTTTCAGTAATTTTTGTCTGCAAAGCTTTTGAGCAATATGCACAATGTAAACGTATTTACATTGTAATTAACCACAAAGTTTTTGTTGCATTTGCATAAATTGCCACAATTATACAGTCAATACCCCATTGCCGCTTATTTTAAGCAGGAGAATCTGCTCCTCCTCTCCTGTCATTGCGTTGACGTAAACAAGCACCTGCTTTCCCTCCGTATCGGTGCAGTGGAACTCATAACAGTACAGCTCGTTTTGTCCTCCCGAGGGGATAACGCACATATTCACCTTTTTGCATATCAGCTGGGAGGAAAGCCTTGAAATGGCGTCAACGGCGGATATTTCCGCTTTTGGGAGCGTTCTTTCATAATGATTTGTGAGATAGCCACGACAGTCGATACTCATAATTTCTCCGTTGTCAAGAGCAACGCCTACCTTGATTAAATCGGTGTAAAGTATTGCTCCGTCCTGCTCCGCCGCAAAGTTGATTACGCAGATATTGCTGTTTATTTCGTAATAGGTGTCCTCCATATCCGTATAGCCGATTTCTTCAAGATAGTCCTCGGCAATTTCAACAGCCTTTTCCGCGGTAATATTTTTCTGCGGAACACGCCTGTAATTAAGCATATAGTTAAGATAGCCGCCGTTTTGCGTTACGGAAACGGTTCTGTCCTCGCACTCAAAAACATAAGAGGGCATTTTTCCCCTTTCGCTTTCCGCTGAAACAAGCTTGTCGCAGCCGCTGTCCCTTACGGCGATTTCAAAGGCTTTTTCCTGTGTAATCATAGCCTTTCCCTCGGTCATAAGGGGTGATTTTTCAAGTATATGGTCGGAAAAGGGTCCGTCGTAAATCAGAGTGGGATAGCTTTCAAAGCCCTCCTCAAAGTCGGTAAAGCCCTCGGTAACGTTGGCGCTTGCCTGCTCCGTGCCCATATTGTCCGCAATTTCCGATACCCTTTCAAAGGTGAGATAGCCGCTTTCAAGCTGCTGTTCAACGCTCCACATTTCGGTGCTGATTTCCTCCGCATAGGAATAAAGGGTCAGCAGGTTTTCCCTCTCCTCATCGGTAAGCTCGCCCCCGTCCCTCATTTTTTCCGCAAGACTTCGTGCATAGTTTCCCACCTGGGATAAGAATTTGTAGGTTTTGCTAAGTTCAAGCTCCTCCACGGGCAGCTGTGCAAGGGACATTTTCGCTGTTGCGGCGTCGCTTACCAGCTTTTCCGCCAGCTCGTCCGCAAGGTTCGGGGAGCTTGCATAAACACCTTTGTTAAGGGTATTTTTTATGTTTTCAAGGCTTAGGGACAAATCCTCCGCCGCCCTCATATACGAATATTCAAGCTGTCTTTTTGCATTGCCTGCGTTATTGTAAAACATTGCCGCATAAACCGCTAAAGCCGCAATAATTGCCATTCCAAAGCTGATTATGCGTACAAAAGTCTGTTTGCTGATTGACAATTTACAGTACTCCTTTCCTATTTGTCATTATTTTTTCACATTTTTGTGCTATTATACTATTTAAAATTAACAGAAAATGTGATATAATAAAATAATGTTATGACTATATTAAATTTTTCACAAATAAAATTGAGGAATATATATGATTTATCTTGACAACGCCGCCACCACAAAGCCCTGTGAGGAGGCAATAAAGGCGGCAAGTGAAAATATGCGGAGCAATTTCGGCAACGCTTCTTCTCTCCACAAGCTTGGAATTGAGGCGGAAAAGGTCATTACCTCCGCAAAGAAAACCATTCTTTCACGGCTCGGCTTGGAGGGAGAAATTTATTTCACCTCGGGAGCCAC
The DNA here is from genome assembly GCA_051882195.1 of Ruminiclostridium sp. GTDB lineage: Bacteria > Bacillota > Clostridia > Oscillospirales > Ruminococcaceae > Ruminiclostridium_E. The sequence continues at coordinate 9,602 of JBJERI010000137.1, read as the reverse complement.
CGAAAGCAACAACACAATAATTATGGGCGTGTGCGAAACCTACAAGCGTGTAGGAAACCGCATTGTCACCACTTCCATTGAACACCCAAGCGTTGCAAGGGTAATGGACAAGCTGGAAAACGCAGGCTTTGAGGTAGTGCGGATTGCGCCAAAAGGCTGCATTGATAATTTCGAGCAGGCGGTAATCGACGCTGTGGACGAGAAAACTCTCCTTGTAAGCACAATGGCGGTAAATAACGAAACAGGCTTTCACATTGACGTGCAGAAAATTTACCGAGCGGTAAAGGCGAAATATCCAAAGTGCATGGTGCACGTTGACGGTGTGCAGGGCTTTTGCAAAGTGCCTCTTGCAGGGGATTTCATAAGTATGTCCGCCCACAAGATACACGGAATTAAGGGCGTTGGCGCTCTTTACGCCGCTAAGGGCGCAAGGTTCTCTCCTCTCCTTGCGGGAGGAGGTCAGCAGAAAAACCTCCGCTCGGGAACAGAGCCCGTTGACCTTATTGCAGGCTTTGAGGCGGCGGTAAAGGCTTACCCCAAAACAATGGCTCACCTGCAGGAGCTGTACGACCACACGGCGAAACTTCTGAGCGAGATTGAGGGTGTTACAATAAACAGCAGAAACAACATTCCCTCAATACTGAATTTCTCGGTACAGGGCGTAAGAAGCGAAATTATGCTCCATTACCTTGAAGAAAGTCAGATATACATTTCAAGCGGCTCTGCCTGTTCAAAGGGTAAAAAAAGCGCCGTTCTGTCAGAATTCGGCATTTCGGACAAGAATATTGACTCGGCAATACGAGTAAGCTTTAATAACGAAAACACAATTGCGGAAACAGAGGAATTTGTAAACGCTATATATAATGGTATAAAAAGATTCAGGAGATAATATGGAAAAAGTAAAAGAAGTCATAATGGCAAAATACGGCGAAATCGCCCTTAAGGGTCTTAACAAGCACACCTTTGAGGATCTGCTCATAAAAAATATCAAGCGCCGTCTTTCCAAATTCGGCAAATTCGAATACACAAGAAATCAGTCAACCATTTACATTACCCCCGTTGACGAGGACATTGACCTTGACGCCGTGGTAAAAAAGCTTTCCTGCGTTTTCGGAATTGCGGCAATTCAGCGCTCAATGATACTGCCCAAGGACTGGGATACTATTGTAAAAGAGGGTATGCCCTATCTGGAATCAGCCCTTGCAAACGCAAAAACCTTTAAGGTTGACGCAAAGCGCTCGGACAAATCCTTTCCAATGAAAACCCCCGAAATACAGCTGGAGCTGGGGGGCGCAATACTTGACGCCTATCCACATCTTACGGTTGACGTTCATAACCCAGAAAAGCGAGTGCTCCTTGAAATAAGGGACAAGGCGGCTTTCCTTAACGCAGACAGAATTATCGGCGCCTGCGGTATGCCCGTAGGCAGCTCGGGACGGGCGCTGCTGCTCCTTTCGGGCGGCATTGACAGCCCCGTTGCCGCTTATATGATGGCAAAGCGTGGACTTAAGGTTGACTGCATTCATTTCCAGTCGCCGCCCTATACTTCCGAGCGTGCTTTGATGAAGGTTGAAACTTTATGCGAGAAACTCACTGACTACTGTGGTGACATAAGATTTTACTGTGTGCCCTTTACCGAAATACAGGAAGCCCTCCGTGACAACTGTCCCGAGGAATATTTCACAATCGTAATGCGCCGCCTTATGATGAGAATTGCCAACAGAATATGCGCTGCCAACGACTATGGCGCAATAATCACGGGAGAAAGCGTTGCACAGGTTGCAAGCCAGACCCTTAAGGCAATTCAGTGCACCGACAGAGCGGCGGAATATCCCGTTTTCCGTCCCGTAATCGGAATGGACAAAAAGGAAATTGTGGAAATTGCAAGAAAGATTGACACCTTTGAAACCTCCATACTGCCTTATGAGGACTGCTGCACCGTATTTACACCAAAGCACCCCAAGACAAAGCCTCTTATTTCCGAGGCTGAGGCAGCCGAAAGCTCCTTTGATTTTGCCCCAATGATTGACGCGGCAATAAAAAATATCACCGTAAAGGACTTCAAGCTTTCAGACTGAGAGGGTTACAATATGGAAACAATTATTGACAATTTGGTACAAAACATTGACAACACCGCCGCAAGTGTAGTACAATTGCTTGCAAAGGGCTGTATGCGCTGTGCTACGGTTGAAAGCTGTACAGGCGGTCTTGTTTCGGCGGCAATTACCTCTGTTTCAGGCTCGTCGACGGTTTTTGATTTAGGTATATGCACCTACGCAAACAGCGCAAAAAACAAAATGGTAGGCGTACCCTATGACATACTTGACACGGCAGGCGCTGTTTCAGAGGAATGTGCCGTGGCAATGGCAGAGGGTATATGCAAAACCGCAAACGCAGACTTCGGCGTTTCCACAACAGGCGTTGCAGGCCCTACGGGCGGCACTGCCCAAAAGCCTGTGGGAACGGTATTTATCGGCATTTGTACACCAAAAAAATCTTATGCGGCGCATTGTTTTTTTGACGTAAAAAATTGTCCCAAGGACATGGACAAAAGAACCTTCATAAGAAAGCAGGCGGCTGCAAAAGCGCTTTCAATGCTGCTTGACGCAGTTGCAGAACAAGGAAAGGAAGTTTAAATGGCTAATTTTACTCAAAGACCCGCCCTTGTAAAAGGCGGAAAAAGAGGAAAAAAGCCCAATATCTTCATAAGGATATTAAAGGCGATTTTCCCGTGGAAGGGCGACAGCGTGGGCGAAGCTATAAGAAAGGTTATTTTTGCCGTGGCAATAGTTGCCTTTGTGATAACGGGCGGCTCGGTGCTTCTTGACGTGGGCAACGAAATGGTGCAGAAATACGTCAAGTCGGAGGAAATAAGACAGCTTAAGGATTCCCTCAATCTTTCCGACGAGGAAATACAGAAAATCGAGCAGGAGGTACCACAGATTCTCCCCGAATATATGGGACTTTATTCACAGAACAAGGACATTGTGGGCTGGATAAAGATTGACGATACGGAAATAAACTACCCCGTAATGCAGACCTCGGACAACGAATATTACCTTACCCACAATTTCCAGAACGAATACAGCAAGGGCGGCTCAATTTTCGTTGATTACCGCAACACCATCAACGCACAAAGCAAGTCCGCAAACCTTATTCTTTACGGCCACAATATATGGTCGGGCGAATATTTCGCAAAGCTGACAAGATACTACGACTCAAAGGAATCCGACCCGCTGGCATTCTACAAGCAGCACCCCACAATCACCTTTGACACAATTTACGAAAAGGCGGAATACAAGATTTTCGCCTGCGTGCTTTTCAATACAAAGGAAAAATACGGCGAGGTTTATCCATATACCTCAAAGCGTGAATTCAAGAGCAAGGACGATTTCAACAATTTTATTCTCGACATAATGGACAGAAGCGTGCTGTGGACGGACGTTGACCTTGAATACGGCGACGAGCTTATTACCCTTTCGACCTGCTACTGGCCCTACGGCGAGGAGGTTGACACAAGGTGCGTTGTGTTCGCAAGAAAGGTTCGTGACGGCGAAAGCGCTGAGGTTGACGTAACAAAGGCGCAGAGAAATTACAACCCCTTATGCTTCGAGTATCAGTACAAGGTCCTTGGCGGTCAGTGGAACGGCAGGACATGGGATACAAGCAAGCTGTTAAGCTACGAGGGTCAGTAAAAGGAAGGAGAAAATAATGGCAAACGAACACGCAAAGGAAAGCGGCGCTGTTTCCCTGCTTAAAAAAATTATCCCGTGGAAAGGCGACTCAACCGCTGAAATAATAAGAAAAATCGTTTTTCTCGTTTCAATCGTGGTTGTTATAGTATGCCTTGTGCTTATTCTTGCCGATTTCGGCGAAAACGCAAGCGACCAGAAAATGAACGAGGAGGTACGGGATCTAAAGGAAAGCTACGTTGACGGTAAAGTTTCCCTTACCGATGAACAGCTTGAAAAAATCGAGGAGGAAGCGCCGGGAATCCTTGACGAATACAAGGCGCTGTACGAAGAAAACAACGACATTATCGGCTGGATAAAGATCAACGATACTCCTATCGACTATCCCGTTATGCAGTCTGACGACAACGAATATTACCTTTACCGCAATTTCTATAAAGAAGACAGCAAGCTTGGCTCGATTTTTGCCGACTATCACGTTCCCTTTACGCCCACCTCAAGACCAAACAACACCGTGCTTTACGGTCACAACATTGCCTCTGGCGAATATTTCGCAAAGCTTACCAACTACTATCCCAACAAGTACGGCAGCCTTGATTTCTACTTGAAGAATCCCACAATCCAGTTTGATACCATTTACGAAAAGGGTACATACAAGATTTTCGGCGCAATGTACATCAACACCGAGGAAGAACACGGCGAGGTGTTCAGCTATTACAGACAACGCAAGTTTGAGAGCGCAACCGAGTTCTACGACTTTATGTGCAACGTTCTTGACAGAAGCTGCTTCTATACCGACGTTGACGTTGAATACGGCGACGAGATACTCACCCTTTCCACCTGCTATTACCCAATGGGCAACAGCGTTGACACTCGCTTTGTTGTTTTCGCAAGACGGGTACGGGACGGCGAAAGCCCCGAGGTTGACGTAAGCAAGGCATATATCAACAAGGACCCATTTTACTTTGAATATTACCGCAAGGTCAACGGTCTTGGCGAATGGGGCGGCAGGACTTGGGATACTTCGAAGCTTATCGGCTTTGAAGAATACGCAGCCTCCCACCCCAACGATAAAATCGCAAATCTTCCCACCGACGAAGAAGACGCAGCATAATTAAAGAAAAGAGTTAACACAATGCCAGAATTTGAAGTTAAACACAAACAGCCCCCTGTTAAAAAGAAGAAAAAGAAAAAGGAAAATATATTCATAAGCATTATTTCGGGTCTGCTCCCGTGGAAGGGCGACAGCCCGGGGGATATTGTCCGCAAGATAATTTTCCTTGTTTCAATGGTAATACTGGTTTACGCCGTGCTTACCATTGTGAATTTCTATGTATTCCGGGACAACGCAAACACCGCCGAGGCTCAGAAATGGGCTCAGCTTAAGGAACAGAGCGCCAGCGACGACAAAATCTCAATTGTAATAAGAGATAACGACAAAACGGACGAAACCGTTTCCAGCGATGGCGCAGAGGTCGAAGTCCTTTCCGAATACGTTCAGTATTACGAGCAGAACAACGACTTTGTGGGCTGGCTGTCCATTTATCCTTATGTTAATTACCCCGTTGCCCAGAGCGACGACAACGACTTCTATCTGAAGCACAACTTTGATAAGGTTCCTACCGCAAACGGCACAATCTTTGCAGACTATCAGGGAATTTTCACTCCCACCGAAAGACCTAACAACATAATCCTTTACGGTCACAACCTTATTACAAACAACTACTTCCAGCCTCTTTCAAACTACCGCAAGGATATTGAGTTCTTCAAGGACAACTGTACCTTTGATTTCGATACCCTTTACGAAAGAGGAAAATACAAGATTTTCTCCGTTTTCCTTACAAACACCAAGGCGGAACACGGCGATGTGTTTAACTACAACCACTTTGTTTATTTTGAAAACCGTGACCAGTTCTTCGACTTTGTAAGCGAATGTCTTGACAGAAGCTATTACTACACGGACGTGGATTTGCAGTACGGCGATGAAATTATGACCCTTTCCACCTGCGATTTCTCAATGTTCTCCGATATGCGCCTTGTAGTTGTGGCAAGACGTGTCCGCGACGGCGAAAGTCCCAACATTGACACCGACAAGATTATCGACAACACAGGCTTTGACGAAAACGGCAACGTAAAGCGCAAAATGTTCCAGGCTTACTATGACAACTACGGCTGTCAGTGGGCGGGACGTTCATGGGACACTTCCCTTATCAAGGATTTTGACAAATACAACGACGAAAACGGCACTATTGAAATAGGAACGGCAATTGCGGCAAAAGAAAGCTGAGAGGTGATTTTACGAATAAATCGTCAATTGTAAAGGCAATATTCGCCCTTTGCATAGTATGCGTTTATGTGTATATTTACGGCATTATGGGAAGTATTGAGGGTGTTGAAGCGGTTCAGCCAAAGCCCGTCACAGAGCAGACAACGGCTGAAACAACGGCGGAAAGTCCCGAAACAACGCCTGTTCAGACGGACAGCACCGCCCCCGTTACATATTCAACCACCCTTGATGTAACAAATATAGGCAAGCCCCGATTTGCGGATTATTCCTTTACGGCAGCGCCCATTGAAGCCACCGAGCCTGCAACCACCACTACCACCGCTCCCCCTGATTTAGAGGCAATAATTGAAACCTACGAAACCACGACCACCACTGCGGCGACAACTACCGCTGAAACCACAACAACGGCTGTCACCACAACCACACCACCTCCCACTACAACAACCACCTCTCCCACTACAACCGCAGAAACAACCACAGCTTCCGATGACGGCGAGCTTGCTCCCGATGAAGAGGACGAAGGCGACAGCGAGGAGCTTATTCCCGACGAGGACGATGTAGAGGACGTGGAGGACGACGAGGACAGCGACACGGGTGAAACCTTATCAGTATTATACAACGGAAGCGTTGTAACAGGGGACGCCGCCGACATTATCGCACGGGTGACAATGGCGGAAATAGGCGGTTCATTTAACAAAGAAGCAATAAAGGCGCAGGCAATCGCCGCTTACACCTACGTTAAATATTACAACGAAAACGGAACAAACGCCGTTGTTGCAATGTCAACACCCAATTCAAGGGTGAAGGAATGTGTAAACGAAATAATCGGCAAGGCGATTTATTACGATGGAAAGCTTATACAATCCGTTTACTGCTCCTCAACTCCCGGCTACACCGCCTCCTCCTATAACGTATGGGGCGTTGATTACCCATATCTGCGAAGCAGAATATGCGAGCTTGACAAGGACTATGACCCGAATTACGGCGTTACAAAGACCTTTACCGCCGGCGACATAAAGCAGCGTGTCCTTGATACAACGGGAATACAGCTTGAGGGCGACCCGTCTGAATGGTTTGAGATAAACACCTACGTTGACAATGTTTTTGTGGGCAATATGACCGTGGGCGGACAGACTACCTACAACAACGGCTCAAAGAACGTTGCCATTACGGGACGTGTTTTCCGTGAGAAGATAATGAGCTTCGACCTGAAATCCGCCTGCTTTGAAATAAGCTATGACGAAGGCTCGGACAGCTTTACCTTTACAACCTACGGCTACGGTCACGGCGTTGGCTTTGTGCAGTACGGCGCAGACAACCTTGCAAACGTGTACGGCTACAATTACGAACAGATATTGGATTATTATTTCCCCGGAACAACTGTAAAATAACAAAAAGGCTTGAGCGTGATGTTCAAGCCTTTTTTGTTGTTTGTCAAAACGTCCATACGCTGCTCTAAATGCTGTCGAGAAAGCAATTAAAGCAGTTCTATGCCCACAAGAAGCTTATTCCTCATCGTATGTGGTTTCGCTTATGATTATGCCTGTAAGTACTCCTGCGCTGTCATAATGACGCTCTTCGCAGCCGTTTACGTAATAATTCATAGATAACCTGTTCTTTAAGAGTAGAATCCGGACCGAAAACGGTTTCCTTTACAAGCAGATTTTTTGTTTTGCTCGTACAAGGTTTCCTCTGTCATATTTTCGTTTTCATCCCAGGAGATCTGCTTTGTTTTCATGCCCTCCGAGTTGTATTCATACAAATCTAAGGATTGATGAGTTTTCGGAAATTGGGCAAACTAAACAATTATTTGTTATTTTTAAAGATAATACACATTTTTGTTAAATTTGTTGTCCTTTTCTTGCCCTTGTTGATGTATAATAAAATCAAAAATAAATTTATTTTTCTAAAAAAGTGACGGCGTTATATTATAAATAAGCCGTTTTTATATAAAGAAATAATAAATTTCGGAGGTAACTTTTATGAGCAATTATCCTAACGCTGCCAAGGGACTTAAAATGATGTTCTGGGCAGAAATTGCAGCAATCATCGCTGCCGCATTTACAATGATTCCGTTTGTCGGATTTGTGGGTTCATTAGCGTCAATCGCTTGCGCAATTATTTCCATTGTGGGCGTTCACACCGCAGGCAAGGACGACGCAGGCTACAAAAAGGCGTTCCTGTTCACAATCCTTTCTCTTGTTGCTGCTGTTGTTGCTGCCTGCGTATCCTTTATTCCGGTTGCAGGCACTATTATTTCCAACCTTGTTCAGGTTGTGGTAACAATATTCGACCTTGTTGTTACATACTATATTATTACAACCTCTGTAAACATTCTTAAAAGCCTTAACGCTGAAGACGTTGCAAAAAAAGGTATGAACGTCTGGAAAATTGTAATGATCTGTGCAATTGCAGGAATGGTTCTCAGCATTCTGTCCGTAATTCCTCTTATCGGCGCAATCGCAGCCATTCTTCTTGTAATAGTTGCTATTATTGAGCTTATTGCAAACATTCTTTACCTTGTATTCCTCTTCAAGAGCTACAAGGCTATCGGCGCATAATCACGGTTTTACCGTATAGCAATAGCGGAAATATTCAGAAAAGGCAAAAATCAGCCCCCGATGTTTTATCATCAGGGGCTTGCTTTTTATCCGAAAGGCTGTTATATGGTTATTTTAATCACGCCTTTTTCGCAGACAATCTCTCTTGCGTAGTTCTTCAGAATTGCCAGCGAAATTCCGTCGCCTTTTTCATAATATTGTTCTTCAATCAGCTGGCAGTCAAATTCAAGCACGGTTTCGTCCTTTTGCTCGGAATACCGCAGAGTAAAGTCTATGGGCGCGAATTTTTCACCGAAATTACTGAACAAAATGTTGAAAATTACCTCCTCGCAAAGGAGCAGAAGCCTGTTCATCTTTCTTTCGGGGAAAAGCTGCTTTTTGAGAAATTCCTGTACCTCGCCGTTAAAGGCGTAAAGGTCGAATTTTCTGTCCTCAATTCGGTAACGGCAGGTTCTTATCTTGTAGATAAAATCAATGGTTTTAGGCTTTTGGGGATTGTCGAAAATCATTTCGGGAGTGCCGTCCTCGTAAATCCCCTTTTCGTCCATATAGAAAACCCTGTTGGAAACGTTTTTTGCAAAGTTCATTTCGTGGGTAACTATCATCATTGTAAGCCCATCGTTTGCAAGCCGTCTTATAACCGACAAAACCTCGCTTACCATTGTAGGGTCAAGAGCGGAGGTAGGCTCGTCAAAAAGCACTATTTCAGGCTTCATCGTAAGAGTTCTTGCAATAGCGACACGCTGCTTCTGACCGCCCGAAAGCTCGTCGGGATAGGCAAAGGCCTTGCTTCCAAGCCCCACCATATCCAGCAGCCGCATACCCTCCTCGTAAGCCTGCTGTCTGCTCATTTTAAGCAGGTTTACAGGGCCAAGCATTATGTTTTCTATTATCATAAGGTGGGAAAACAGATTAAAGGACTGGAAAACCATTCCCATTTTTTGTCTTAGCCTGCACACGTCTGCTTTCTTGTCTAAAATGTCCTGCCCGTCAATAAAAATTCTGCCCGAGGTTGGCTGCTCCATAAGATTAAGACAGCGCATAAAGGTGCTTTTTCCGCAG
>JBJERI010000136.1:0-2397 GCA_051882195.1 Ruminiclostridium sp. | reverse complement strand
CAAGGGCTATATTCTTGCAGACGAAATTTACAAGCGTATGGGCATTGAAAAAAGCGACAAAAATGCGGATATTTCCGAAGCGCTTACGGGAATCGACTTTTTTATGCTGCGGAACATTATTACAATGATGGGGCTTAAAATGAGCCTTACCGAAATGCAGGCTTATCTTGACGAGGTGAACGGAGAATAATGCTTGATTCAATTTTACAATGGGATTTTTCCGTGCTGAATTTCATTCAGGAGCATTTCAGCTGCGGCTTTATGGATACCGCAATGAAAATAATTTCATCACTTGGAGGATGGATTTTGTGGGCGGTAATTGCGGTTGTATTCCTGTTTATAAAAAAATACCGCAAGAGCGGCATAAATCTTATATTATGCGTGGGATTGTGCGTTCTCATAACGGAACTGATTATCAAGCTGCTGATAATGCGTGAGCGTCCCTATATTGCGGCGGAATTTGCGCTGATTGTTTCTGCACCCTCGGGCACTTCCTTTCCCTCAAGCCACACCGCTATATGCTTTGCGGCGGCAATGTCACTTATGCTGACGGACAAGCGGTTTGGTATTCCCGCTCTTATTTTCTCGGTATTAGTGGGTTTTTCAAGGCTTTATCTGTATGTTCATTTCCCCACGGACGTTATTGCGGGAGCAATTTTCGGTACGGTATTCGGCTTGATTTTTGCCTTGCTTTTCAGAAAGCTACTCAATAAAATACCATTTCTCAACAAACAGTAAATACAGCAAATCCCTCCGACAAACTAAAATGTCGGAGGGATTTTTCATTGCAGATTATTCTTCATCACTGACCGTATCCGCTTCATCAGACGATTCATCATCTGTTTCATCGGTATCTTCTTCCTCTTCCTGCAAATTATCAAGCTCTCCCGGGTCGTAATAAACCTCTCCGTTTTCATCGCAGGTAAAGGTTACAAAATCCGTAGAGTATTGCTTTCCGTAAACGTCGTAAAGGTTCATTGCATAGTTGTATTCTCCCGCAGGAAGAGGCTTGTATTCAATTGTAAGCTCGCCGTCAACCGTAAAGCTTTCGCCTGAATAGAAAGTATTTTCGCCTGATGAAACATTGCTGTACAGCAGAGTTATTGTGTCGCCGTCCTTTATTTCGATAATCTCTCTTGACGCCATTCCCGAAGCAGCATCAACACCATCCCATGCGCCTAAAACGTTCCATTTTTCCTCGGTAAAATCATACTCAAAACGCAGATTAGTCACTGTATCGTTAAGCTTTATGGGACAGGTGTAAACGCTCTTTTCATCGTTTTTGCTTACTATATGAATACAGATTGGAACGTCTCCAATAGATGGCCACGATCCGTCAAAGCAGTCCTGAAGCAGCATATCGTCAAGGTCAGTATAAACCTCGTCGTCCTCGCCGAAGCTATACATTTCTCCGTCTTCGGTGAGGGTGAAAAGTCCGCAGGTCGCATAGCTGAAATAGTCGGTACTGTAAAGCTGTACCGTGTAGGTTCCGTCCTCGTCAAAATAAATTTCGGAAATTTCAATCAAGCTATCCTCGTCCAGAGGACTAACTTCTTCCTGTTCAATCTCTCCGCTGAATGAATAGCTAATGTTTCTGAGATTGTCAATATCCTCGTTTATCCAGCTGTTGTCATAGTCATAAACATCCTCGCCCGTTGCGCCGTAAGCCATAAGGTCGGTAAAGGCAAGATAATATGTACTTGTGCATATTCCCGCAAACTCTGCCAGCTCCTCTGCACTGTTGGCGGAAAGAGGATAATAAAGGGAAAGTCCTCCTGCGTTCTTGTGAACCGAGCCGCTTGTTTTTTCAATCACCGCATTGTTCAGCGCCTCAATTGTATCCTCCGCAGTCAGGCAATACTCTGAAGCGGCGTTAAGCAGACCCAGCAGATCAACCATATTAAAATAACCCTCGCTTTTGTTGTTGCCGCCGAAATTGTCCGCCTTGTAAATTTCACGGGCAATTTCATTCATATATCCGCCGTCGTAAATCTCCTGCGCAGTTTCGTTGAACAGGGTCAAAAGGTCGTCTATCATAGAAAGATCGGTAACAGAAAAGGTCATTCCATCGTTAAGGTTTTCGTCAATATAATAATCATACATTCTGCCGCAAAGCGCTTTTCCTATCTTTGCGCCATCGGTATAGGTATTTTTTACAAGGAAATTAAGGAAATCAACGTAATCCCAGCCCGAACCGCTCATAGTTTCCTCGGAAGCATACATGTATCTTGCGTAAGGCACAAGTATATTGGCTGTTTCAAGGGTCGCCATAAGGCAGGCGTCAAATCCGATAAATTCAAATTTATCCGTCATTTCCGCAGACACCGATGAAAGTGCGGAATTGATCTCAATAAGCGAAAGGCTGTCGTCCTGGGACAGTTCATCAAAGCATACTCC
>JBJERI010000135.1:0-11555 GCA_051882195.1 Ruminiclostridium sp. | reverse complement strand
AAAAGGCGGGTATTACATACAGAGCGCTTGCCAACTATCTTGGGGGCGAAAGAATACCCAAGGGCAGCGTTTTAGACAAGCTGGCGGCGGCGCTTGAGGTGGATAAAAGCTTTCTCCTTGATGACAATATGAGCCTTGTAATGAACAGCGAGGAGCGGTTTATTTACGGCTCTGAAAGCGACAACGCACAGCTTCAGAGAGCCTTTGACAGTCTTTCGGAATTCAGGGATATAATCAAAAGCAAGGAGCTTTCCGAAAATGATAAGCGTAATTATTTCTCTTGCCTTGCGGAAATATATTTTAGTGAGATGAACAAAAATGAAACAGATTGATTTGCTTTTAAAGACCTCTGCTGAAATTGACTCGGGCAAAAGATTTACCCGAGAGGAATGTTCCGAAATTGTTCATACCTTCCTTAACAATATGAACGAATCAAGAGTTGTTTCGGGCAAAAACCGTGATGTATTTCCGAAATTCTTTATACCCAACTCCGAGGGAAAAAAGAAAATGAAACACATTATCGGCGCTTCGCCCAATTCGGTTGCCCTTGCGGAAAATTCCTACGAGCTTGAAATAATGCGTATACTGGGAATATTAGGCAGACCCAGCGGCTTTATAGATGATATGCTTAAAATGACCCGTGACCGTATAAAAAATACCTGCTTCGGCAATTTCTGCTACAAGGGCGAGTGTTTTGAAACCTCGGTTGTGGTGTTAAGATTTTACAACACCGTTTACCCTTGCGAAAATGAAATCAGGCGGGAATTTGTAAAAGGAATTTTAGAGCATTTCGATGACCGCAGACGTCCGAGAAACTTCCAGAAATATTGCCGCAAGGTATTTTCCGAGCTGCCTTGCGAGGTAAGAAGAACAAATTAAAAACAGTCCGAGAAGACGATAAATCTTCCCGGACTTTCTCATTTATCAGACTTCCTTTGCCATAAACAAAACGTGTTCGCAGTCAGCAAAGCCGTTTTTACGGTAAAAATTCGGTGCGGGAGCATATTTGTTTGTGGAAAGAGTAATTCCTGCCAATCCCTTTTCCTTAACGTACTCCTCCACCTGTTCCAAAAGAAGAGAGCCTAAGCCCTTTCGCTGCAATTGAGGCTTAATGAACATTTCCTCCACAAAAACCTCGCCGTTGTTCCACCATATTTTTTCGTGAGCGAAAATTCCGCCTATGATTTCGCCGTCCTCAACGCCCACATAGCCGACAAATTTTGCCATATTGAAGAAATCGGAGAGATATGCGGAAGCGGTTTCCCTGCTCCATCGGCATTGCCACAATTCGTTGTTGTAAACGCTGCACAAAATATCCGCACAGGCAGCAATGTCTGCCTTTTCCATTTTCCTTATAATCATTCTATCATCCTTTTATTCAAGCTCAACTACGGTAACGCCCGCTTCGCCCTCTCCGAAAACTCCAAGACGATAGCTTTTTACCGCCTTGTTGGTCTTTAAATACTGATGAACAGCGGCTCTGAGGGCGCCTGTACCTTTACCGTGAATTATTGTAATCATCTTGATACCGCCAAGAATACAGTTGTCGATAAACTTGTCCACCTCCATAATGCCCTCGTCGGTCATCATTCCTCGAATGTCAAGCTCCATGCTGCTCTTGCGGTTCATATTGGACTGAAGCTGTTTGCCTACGCCCGAAGATTTTTTCTTCTGCGACTTGGCAGGAGCGGCGGCTTCCTCAATAAGCTGCAGATTGTCCAGCTTGGTTTTGGTTTTTATCATACCTATCTGCACGAAAAGATTTCCGCTTGGGTCAGGCAGCGAAACAACCGTTCCGGTCTGGTTAATGTCCATAAGTTTGACCATATCCTTAAGCTTAAGCTCTCTCGGCAGCTTGTATTTTTCCTTTTTCCGCTCAACTACAGGATCCGCCATTTTGAACATTTTGTTCATAGCCTGCTTGGTTTGTGAACGGGCGTTGATTACCTTTTGGGAGAAATCCGCCTTATCCTTTTCCTTTTTCAGCTTTTCAAGATCCTCCATAAGCAAATCGGCATTGAAGCGAACCTCTTCCACAATGCTCATAGCCTTCTGACGGGCAATTTCAAGCTGACGCTCCTTATCCTTTTCCATTGCGGCTCGCTGTTCTTCCATTTGCCTTGTAAGGTCACGGGTCTTGCGCTCCTCAACAGCAATGCTTTCCTTAAGCTTTTCAAGCTCCTGCCGTGACTTTTCCAGCTCTTCCACGACCTTTTCAAAACGCTTGTTTTCCTCGCTGACAAGCTCCTTTGCGCTGGCAATAACGTCAGTCCGCATACCAAGGCGCTGTGCGATTGCAAAAGCGTTAGACTTGCCGGGAACGCCTACAATAAGCTTATAGGTAGGCTGAAGTGTATTTACGTCAAATTCACAGCAGGCGTTTTCAACCCCCTCTGTTTCAATGGCGAACATTTTTACTTCCTGATAGTGGGTTGTGGCAATAACACGGCAGCCCTTATCCTTAAGGTAAGTTAGTATGGAAACCGCCAGCGCTGCGCCCTCGATAGGGTCTGTGCCCGAGCCAAGCTCGTCGATAAGCACCAATGTCTTTTCGCAGGCACGCTTCATAATCCAAATAATATTTGTCATATGAGAGGAGAAGGTGGAAAGGCTTTGCTCAATGCTCTGCTCATCGCCTATATCCGCAAGCACATCGTCAAAAACGCCTACTCTGCTTCCGTCTGTTACAGGAATCATCAGCCCGCACATTGTCATAAGAGTAAGCAGTCCCGCCGTCTTTAAGGCAACGGTTTTACCGCCCGTATTGGGGCCTGTTACAATAAGGCTGGTGTAATTTGTTCCTAAAGTTATGGTAATAGGAACAACCGTTTCGCTGTTTATAAGAGGGTGTCTTGCTTTTTTCAGTTCAAGTACGGCATCCTCGCAGATTATTGGGGTGGTAGCTTTCATTTTTGCCGCAAAATTTGACTTTGCAAAGCGCATTTCAAGCTCCATAGCCGCATTGTAGCTTTCAATAAGCAAATCCGCAAATTCGCCAACTCTGTTTGACATATCACGGACAATGCGCTCGATTTCCGCCTGCTCTTCGCATTTCAGCACACGAATGTCGTTGTTTGCCTCAACAACCGCCATTGGCTCAATAAAAAGTGTTGCGCCGCTGGCTGAGGTATCGTGCACAAGACCGCTGATTTCATTCTTGTGCTCCACCTTGACGGGAACAACATAACGTCCGTCACGCTGAGTAATAAGCGCTTCCTGCAAAAATTTTTGATTGTTCTGGGACTTGATTATCTTGTCAAGCTGTTCCCGTATCTGCATTCCACGACGGTTAATGGTCTTTCTTATGCGTGCAAGCTCGGGGCTTGCGTCATCGGAAATTTCCTCCTCGGAGATTATGGAGTTGGAAATAGTTTCTTCAAGTGGCTTGTTGGGGGTAAGCAGGCTGAAATATTCCTCAAGATTGTTCAGCATACTTTCACATTGTGAACGCCAGCCGCACAAACCGCTTATTTCGTGAAGAACAAGCCCTATGTCCATAAGCTCTCTAAGGGACAGCAAAGCTCCCGACTGGGCGTGCTTTGCGCTGGCGCAAACGTCTTTTATCTTGTAAAAGCGGGGCGTGCCGAATTTGCTTGACAATACGAAAGCGTCGTCGGTTTTCGCCATTTCCTCTTTTACCCTGTCAATATCAAAGGAGGGCTCAAGAGCAAGCAAACGTTCACGGCAGGTATCGCTCCACGCCTGATTTGCCAGCAGCTCCAGAACCTTGTCCAGTTCCAGTTTTTTATACGATCTTTTCATTTTATCAATAATCCTTTGTAATAATCAAGGCTTTTAAAGCCTCTGTCTAAATGTTTAAGTAAATATTTCTCCGAAAATTCGGAAAATTGCAATAAGGTTTCTTCTT
Organism: Ruminiclostridium sp.; assembly: GCA_051882195.1. Taxonomy (GTDB): domain Bacteria; phylum Bacillota; class Clostridia; order Oscillospirales; family Ruminococcaceae; genus Ruminiclostridium_E. The sequence continues at coordinate 7,687 of JBJERI010000135.1, read as the reverse complement.
TCAGTTCAAAGCCATAAATCTTATCCAGTGGGGAATAAGTCACATAACGGAGGGTGTAAAGCAATGAGGGCGATAAGGGAAAATCGTCCTCCGAACGCAGTTCCTCCGTTAAGCAGTCCTTACATATTATGGAGCTGTCGGCAAAGCTGAAATACATCAGTTCGTTCTCATAACAGCCGCATTGTGAACAAGCACGCAAGTCGGGCAGAAAACCCAGTATGCCTGCAAGCCTCAGCTCGAAAACAGCCTTTATAAGCTCATTGGGACGCTTTGATTTTTCAAGCTCAAACAGCGTTATTGCGAAAAAACGCAGTATATCTTCCTCCGACTGCTCGCTTGCAGAGGTGTACCGCAAAACCTCCGCAAAATATGCGGCAAGGGACAGCTTTTCCAGCTCGTAGCTAAGCTTGTGGAAGCTGTATTTGGGCTGGGTGCTGTTTATGGTGTATTTTAACCCGCTTTTGTTCATACAAAAGGTCGCGTATGAAAAAAGAGCGGTTGAACCTGCATTTTTGCTGTTGATTTTGTTTGCGCCGTGGGCGATAACCTCAATTACTCCGTATTCCTTTGTGAGAATATCTAAAAAGCAGTTGTTCTCGCCAATATTGCGCCGTCCGATTACAATTCCGTCAACGGTAACAAGCATATTATTCAGCGCTAAGTCCCAAGTCGGCAATGGCGGATTCACGGTTGCGCCAGTCCTCCTTGACCTTGACCCACAGCTTCATATTGACCTTGCTTTCAAAATAATCTTCCATTTCAGCACGGGCAATCGAGCCGATTTTCTTCAGCATTGCGCCGTTTTTGCCGATAATCATACCCTTGTGGGACTGCTTTTCGCAGATAATCACAAGTCCTATGTCAACAATAGGCTCGCCCTTGTTTGTCTTGTTGAATTCAAGACTTTCAACAACAACAGCCGTTCCGTGAGGCACTTCCTCGTACATTGTACGGAGGATTTTTTCACGGACAATTTCACCAAGCCATATTTTTTCGGGCTGGTCGGTGGGCAGATCGTCACGGAAATAATGGGGCGATTCCTTGGCGTATTTTTCAATTGCAGGCAGAATTGCTTCTGTGTTTGTTCTGTTTTTTACGCTGATAGGAACAATTTCCGCAAAGTCATAAAGGGAGCTGTACTCCTGAATTATTTTGAGAAGTGCAGTCTTGTCCTTAATCAAGTCAACCTTGTTTAAAAGCAGGATTGCGTCAAGCTTTCGCTGCCTGAAGCCCTCAATAAGCTCCTGCTCAATCTGCGACATTTTCTTGGTGCAGTCAACCATAAGAATAGCCACGTCAACGTCGTCAATGCTGTTTCTGATTGATTTTACCATCTGCTCCGAAAGCTTAGTCTGGGCTTTGTGCATACCCGGCGTATCTATGAACACAAACTGGGTTTCGCCCTTTGTAAGCACGCCGTTAATACGGGTGCGGGTGGTCTGTGGTTTTTCGCTCACTATTGCGATTTTTTCCCCCACAAGCAGGTTAGTCAGGGAAGATTTTCCTGCGTTTGCCCTGCCTGTTATTGCAACAAATACTGATTTTGTCATACTATCCTCTCTTTTGTTCATATTATATCAAAATATGAACAAGTCCTCATTTGTTTATTTTTCCTTTGATTTTTCGTTTCTTTGCGCTATTTATGAATAGGAAAGCGCAGCCTGAAGCTCCTGCAAGCATTGCTAAATTGAAAATATCTCCCGTGAAATATTCCCACATAATTCTGAACGTGTCAATGTCCCAAAAAAGGCACACGCCTATTATTACCGCCGCCAATGCCGAAACAAATACCGCTCCTGCCGCAACGTCCTTTCCCACCTTTGCAAGGGCGCTGTATTCGGGGGAAACCTTGTCGATAACCACCTCGATTGCCGTGTTCAGCATTTCCAGCGATAGCACAATTACGCAGGTCAGAATCAACAGAATATACTCTGCTCTTGTGAAATTGTAGAACTGGGAAAAGTATAGCACATAAAGGGTGGCTACAATATGGATACGCATATTTTTTTCGTGGCGCACACAGAAGCGAATGCCGTTAAATGCGTATTTAAAGCTTTTTGCAAGACTGTACAGCTTATCCATTTCAGTCCCTTGTTATCCCTAAATCGTCAAGCACTTTTTTCTGTTTTGCAAGCATAAGCTGCTCTTCCTCGCCCCCGTTTACATGGTCGTAGCCTAAAAGATGAAACATTGAATGAGTGGTTAAAAAAGCTACCTCTCGTTCAAAGGAATGTCCGAATTCCTTAGCCTGTTCCTCCGCACGTTCAAGAGAAATTACAATATCCCCTAACATATACCGCTCTGTTTCGGGATTAAGGTCGTATTCCCCGTTTTCTCCAAGAGGAAAGGACAGAACGTCCGTTGCGCTGTCCTTGCCGCGAAATTCGTTGTTGAGCTGACGTATTTCCTCATTGTCAACAAAGGTAACGCTGACCTCGGCAGGTTCAGTGAACTGCTCCTCTTTAAGCGCCTGCTCGCAGCATTTTCTTATAATAGTACGCAGTCCGTTAGGTACTGCAATTTTTTTCTGATCGTTTTTTACCGAAAGCTTTACCTGACTCATTAGGCTGTCCTTTCTGTTCAATTACTTGTTTCTTTTATCCGTCCTGCTGTCGGCTTTCTTCATAAGCTCTGTGTTGTATTTTTCATAAGCCTTCACAATATCCTGAACAAGTCTGTGTCTTACAACGTCCTTTTCGCTGAAGCGGTTGATTGAGATTCCATCCACGTTTTTCAGCACCTTAATTGCCTCCACCAGACCCGAACGTCTTGTATCGGGCAAATCTATCTGAGTAACGTCCCCCGTTATAACCATTTTGCTGTTGAAGCCAAGACGTGTAAGGAACATTTTCATCTGCTCTGGAGTGGTATTCTGGGCTTCGTCAAGAATAATGAAGCTGTCGTCAAGGGTACGTCCTCTCATATAGGCAAGGGGCGCTACCTCAATAAAGCCCTTTTCAAGATTGCGCTGATAATTTTCAGCTCCCATCATTTCAAAAAGTGCGTCGTAAAGGGGGCGTAAATAGGGGTCAACCTTATTCTGCAAATCTCCGGGCAAAAAGCCCAGCTTTTCTCCCGCTTCAACGGCGGGGCGGGTAAGTATAATGCGCTGTATTTCGTGAGCCTTGAAAGCCCTTACCGCAAGAGCAACCGCAAGATAGGTCTTGCCAGTACCTGCAGGACCAACGCCGAATGTAATGGTATTTCCTTTTATGGAATCAACGTATTTTTTCTGACCAAGAGTTTTGGGCTTGATAGGCTTGCCCGTAAAGCTTACGCAGATACAGTCGGAGGCAAGCTTTACCACCTGCTCCTCTGTTCCGTCGTTAACCATACTGATAACGTAGCGCACGCTCTGGTCGGTTATAGTTTCGCCCTTGTCAAGCAGCTTGATAAGGCTTTCAACGGCGGAAGCGGCACGGCTGACGTTTTCGTCTGCGCCTGTGATTTTTATGTCCGTTCCTCTGCTGAAAATTACAACGCCGTATTCCTTTTGAAGTATATTTATATTTTCATCAAAATCGCCGAAAATCGAGCTGATGTGTTCCATTCTGTTAAGTGTAATGCTTTTTTCCGCCATTGATTTTATCCTCATTTCTGATTTCAGAGTATTATTATTCTTTAGTATAACACATTTTCTTCTCAATTTAAAGACCTATTTATGAAATAATTGAAATTTCTTTCGGCTGTGCAATGTCGGCTCTCACTACAAATTCGGCTTTGACGGTCATTCCCCTGTCGCTTGCTTCAAAAGTGCAGTTCTGATTTACGATTTCTGTATCCTTTAGAAAATTCTCCCGATAATTCTCAACCTGATTTTTCAGCAGCGCCCTTACATCGTCGGCTGTTCTTGTTACCTCAACGATTGTGTATTCCATTGCGGTCTGGGTAATTATTTTCCATGGCATTTCAATTCCAAGGAAGGTAACCTTTTTGGTTTCCTCGGTGAATTTTGAGGAGGAATATTCCTCAAGCCCAAAGCCAAGAGGGATTTTCATACCGAAAAACTTCAGGTAATCCATAGTGGATTTATTTCCGCTAAGCACCTTTTCAGTTGTGGTAAAGGGCATTGAAAACTCCACCGTTTCGGTGTATTCCGCAATTATTTTTGCATTGGCGTGAAGCAGCATATTGTTTCCGCCGCCGTCCTCCACAACTCCGCTTACAATAAGCTGACCCTCCGCAACGCCGCTTCCTATGGGAAAAAGCAGCTGTCCAGAATAAACCTCGGTGTTGATTATCTGCCCGTCGTGGGCGGCTACAATGTTGCAGGGCTGGCTTAAGGGGATTTCCGCCTTTTCCGTTTTTATGCGCTCGCTTATTTTAACGTTGATAACGCTGCCGTTTTTCTCAATGCTTATCCATGCAAGCTGGGGTATTTCGAGCCGTGCCAGAATTTCAAGCCGATTTCCGTCAATGCCCTTTGCGCTTGCACCCCAGTAAACCCCGTTTTCCCTAAGCACTTCAAGTATCTGATTTTCCGAAACCTCGCTGTTACCGCTTATTCTTATATCCCATATATGGTCGGACATTATGGTTATTATTGCAAAAAATGTCAGCACACCGAGAATTATTCCGTATCTTTTTCTGTATTTTCTAAGGAGAAAATATAAACCGCTCCGCTTTACTACCTTTGTTCTGATATGAAGCTTCCGAGCTGTTTTTGCCGCCGCTTCATAATACATTGGGTATATTTTTACATAGAGTATATTTTTGCTTTGATAGGAATTTATTATCCTTACGCCCTTTTCAATAAGTGCGGAAATATATTTCTCGTAGTCGTTACCTACTGCGGAAAAAATTATGTAGCTTCCTCTCATTGTCCGTCCCTTTCCTATGCTTCGTCTTCAAAGGTCAGCGAGCTTATTTTCCCTCTTATAATAACGCCCTCTGTGCTGAAATTCTTCATATTAAGTTCAAAACCTATTATCATCAGCAGTCCTGCGGCTGTTCTTATTTTAATGCAGTTTTCGTCGTATCGGATAATGCCCTTGCAGCACTCAACGGTAAGCTCCCTGTTGTCCGTTATCTGCAAATAGGAATGCTTGTGACTGTCCAGTCTTATTTGTTCATATTTATCTGCAAGCTTTTTTATATTCATTTTTTCACCGCCTCAATAATATATATGATTTTGAAAAAAGGATATGCAAGGAAAGGTACAATATGAACAGAACGGTGAAAAAAGCTGCCTCGGTCTGCATTTCGGCGGCAATGTGTATATTTCTTATTTTTGACGCAAAGGGCGTCGGGGATTCAATACGAACAAGCATTTCCTCCTGCCTGACCGTAATAATCCCCTCCCTTTTCGCCTTTATGATTTTATCCCAGTTTATAATTAGCACGGGAATTTACAGAACCCTTTTCCGTCCTCTGCACATAGTTTGCAGGCATTTTATACGCCTTGACATTGAGAGTTTTTCTATTTTTATGCTTAGTCTGTTAGGCGGTTATCCTGTGGGAATCAAGCTTTTGTGTGATAACATTGCGTATAATAAAAATTATTCCGCAATTAATAAAAAAGCAGTCTGCTTTTGTTATTGTTCAAGCCCCGCCTTTGTGGTTTCAATTGTGGGAACGCAGCTTTTTTCCTGCATTGAAGCGGGACTGGCGGTTTATTTTTCAAATATGCTTGCCTGCGTTATCATGGCAATTGTACTTACCCGTAAAGAGCCTCTTCCCAAAACCACAAAAAGCGGCGATATAAGAATTACCCTTGAAAGCTTTAACGATGCGGTTTATTCCTCGGGAAAATCCCTATATATAATATGTATAATGATTCTCGCCTTTAATGTTATCCTGCGGATTTTTACTGTAACCGGCTTGGAAAAGCTCATCGCCGATACTCTCGGTAATGTTACCGCTGTACTGATTAAATCCGCCTTTGAAATAAGCAACATAACCTTTCTCCAAAGCGGTCTGTCCTATCTTCTTCCATATATGGCGGTTATTTTTTCCTTTGGGGGCGTGTGCATTTTAATGCAGGCGGCGGCAATAAACAGGGGAAGACTTCCTCTTGGCTCATTTCTTGCCGCAAGAATACCTGTCGCCCTGCTCAGCGGCTTGATTTGCTATGGCTTTACTCGACTTATTGATTTTTCAGCTGACTCCGACAGCGCGGCGGCAATTTCCTTTACCTCAGCGCAAAATCCTTTCGGCTCTTTCTTTTTGTTGGTAATGACAATAATTTTATTAAAAATTCTACTAAAAAATTCAAAAAAGGTGTAGATTATTTTTGATTACTGTGATATAATGTAATAAAACCATTAGGTAAAATCATTTGAAAGGGGTTTTCAAATTGGCTAAGAAGAAATTATTCGGAAACAACATCAAGCCTGCCTGCAAATACTGCTCTTTCGGCAAGGCAATAGACAGCGATAAGATTTCCTGTTCAAAATTCGGCGAGGTAAAGCCTTATGATTCCTGCAAGAAGTTTGATTACTCGCCTATCAAGCGTGTACCGAAAAAGGAAATTCTCCTTGCAAATTCAGACGTAAACAACATTGATTTCTGACAATACATAAAAGCTGCGTTCTTATGGGCATTGACAAAAAATTATGTTTCGACCGCCAAGAAAAATATCTGTAAATCAGATAAATAGTCGACGAGGCTGGATTGCCAAAAGCCTTACTTTTATTGAACGCCCGACAAATAAGTTTTATCGTAAGTACCGAAAGGCTGTGTAGATAATCACTACGCAGCTTTTTTCTTTTGTTGTAAACATATATAAAACAATACTGATACCGAGGCGCTGTAACTTTGATTTACGGTGTTATAAACATATTTCATAAAGCCTATTGACAAGCTGTAAGTCGGATGATATAATTGTATACATAGAGGTTATACAATTTATACTTGCACAGCTGTCCGGAAGGCTTGCAGGTATTTATCCCCAAGGAGTGTACACTAAAGTGAATATCAACATCAGTAACGCAAACGGCGAGGCAATCTATCTGCAGATTGTAAACCAGATCAAGACGCTGATACTGGAGGGCAAGCTGAAAGAGGGGGAAATGCTCCCGTCTATGCGGAATCTTGCCGTTGAACTCCATATCAGCTTTATGACTACCAAGCGTGCATACGAGGAGCTTGAGCGTGACGGATTTATTGAATCGTTCACAGGCAAGGGCTCTTTCGTAAAGGCGCAGAATTTAGAGCTGTTCCGTGAAGAACAGATCAAGCAGATTGAATCCCTGCTTATGGAGGCAGGCGAAAAAGCGCGAAAGACGGGAATCACTATGCAGGAGCTTCACGAACTGCTGGACCTTGTAAACGGAGGAGAATGACCATGGCTACTTATGAAAACGCGATTGAAATTTCAGGCGTTACAAAAAAATACAGCGGATTTACGCTGGATAACATCAGCTTCAATGTGCCCAAAGGCTCAATTATGGGCTTTATCGGGCAGAACGGTGCAGGAAAAACCACAACAATCCGCAGTCTGCTGAACCTTATAAGCATTGACGAGGGAGAAATAAAGCTGCTGGGGCTTGATCATCTTCAGCACGAACAGGAAATCAAGGAACGGATTTCCGTTGTTTTTGATGAATTGCCCTTTCACGATGTTTTCAATGCAAAGGATATGGCTCGTATATTTGAGGGCATCTATCCTCGTTGGGATAACGCTGTTTATGCTCAGTATTTGGAGCGTCTCGGACTTCCCATGAAAAAGAAGATAGGCGAGTTTTCA
>JBJERI010000134.1:0-2478 GCA_051882195.1 Ruminiclostridium sp. | reverse complement strand
ATCACGTTCTCAATATGCCTATTGAAGAGGTTGAGGAGTTTTCCGAAGCTATTCTTTCCGCAAGGAAATCGGTGCGCTGCTGCAAAATATGCCAGAATTTCACCGAAAACGAGTTGTGCGGCGTGTGCGACGACCCAAGACGGGACAGCAGAACAATATGCGTTGTTGAAGCGCCAAAGGACGTTTCCGCCTTTGAAAGAACAGGTGGCTACAACGGCGTTTACCACGTTCTCCACGGGCTTTTGTCCCCAATGGAAAACATAGGGCCAAACGATATACGCATAAAGGAGCTTTTGTCAAGGCTTTCGGGAGATGTGGACGAGGTGATTATGGCAACCAACCCCACCGTTGAGGGAGAAGCTACCGCTACCTATATAAGCAGGCTCATAAAGCCGCTGGGAATCAAGGTTACAAGGCTTGCCTACGGACTTCCCGCAGGCTCGGCTCTTGAGTACGCTGACGATGTGACGCTCCAGCGTGCCCTTGAAAACCGCAACGAATTGTAAACTAATAAGGAAAAATGTTATAAAAGAAAGGACGTTATCAAAATGGCTTTTATTTACGATGAACCATCACATACCTTTGGCGAATACCTGCTTGTACCGGGCTATTCATCATCAAAGTGTATCCCTGCGAACGTTTCGCTGAAAACACCCGTTGTAAAGTTCAAGAAGGGCGAGGAGTCCCCGATTTCAATGAATATCCCCCTTGTTTCCGCAATTATGCAGTCGGTTTCCGACGACAGAATGGCGGTTGCGCTGGCAAGAGAGGGCGGCATTTCCTTTATCTACGGCTCACAGAGCATTGAGGACGAGGCAGGAATGGTTGCACGAGTAAAGAGCTACAAGTCGGGCTTTGTAAAGAGCGACAGCTATCTGCGCCCCGATATGACCCTTGCTGACGTCCTTGAATTAAAGGAAAAGACAGGACATTCCACAATGCCCGTTACGGAAGACGGCACAGCAGACACAAAGCTTGTGGGCATTGTTACCAGCCGTGACTACCGTGTTTCCAGAATGGACAGGGATACAAAGGTTGAAACCTTTATGACAACAGCGGACAAGCTTATTACTGCTCCCGCAGAAACCACCTTAAAGGAAGCAAACGACATAATCTGGGACCACAAGCTTAATTCTCTCCCAATCGTTGACGCTGAGGGCAAGCTGCTTTACTTCGTATTCCGCAAGGACTATGAGTCCCACAAGGAAAACAAAAACGAGCTTCTTGACGCAAAGAAGAGATACATAGTAGGCGCAGGCATCAACACCCGTGACTATGCGGAGCGTGTTCCTGCTCTTGTAAACGCAGGTGCAGACGTGCTTTGTATCGACTCCTCCGAGGGCTACTCCGAATGGCAGCAGCTTACAATCAAGTGGATAAGAGATAACTACGGCGATTCCGTCAAGGTAGGCGCAGGCAACGTTGTTGACAAGGAGGGCTTCAGATTCCTTGCAGACTGCGGCGCTGACTTTGTAAAGGTAGGTATCGGCGGCGGCTCAATCTGCATTACCCGTGAACAGAAGGGTATCGGCAGAGGTCAGGCAACGGCTCTTATCGAGGTTTGCAAGGCTCGTGACGAATATTTCGAGGAAACGGGCATTTACGTTCCCGTATGCTCCGACGGCGGTATCGTTCACGATTACCATATGACCCTTGCTCTTGCAATGGGCGCTGATTTCATTATGCTGGGAAGATATTTTGCAAGATTTGACGAATCCCCCACAAACAAGCTTATGGTTAACGGCTCTTACGTTAAGGAATACTGGGGCGAGGGCTCAAACAGAGCAAGAAACTGGCAGCGCTACGATATGGGCGGCGACAAGAAGCTGTCCTTTGAAGAGGGCGTTGACAGCTATGTGCCTTACGCAGGCAGCCTTAAGGACAATGTAAACCGCTCTCTTTCAAAGGTGCGCTCCACAATGTGCAACTGCGGCTGTCTTAACATTCCCGATTTCCAGAAGAACGCCAAGCTGACCCTTGTTTCCGCAACAAGTATTGTTGAGGGCGGCTCACACGACGTTATTCTTAAGGAAAGAACAGGCGGCAGAGAATAAAAAAGTCAGGGGCTGCTCGCCCCTTATAGAAATTACCCTCGCTATACTCGAAAGGGGATGCCCTTTCAATTCCTATGGCGAGGGGATTTTTATGTGTGGGGCGCTGCCCCCTTTTTTTGACCCCGTTTTGTGTTTTATGTAATTTTTGACTTGGTTGTAAGGGGGCTGCTCGCCCCCTTGATTATGTTTTATGTAATTATAATGGAGCAATAACCCCTCGCCCTTTTCTTTGATTGCACAAAGAAAAGGGAAAAGAAATGCACTCGCTCATGCGCCGCGAGACGGGCTTGAGAGACTTGCTGACGCAAGTCTCAAATTGGGTGTAGTGCTTGTCGGAACTGTTCTAAGAAAGATTATGCTTGTGAGGACAGCAGTCCGTCTTGTGGCTTTTTTCAAGTTGTTGGTGGAAGTGGTAACGCTTTTG
>JBJERI010000133.1:0-2480 GCA_051882195.1 Ruminiclostridium sp. | reverse complement strand
TTCGTACTCCTATGCCTATCGCTCAGATGGCTGAAAAGTTCCCTGAGGCTTTTGCTCAGTTCCAGAACGTTTGCAAGACTCTGGAGGATCACTACAGAGATATGCAGGATATGGAGTTCACTGTTGAGCACGGTAAGCTTTATATGCTCCAGACAAGAAACGGTAAGAGAACAGCTCAGGCTGCCCTCAAGATCGCTTGCGACTTAGTTGACGAAGGAATGAGAACAGAGCAGGAAGCAGTTCTTATGATCGAACCACGTAACCTTGACACTCTGCTCCACCCACAGTTCGACGCTAAGGCATTAAAGGCTGCTACACCTATCGGCAAGGGCTTAGGCGCTTCCCCCGGTGCTGCTTGCGGTCAGATCGTATTCACAGCTGAGGACGCTGAAAACTGGAAGGCTAACGGCAAGAAGGTAGTTTTAGTTCGTCTTGAAACATCACCTGAGGACATCACAGGTATGAAGGCTTCACAGGGTATCCTCACAGTTCGCGGCGGTATGACATCTCACGCAGCCGTTGTTGCTCGTGGTATGGGTACATGCTGCGTATCAGGCTGCTCCGACATTGCTATGGACGAAGCTAACAAGAAGTTCACACTTGCAGGCAAGGAATTCCACGAAGGCGACTGGATCTCCATCGACGGTTCAACAGGTAACATCTACGATGGCATTATCCCAACCGTTGACGCTACAATCGCAGGCGAATTCGGCAGAATTATGGCTTGGGCTGACAAGTACAGAGTATTAAAGGTAAGAACAAACGCAGATACACCTGCTGATGCTAAGAAGGCTCGTGAATTAGGCGCTGAAGGTATCGGTCTTTGCCGTACAGAACATATGTTCTTTGATCCCGACAGAATCGCTGCTTTCCGTGAAATGATCTGCTCCGATACAGTTGAAGAAAGAGAAGCTGCTCTTGCTAAGATCGAACCAATGCAGCAGGCTGACTTCGAAGCTCTCTACGAAGCTCTTGAAGGCTGCCCTGTATGTATCCGTTTCCTCGATCCTCCGCTCCACGAATTCGTTCCAACTGAAGAAGCTGACATCGCTGCTCTCGCTAAGGCTCAGAACAAGAGCGTTGAAGACATCAAGAACCTTATCGCTTCACTCCACGAATTCAACCCAATGATGGGTCACCGTGGATGCCGTCTTGCTGTAACATACCCAGAAATCGCAAAGATGCAGACAAAGGCTGTTATCAAGGCTGCTATCAACGTTAAGAAGAACCACCCAGACTGGACAATCGTTCCCGAAATCATGATTCCGCTGGTTGGCGAGGTTAAGGAATTAAAGTTCGTTAAGAACATCGTTGTTGAAACAGCTGACGCAGTTATCGCTGAAGCAGGCGCTGACCTCAAGTACGAAGTTGGTACAATGATCGAAATTCCAAGAGCTGCATTAACAGCTGACGAAATCGCTAAGGAAGCTGAATTCTTCTGCTTCGGTACAAACGACCTTACTCAGATGACATTCGGTTTCTCCCGTGACGACGCAGGCAAGTTCTTAAACGCTTACTACGACGCTAAGATCTTCGAAAACGATCCATTCGCTAAGTTAGACCAGACAGGCGTTGGCAAGCTTATGGAAATGGCTGTTAAGCTCGGTAAGGCTACACGTCCCGACATGCACCTCGGTATCTGCGGCGAACACGGCGGCGACCCAACATCTGTTGAGTTCTGCCACAAGCTGGGCCTGACTTATGTATCCTGCTCACCGTTCAGAGTTCCGATTGCAAGACTGGCTGCTGCACAGGCTGCATTACGCTAAGGTAGTCAAACCTGAATTCGCACTCGTATGGGACTTCAAAATCACATACGAAATGGCGAAAAACTGGAGAAAAGCACATAATGCTTATCTCCGACAAAACCAATGGAAAGACTTAACCGTAAGGGTTTGTTTTGATGTTGGGTGATAAAGTAAATGACGCCCCTGTTCTTAATTGAACAGGGGCGTTTTGTGTCGTATTCTATTAATCATTAACTGCCTCGGCAAAAACAGTCAGAATTTTCTCTGCCTGCTTTTTATTTTTATCGGAAAGGGCGTTCAGAATTGATACTATCCCGTCGTTATCACTATTTCCCATTGTACCGTTTACAATATAATCTGTTGGTACAAGCAAAGCTGCTGCAATTCTTTTCAACGTGGCAACTGTCATTGACTTGCGCCCTTTTTCAATATCCGCAAGGAACTGCACCGAAACATCGGCAAGCTCTGACAGCTTTTCACGGGTATATCCACGTTGTTTGCGCAGTTCAGTTATTCTTGCGCCTACTTCTATGTTAAGTTCGTTCAATGAAATCACATCCTTAGTTATAGTATATCCTAAACTAAAGTTTATATAAATCATCAATAGCTATTGACAATTCATAACTATTGATGTATAATAGGAATATGATTTTGATGTTTTAAGCATAATTTCACGGAATGTTGGTTTACAATAGAAGCGTTACAATAAATAAAAAAATAGTAGCGGAAAAG
>JBJERI010000132.1:0-11785 GCA_051882195.1 Ruminiclostridium sp. | reverse complement strand
AAAGCCGCAGGAAAGCCGTTCAATACTAATTCCGTCAAAACCATAGGTTTTGACTAGCCGCCTTTCTGGCGGCTCTCCTTATAGACCTTGTCTATAAGGAGATTAGGAATTAGTATTACAGCTTGTTAAGCTCGTCCTTTTTCTGACGGATTTCATTTTCAATTTGCTGACGTTTGCGCTCTCTTCTGTGGTCGGACAACATAATTATTGCTTCGGATACTGCCTTTACGGCAAGCTCAATTATTGTTCCCACAGTTTCCTTGTTCATTTTCTCATTGGACTAACCTCTCTTTCGGCTTATCATTTTCTCAACTACAATTGCGGTTAAGCTTATCAGAATTTCAACCGCAATTTTTACGGCTATATTTTCATAGGTACACCTCCTTGGATTATTACAGGGAAATAATGTACCATTTTAAACTGCAGAGATACGAACAAAACTATAAGGCAATACTGCACAATTAGCGGCTCACGCCTTTGCCGCACGCTTGCTTGCATCTTTTCCGTCATCTTGTACAAATATCGCTTGACAGGCGGCAGCCTGCCTGCGCTCAATTTGCACAATCTGACGAAAAATCTGACGGCGCAATCGCACGACAATAATTATGCGGTATTGCCTTAAGAAAGGGGTGATCTTAATGCTTAATAATATCAGTGAAATTCTTACCTTAAAGGAAGTTCAGCAGATACTGAAAATAGGCAAAAACAAAGCTCTCGTGCTGGTAAACAGCGGAGAGCTTAAGGCATTCAGGGTAGGGGACACTTGGAGAATAGCCAGGGAGGATTTGATTAAGTTTCTGATGAGGTGCGGGGTGTGAGATAAATATGATGTATTTCTGATTCTGAAAAATACATAAGGTTTATATTAATGAAATTATGCTTGCTCTCTACTGAGTTTTAAAAACGAATGATTAGCTTTTTCAGGAAAACAAAATATGCACCGCCGTTAAAGCAGTGCATATTCAGATTTTCAGAACGTCAGCTTTTCACCGCCTGACTCTGCATTGAAAAACATAATATAATAAATCGGAATGTAGATTATCTTTCCGTTCTGTGTTACAGTTCTTTCGTTGGAAACTACAAAAGCTTTCTTTATATGATAGTCCTCATTCGACACAAAAGTATTCAGCGCACTGTGAACGGTGTAGTCCTTGCCCGACATAACTTCAATCGGTACAGCGGAAAGGCTGTCGTAATCATCAATCAGATAATCGACCTCGCCCTTGTTTCTGTTGTCATAATAGAACAGTTTGTGCCCGTGAGCGATCAGCTCGCTTGCAACAACAGTTTCATAAACCGAGCCAAGATTTATACTTCTTTCATCATCAAGAACAGCACGGATGTTGTTGCCATAGAGGATACCCGTAAGAATTCCCACGTCGTTAAGATACAGCTTCAGCAGATTTTTGCCTGTTGACTCTATCAGCGGAAATGCAGGATTTGAAATTGCCTGAACATTAAGAGCAATGCCTGCGCTGATAAGATACTCGAACTCGTCACAGTAATCATTAAAGGTCTTGCCTTTTTTATCTTCAATCTTCTGCGCAACAACACGCTTTTTCTTATTCTCCATATTCGACGGAATAAGGTCATAAACTCTGCGGATTTTCAGTTTATTTTCCTCGTCATACTTTGAAGTGTCTGCGGCGTAATAGTCGTGGATTTCTTTTTGTATCTCACGGACAGACTGAATATTTTTTTCTTCAAGATAGGAATTTACAGCGTCGGGAAGTCCGCCCACAAGCAGAAACTTTCTGAATATATCCATCATTTTGTTGTGCATAGATTCGTCAAGTGCTTCAAAGCGTTCAAACTTTTTCTGCATAGAAGTAATAACAAGCTCATTCATTCCGTTTGCATACAGGAATTCCTCAAAATCAAGAGGGAACATTCTCACCTTGCGGATACTTCCCATTGGAATGGAAGTGGTCTGCGAAAGAGTAACGCCAAGCAGAGAGCCGCTTGCGATATATGTGAACCTGTTGTCCTGCGATAAAAATTTCAGAAGGGTCAGCAGATGAGGATAAGCCTGAATTTCATCAATGAATATCAGCGTGTTATTCTTTTCTTTCATTTTGCTACCGAAAAGCATACTCACTTGCAGATAGAAATCCTCAATAGTGTTGGTGTTTGCAAAAAGGCGGGCGCCGAGAGAATCCTCAACCATATTTATTTCAATAAAGTTTTCAAAAAGCTTTTCTCCGACATGGCGGATAATGTAGGTCTTGCCGACCTGATGTGCACCGTCTATCAGAAGAATTTTCTTTGAATCGGATTTCAGATGAGCTTCAATCACTTTTTCAATTTTGCGGTATAACACAAAAAGCACCTCCGTAATGACTTTTAAAGTTATTATACCATTTTAAAAACAACTTTTCAATAGAAATATGTCGACAAATTCGCAACTTTTCAAAAATATTTAATTTGTCTGCCTTAAAAAAATAAATCTCAAAAATAATATTATTTGTGTCTACTTTTCTTGACAGCTACAAGGATTCTGACTAATTATAAAAAATAGTGCAGATAATTCTTCGAAAAGTATTGAAAAAGGTGCAAATAATTATTGAAATAACTTGTTAAATAGTGCAAGTTGTGCTATACTATAAACAGGACATTACTTGGAGGTGCATTTATGGAAAGACTTGCATTACAAAAACTGATTGAATGGAACAATAATAAAAGAAAAAAGCCCCTTATCCTCTGGGGCGCAAGGCAGGTTGGAAAAACTTATCTTGTAAAGAATATTTTTGCTGAGAAATACTATAAAAACAGTTACATCTATATAGACTGCAAAATTGAGGACGAGATTCGGGAGTTCTGTTCAAAAACGGCAAATGCCGAAAAAATCATTGAATATATCTCCCTTCGCAAGGGCAGGCGGATAAACGAAAAAACTCTTCTGATATTTGACGAGGTGCAGGAATGTCCAAACATTATTTCATCTCTGAAATATTTTTGCCAGGATTTTAGTCAGATTCCGGTTGTTGCAACAGGCTCAATGGTTCGCATAAAGATACAGCGTGAAACTCATAAGCGCGGCGCTAAGGATAATGAAAAATTTCTGTTTCCGGTGGGCAAGATAAATCAGATTACGGTTTACCCCATGACCTTTGACGAATTTCTGATGAATAGCAATAAGCTGCTGTATGAAACTGCAAAAAAGGCTTATGAAAGCAAAACTGCTCTTGACAATGATGTGCACGAAATTATTATGGAGCAGGTCTATAAATATCTTCTTGTGGGTGGTATGCCCGAAGCGGTTGATGTATATATACAAGATAATAATCTTTTAGAATCAAGAGAGATTCTTAAAACCCTTTACGACAACTACCTTTCTGATATGGAGCTTTATCAGGCCAGTCGGGAGGCTGTGCTTCGTTCACGGGCATTATTCTCAGGCATTTACAAGGAGCTTAATAAGGAATCCAAGAACTTTTCTCCCGGGCTGATCGAGGAAAAAGGAAAAACCAGAGATTTTGCAACCTCTATCCAGTGGCTTACGATGGCACATGTTGTAAATCAGTCTTTTCAGCTTAAGGAACACATTACTATGCCGCTTATTCCCGACAACGAAAGCAATTTCCGATTATTCCTCGGCGACATTGGTATGTTCTCTTACCAAAGCGGTATTAATGCAGCTTCCTTTGTATCAAGTGAAAGAGAAAATACTCTTTCGGGCATTTTCTTTGAAAATTTTGTCGCAAACGAGCTTATTGCAAAAGGACATAAGCTGTTCTACTGGAGAGGTAAAGCATCTGCCGAGCTTGAATTTATTGTGGAATCGAATAATAAGCTATACCCTATTGACGTAAAAAAAAGCAGGGGTACCCTTAATTCCCTTGAGAAATTCTCCAATCACAACAAATTCGAGGCAGCAATTAAGGTTTCAAAGGGAAACTATGGATATAATCCGGGGCAGAAGCTGCTGGCCGTGCCATTCTATTTCTTTCCTTTTCTGGCACAGGATCTTGCAGAAGGTAAGACGATAATAAAGGTGATATAAAAACAGATCAGCTATTGAAGTAAATGTGGATGAAAATTTATGTCAAGATATGTCACTTCCAGTAAAAAATTTAAATATATTAAAAGTTTTAATTCTCAAATATAAAAACTTATTTATTTTTTAATTTTTGTGGTATGATAGTAAAATGCAACGCTGCTTTCGGGAAGATTTGTGAAGATTGAAATGCTTCCGCTTTCCTTTGCAGAATTTTATGAGCTTGTAGGCGGAGACCGCAGGGACGCATGGAATCGGTATTTTACAAACGGAGGTCTTCCTTACACGGCTTATATTCATGATGGAGAAATACTGCACGATTATCTTCTCGGAATATACAATACCGTAAACTGTTTAAAGGATAATAAAAAAGTATACTGCAGGAAAATCAGAAACTTTCCTGCAGTTTTCTTTACGATTTTTAGTTTTGGACTTGAAAGTATTAAAAATTACAATACTTAAATTATTTTAAAAATCCTTTTGAATGACTTAAGAGCATTTGAGCACACACAAATTGCCGTTATCGGCAAAAATATCACAAATATTCATTAGTTTAACTTGACTTTTTGCCGATAAGGGTGTATATTTTGTATTATACAGCGAGGTGATAACCAATGAAATATATATCGGTCAAGGAAGCCGCACAGCTATGGAATCTGTCTGAACGCAGCGTACGCAATTACTGTTCTAATGGAAGAGTTGACGGTGCATTTCTGACAGGGAAAACCTGGAACATTCCCGAAAATGTTGTAAAGCCTGTTCGTATCAATACTGCAAAACATATACCTGCCACACTTACCGAAATACTTTCAAATGAAATGAAAAGCGGAAGAAAAGGCGGAATTTATCACAAAGTTCAGATTGAGCTTACTTACAATTCCAATCATATAGAGGGAAGCAAGCTCACCGCAGACCAGACACGATATATTTTTGAAACAAATACAATTGGCGTTTTAAAGGATGAAACGGTAAATGTTGACGATATTATTGAAACGACCAATCACTTTAGATGTATTGATACTATGATATCGTTTTATGATAAGAAGCTTTCTGAGTCTTTTATCAAGAAGCTTCACAGCATACTGAAATGCGGCACTTCTGACAGCAGAAAAGGCTGGTTTGCAGTTGGAGATTATAAAAAAATGCCAAATGAAGTTGGCGGAGAAGATACAACTCCACCCAAAGAAGTTCACGCAGATATGGCAAAGTTGATTTCAGAATACGAAAACGGAGAGCAAAAAACGCTTGAGGATATAGTTGAATTTCATGCAAGGTTTGAAAAAATTCATCCATTTCAGGATGGAAACGGACGTGTAGGACGACTTATTATCTTCAAGGAATGTCTGCGCTTTGGCATTGTGCCATTTATAATCGACGCAAGCATTAAAATTCCGTACTACAACGGACTAAAAAAATGGCGTTCTGAACGGGGATATCTTATCAGCACTTGTCAGCTTGCGCAGGACGCATTCAAGGGAATGCTGGATTATTTTGAGATAGCTGAAATTTAAATACAGATAAAGGAAGGATACCCAAATGAAAAAACTTCTGATAGTTTTGAGTATAATCGGTATAATCATTATCGGCGCAGCAGTTTTGGCTATTAGCAGCGGAAATCTGATTTTGCCCATTGAAAAAACAGAAGTGTTTACAGCAGATTCTTATGAAAATTATCCGACAAAACTGTGCGTTTCCGGAAATAAGCTTATAGATGAAAACGGAAATGAAATAGTGCTGAAGGGCTTGATGGCTCCCGACCCGCAGAAGATATTCAGCGACGGTAACTTCACCGAAGATTATTACGATGGTATTTTTTCATTCGGCGGCAATGTAATCAGAGTACCCATTCATCCCGACAGTTATGTGACAGATGAATATTATATGTGGAGATACCTTGATAAAATCGTAAGATGGGCAGGAGAACGGGGACAATATGTTATTATTGATTGGCATTATATAGGTAATCCCGTTACAGGAAACGGTAATGAAATGCCGGACATTCAGCAGGAGCCTATGGAGCTTACAAAACAATTCTGGGAGCAGACTGCTTCCTATTTCAAGGACGCTCCCAATGTAATATTTGAGATTTATAATGAGCCTGCATTCATTCAATCGGAGTCGTGGG
Source organism: Ruminiclostridium sp. (assembly GCA_051882195.1). Taxonomy (GTDB): domain Bacteria; phylum Bacillota; class Clostridia; order Oscillospirales; family Ruminococcaceae; genus Ruminiclostridium_E. Next base: position 5,663 of record JBJERI010000132.1, on the reverse strand, counting down.
AGGGCGCAGCTAAAGAAATAATTAACGTTATCAGGGAAAGCGGTGCAAGTCAGTTAATAATAATCGGAAGTCCGGATTATTCTTTTGATTTAAGCTGGATCAAAAACTCTTCAATCAGCGACTCAAATTCCGCATATTCCGTTCATGTATTTCCAAGTAAAACGCTTTGGGAGAAGAAAATGTCTGAAATTAAGGACGAAGTACCGCTTATTGTAACAGAATGGGGATACATAGACTCGGATATTACGGCAAAGCAGAGCTATTTAAAAGGCAGCAGAGAGTCTTTCGGCGAGCCCTTTGTGAATTATCTGGCTGAAAACAATATAGGCTGGGTTGCGTGCTGGTACGACGATAGCTGGGAACCGCCTATGTTTTCGGATGAAAATTACTCTCTCACAGAGTGGGGCAAATTCTTAAAGGAATATGCTTTTACAAGGTAGGATATATTCTTGAAATAATAGGATTCCAATTTGCTAAGGTATTACAACTTAACAATACAAAAGAGCTTCTCTGAAATGCTCCCCTTTTGTTAGACAATGTGGTATAATAAAGACATACCAAAATTGAAACTAACCAAAGGGGAAATTTTTATGCCTAAAGGAAAACCGAACAAACGGTACACATCGGAATTTAAGATTATGGTAAGCATCTGTAAAATGTTATGTGCTTTTTTATTTCCATAAATTAAAGCAGAAAAAGCACCTTTCAGAGCGTATAAGCGTTGAAAATCTCGCAAAGGAAGCTTTTCATGAGCCGGCCCTATCTCTCTGCAAAATTTCGTGAGGAAACAGTGGAAACCCTCGCCGACTTCATTCTGAAAGAAAAAAACGGAGGAGGCAAAGTGCCCGCTCCGCTACTCGGATAAATCTGCAACGGCAATAGGGTCTTATCTGGGCTTCTCGTTCCAGAGCCATTTTACGAGAGTGTTCAGGAAATACTCCGGGAGGACTTCGGCGGAGTACCGTGACAAGTACAGAAAACAGCGCCCTGCTTTTCGGCAGAGCGCATACGGTACAAATTTAATCTATTCTGATACGGAATACCACAGGAAACTCTCCGTTTGTGAACCCGGTATGGATATGAAGCCCGTCCGTTTGGCGCTTCCATTTTGGCGGAACATCTGTTCCGAGTACATCAACGCTCTTGATAATACTGTGGAAATTAGCGTGCTTAGAAGCGTCCTGTTCACCAAGCGAGGTAATAACATACTCGCCGTTTTCGCTGCTTTTCATGGCAGTTGCATAGAGATAGCCGTTTGCGGTGGTGAAGCGGAAATCCTGCGATGTGAAATTCTTCTTTATTCCGTCGGAGAACTGACCGTCCTCCACCACCGTCGGACCTTCTCCCGACTTTCGCCATGTGGTGGTGTCGTAGATAGCCTCGCCGTTTATCTCCAGCCATTTTCCGATGTCGAGCAGTATCTTCCTGTCCTCATCGGGGATAGTGCCGTCCGCTTTCGGTCCGATGTTCAGCAGCAGATTTCCGTTCTTGCTGACGATATCCACAAGGTCACGCACTATTTCATGCGCCGAACGGTAGATATTCTCCGGAGTGTAGCACCAAGAATTCAGTGCCACTGCCGTGTCCGTCTGCCAGTAATATTGCTTTATTTCAGCAAACTGACCTCGCTCCACGTCGGGAACTGCCGTGCCGAACAGAAATGCGTCATGCTTGTAGTTTATCACCGCACCCTTTCCACGCTCAGCAGCACGGTTGTAGTAATATGCCGCCATTTTTTTCAGATACGGCTTGAATGCGCTGTGCTGAATCCACCAGTCGAAATACAGCACCTCCGGCTGATATCTGTCCACCAACTCGCAGGTGCGAACCAGCCAATCGTTGAGGTATTCCTCGGTGGGTTCGGGCTTAGTGAACAGACCATGAAAGTCAATAAACGGCATTGCGGGCCAGTAGAGATTGCCTCGCTCCAGCGGCTCTTTCACGTCGCTGTCAAAGTTTTTCCCCTCACCCATAAAGAACCAGTGCTCCGCACGATGAGAGGAAGTGCCCACTTTCATGCCGCGTTCTTCGCAGCTTTTCTTCAGCTCTCCAAGAACATCGCGGTGAGGCCCCATTTCGTATGAGTTCCAGTGCGAAATTTCACTTCGGTACATCTGAAATCCGTCGTGATGCTCCGCTACAGGCAGGACATATCTTGCGCCCGCCTTTGAAAAAAGCTCCGCCCAATTCTCCGGAGAGAACTTCTCCGCCTTGAACATTGGGATAAAGTCCTTGTAGCCAAATTCAGAGTGTTTGCCGTAGGTACTGATGTGGTGCTCGTATTCCTTAGAGCCTTGTACATACATATTACGGGAATACCACTCGTTGCCAAATGCGGGAACGCTGTATGCTCCCCAGTGGATAAAAATGCCGAACTTTGCCTTGCGGTACCATTCAGGCAGGCGGTATGCGGACAGCGAACCCCAGTCGTCCTTGTATTCGCCGTTTTGGATAACAGTGTTTATCGTTTCGAGATATTGTTTCATGTCGTACATAATCGTATCACCTCCTTTTTTAATATTATACAACAAAATCAGGATAAATTCAAGACATATTTGCGACATATTTCAACGCTGAATGTTGTATTTTCGCATTGGAGGTATATACCTCAAAACCGAATCAAAGCCCGGTGTGAACCATCTCATAGCGAGCCTTATCAACCGGCCATTAACATTTTATTCCGACTGTGACAGTATGAAAGGATACTTTGACAAGCCAGTTGACGAGCTTTCTGAGAGTAATCTTGCTTATGTAAAAGAGTAACCCAAAATTAAAGCAATCTAAAGTGCAGCTGAATATATTCTTGAAAAAGTACAAATACTTAAAATTAAGCATAATATGCTAAAAACTCTTGGAAATTAAAAGTTTTTAGCAGTATCGCTAAAAACTTGACAAAACAAAGAAGTTGATATATAATTTGGATAAGGCGGTGATTTTATGAAAAAGAAAGCATTGATAGCGCGGGATTTTTACCTTGGTAAGCTTATTTCGTTTAAAGATAGGGATATAATAAAGGTAATCACAGGGATAAGGCGCTGCGGCAAGTCAAGCCTTATGGGGCTTATGCAGGAATACCTTCTCAATAATGGTGTATCTGATAATCAGATTGTATCAATGAACTTTGAATCTATGGCATATTCCGATATGGACGTCAATGCGTTATATAAATACGTCACAGAAAAGACTGTACCGGATAGGAAAATGTATCTTTTCTTTGATGAAGTTCAGCTTATGCCGGATTGGCAGAAAGCAATCAACTCATTCAGAGTTGACCTGGACTGCGACATATATATTACAGGTTCTAACGCTTATCTTCTCTCCTCTGAATTATCCACCTACCTTTCGGGAAGATATGTTGAAATCAAGGTTTTACCGCTTTCTTTCAGAGAATTTATTGACTTTCACGGCTACAGACTGAAGGAAAAAACACTTGCAGACGGCAGTATCAAAAAGATGATTTATGACAGGGAAAACGACCTCATTGATGCAAGAGATGTATTTGATTTATATGTAAAATACGGTGGTATGCCTTCTATTGCTGATGTAGGACTGGAACAGGAAAAAGTATCAGCGGTTCTTGATGGTATCTATTCCGCTGTTATTGTAAGAGATATAATGGAACGCGGCAAGGGGAATAATGCACGTCAGATTAACGACGCCGTTCTTCTGCGAAAAATAATGATGTTTCTTGCCGATAATATCGGAAACAACACATCCATCAATTCTATCACCAACACTCTTATAAGTGAAAAATTAGTTGAAAGCAGACCGGCTGTGCAAACCATAGGCGCTTATGTAAATGCACTTACCGAAGCCTTTGTTTTCTATGAAATACATCGTTTTGACATCAAAGGCAAGGAGTATCTCAAAACTCTCGGCAAATACTATATTGTAGATATAGGGCTGCGTAATTATTTGCTTGGAAGCCGTGACGGCGACAGCGGTCATATCCTTGAAAATATCGTTTATTTTGAGCTTTTGAGGCGTGGTTATGAAGTATCAATCGGTAAGATTGATAATAAAGAGATTGATTTTATCGCCTTAAAAACAAACAAAAAAAAGTATTTACAGGTCACTGAAACAATGGCTTCCGAGGAAACCAGAAAGAGGGAGCTTGCACCATTAACTATGGTTAGTGATAATTATGAAAAGCTGATAATCACAATGGATAAACCAATCATCACTGATATTGACGGCATTAAAATATTAAATGCTCTTGACTGGCTTTTATCAAAATAATTGTTTTACGGGCTATTTCAAGCGTCATATTCCGGTAACTATAACGGTATTTTGGATTTAGTCAATGTTTATTGTTTACTATAAATTGAATAATGACACATCAAAAAATACCTGGAGTTATGTCAACTTTTAATAATAAATCTAAGAAATAGTTTTTGTGACCACTTTTCTTGAGTTCAGCTTTTCGAATACCTGAACATAATCTCCCGCAATGTGTGATATTAACTCAAATTTTTGTAAATTTTTCATTTTTTCTTAATGCTGCCTTTTGACATATCCGTGTCAATTGGTGGAATGTCAATGTTCATTATTGCGTCGGCAGCATCTGCGTAGAATTGCTCAACCTTGTCCTTTGGGGTCAGAATATAATCGTTATGTGCTTTTCTAGACTCATCGTTTTGCTCGTATCCGTTTTTTTATAAAATCCTCGTATAGGGGCAATGAGAATTCTTCTATAAATTCCTTGCCTAATATGTTTCTATATGATAAAAATGAACAAAATTGAAAGAGTCAAAGCCAACTATATCAGAGTTATTAAAAGTTTATATAGTTCAACCGAATTGCATTAAGCGTCTGTGAAATGTTATGTGCTTTTTATTTACAAAAATTAAAGCAGAAAATGATAGTTCTTTTGAGTTCAAATCAAAAGAAAAAATCAGATACAAAAAAAGAAACCGCTCTGTAAAGCGATTTCTTCATAAAATTGTGCACTCCATTGGTGGAGGCGAGATGTTCCGATTTTTCACTGCATTGCTGATAGCAAAGACCTTTACTCGGGCGAAAAATTGATTGTCCGTGATTATTTCAGCAAATCAATCAAGGAAAATGTCCGTTGTCGCATAGAAAATCTGACGGACAGGGAATGTGAATTTGAGCTTGGTAAATAACTTCTTTTATAATCGCCTATGCAATTCCTACCGAGGGAGAATAACAAAATGCTTCAATTTGACGAGCTGTATTTTATACAGTATATGATGCTGTTTCCCGATGGGTGGCGCTGTCCGTTGTCTGATTACTATATGAAAATGGCGGATACGGAATCGGGTAAAGCGTTCGTACTTAAGGAAAACGGAAATCCTGTAGCTTATGCCGTTTTAGTTAAGGAGAATCAGGGCCGGATACTCAAATACATCTATACCGATGAAAACAAGCGGCGAAAGGGCTATGCCTCATATCTCATTCGGGAAATCATAATGCGGAGCGAGCAATATTTGCGAGTGCATATCGTTCATTCGCACCCGTTTTTTAACGCGTTAGCCAAATGCTTTGAAAAGCTGGGCTTTGCGGTAAACGATACAAGCTGCGTTTATTCTGTTGCAGTAGGGAAAAGCCTTTGGGAACGTATGGACGAAATAAGACTTGTGCGTTATAAGGAATTGCTGCTTCGGGGCGGATATAACTGTATCCCCTTTTGCAAAATGGGG
>JBJERI010000131.1:0-11805 GCA_051882195.1 Ruminiclostridium sp. | reverse complement strand
CTTTCCCCATTTCTTTGGGCAATCAAAGAAATGGGCGAGGGGTTATCGCTCCGCTGTAATTACATAAAACGTAATCAAGGGGGCGAGTAGCCCCCTCATAACCGAGTTAAAAATTACATAAAACAAAAACGGAGTTTGAAAAGGGCGCTCCCTTTTCGCCCACCGGCGAGGGACTATCCCAGTGGGGCGAGCAGCCCCATAACAAACTGCTTTACCTCCGCCTTATCACCAATTTCCCAAAGCCTTACGGTGCACACCGTCACCCCGTCAAGCTCATACAGCATACCAAGCCTGTGACACCTTTCGGTATTGTCCACCACCTGCACCGCAGGAATAATTTCGGGGTAATCGTCCAGTATGTCGGCGTGGCTGTGCATAACCAGCTCAAACCATTGTGGGGTGGAGTATTTTTCGCAGGGGAAGCCTTTCAGCAAGGGACTTTCCGTATCAATAAGCAGACCCATTGTGCCGGGAGCGACGGGCTTTCCCATACTCTCGGAAATTATTCTGAACATGTGATAATTCCAGAAATCGGCGCAGTAGGTGTTTTCTACCGAATTGCTGCCGTCGGAAATGACAATTGCCCTTTCGCCCCTTGCAATAAGCGCCTTTGCCTCGTCAATTGAGCGTGCGAAAGCAAGCCGCTTTTCGCCATATACAGCGGCATTTTCGGTGATTATAACGTCGTTTTCGGGATAAAGCCACAAATCGTAGCTGTTGCACATTTCACCCGATTCAAGGGTAAGCACTGCCTTTTGTGGCATTGTTACAGCGGAAAGGCTTAATTTTTTCTCGCCTATAACAGTAAGCCTTTCATTTGACGGGGCAATTTCAAGTTCCCCTGTTTGGCTTATTTCGGGACTTTCAAGGCGGTAACTCATTTTGCCGCCCGTAACCCTTTTGCTGCCGTAGGAGCTTAGCAGAAAGCGGATTTTCAGCGTTTCTCCTGCGGAAAAAATTAGCTTATCCATTTCCGCAAGGAGTACATTGCCGCTGCAGAAGCCCCGCCATTTTTCGGGGGTAATAAAGCCCTTTGGCTGCATAAAGGCGTTGAGTATTCCCACAAGGGAAACGCCCTGTCCGTTGAAATCCTGCAAATCAAGCAGCTGAAAGCCGCTTAATTCCTTTGTGCGGAGAGCCGCCTCAATTTCACGCTTATAGCAGTCGGTGCAGTGCATTCCCACCGCATAGAAGAAGTCCTTCCACTGTCCGAAAAGCCCCCGTTTTTCAAGAGCTTCACGAAATTCATCAAGGTATCTGGGTTGTAAAGGTCCTGTGTAAAGGCTGCTTTCCTCAAAATCGGGGAAAAAGTCATACTGTCCCACCTCGTGGGAAATAACCGGCTTTTGGGGCACATAACCTCCTGCTCCCTGGGCGGAAACGGTTTTAACTCCCGTGCCATACTGTATCTGAATATTTCCACCTACGCTGTTTCCGCCCGATTTTCTGCCCGAAATAATGCTGCTGTAATTGTGGCTTGTGTTGGGAATATCCGTCTGAATATGTCCGAGAGGGGCGTCGCAGGTAGCGTAAGAGCCTCTGAAAAGCCGCTCCCTGTCAAATCTGACTCCCACAAAGAAATCCTCCTCGGGAATTTCCTCGGGGCAGAACTGGAAATTGTTAGAGCCGCTTGTGAAGAAAATAGAGGGATTTTCCTCACGAAGAAGATTGATAATCTCACCAAGACGCTGTCTGCTGCCCCAAAGCTCGTTGCCAAGGGACATCATTACAAAGGAGGGGTGGTGGGAAAATTCAGCTATAATGCGCCTGCCCTCGGAAATAAGGTATTCCTGCTCAGGCTCGTTGTAGCCCTCCTCGCCCCTTGCGGCGATTGTTCCCCAAAAGGGCAGCTCGGGCTCAAGGTAGATACCCACCTTGTCCGCCGCCGCAAAAGCCCCCTCGGGAGGACAGCAGGTATGAAAGCGGTAATGGTTTATGCCGTAGCTTTTTGCGGTTTCAAAGCGCTCTGTCCACGCCTTTTCATCACAGGGCGCAAAGCCTGTCAGAGGGAAAATCATTCCGTCATGCTTGCCTCGGAGAAAGGCCTCCTCGCCGTTTATAAGCAGCTTTCTTTTGTTATGGGAGAAAAGGCATAATCCAAAGGGGGCGGTAAAAATATCCTCTCCCATAGTAAGGGTGAGAGTGTAAATATTGCGGCTGAATTCGTCCCACATAAGGGGATTTTTTACGGCAATAACAGTGCTGAATTTGCCCTCGCTGTATATTATTCCCGAACGAGTGTTTGTTTTTCCGAAAGGGTCGGTTATCTCTGCGGAAATAACCCCTCGGGGAGAGCCTGCCGCCTTGCCCGAAACCCTTATTCTGCCGCCCTTAAGAGTTGTTATTCTTACGTCTGACATAAAGACCTTGGGAAAAACCTGAAGCTCCATTCTGCCCGTAATTCCAAGCCAGTTTGTCTGTGTATCGGGGCTGGTCATGTGGCCGCCCTTTGTGGGATAATCGGTGTTCTGCACGCAGATTGTGATGGTGTGTCTGCCTTTTGTGAGCCACATTCCCACGTTGTAGCGATGAGGGGCGCAAAGACTGTTCCGTGAGCCGATTTCCCTGCCATCAATATACACAATGCTTATTCTTGTGCGTTCAAGGAAAAGGAAAACGTTCTTGTTCCCAAAATCCTCCTCTATGTCAATTTCCCTCGAAAACCAGCCGCAGCCCTCAAAGGGGTGAGTATCGGTAAGAAAGCCCGTTTCACGCTTGGGATTGTATGGCGCTTTTCCGCTGTGGGAAAGGGTGTCGGGGAGAATTATGCTGTCCTCGTATTTTTCGGGCAGTACAGAGCCGCAGCTTGGGTCAAGATGCAGCCTGTATTCGCCCCTTAAATCTATTGTTTTTATCATTAAATTACCTTTCGGAAATTGTAAATTGTCAACTGCTAACTGTTAACTATCAACTATCAACTGTTAACTGTTAACTGTTAACTGTTAACTGTATTTACCACCTTGAATTTACCGTTTCAACGTGGGAATCAATAAGTCCGCTGTTGGCTTCTCTCATGTTTGCCCAGCCTGTGTTTTCGTCATTATCAAAGCAGCAGCAGTTATACAGCGTTTCGGTAAGGGTGCTCATTTCGTCGCTCATACCGTAGCCGTAATCGAACACCTTTTCAAACTTTGAACTGCAAATATCCTGAACGGCGTCATAGATTTCTTCAGTCCACATTTCGTTTTTGAGAGTGGTTTCCTTGCTTAACTGAATATACTCTTCCTCTGTCTGCACACGTCTGTTTGCTTCAAGATATGCCTTCATTGCCTGCACCTTTGTTGAGCCTGTTACCCACATTGTAGCCTGCAGATTTTCCGCAACGTAAAGGGTGTCGCTCTGGGGGTCTTTTGGCATTGGCACTACGAATGCCTCGTGGTCTGCCTTTGCAAGGGCTCTTATGGACTGCTTGATGTCCCATCTTCCGCTGCCGTAGAACAGAATGTTGCCGTTAAGGAAAGCGGAGCCTGCGTTGAGATATTCGCCGTTGCCAGTAAGTCCCTGCTTTGCAAGATTGCCCAAAAACTCCTGTGCCCGCTGAATATTGGCGTTGTTCATATTGTTGTAGAACTTTTCGCCGTCATAAGTAATAAAGGTTTCGCCCGTTGACATAATGATTGAGCGGCCGAAAGCGTTGGTGCAGCCTATTCTTCCCTCGCCTGCGTCAACATAGCCCTCCATTATTCTCTGCCAAGCGTTCCAGTCCCATTCCCCGTTCTGATACAGCTCGTATGGGTCTTCCAGTCCGTCCTCCTCAATGGCTGTCTTATCGTAAATAAGCAGCAATGATTCAATGACGTAAAGGGGCGCAACATAGTGCTTGCCGTTATAAACGTACTTGTCGGCAGCAGGCTTCATATCGCTCCACAAGGGGCTTTCCCAGTCAACCAGCTCGTCTATTGGCTGATACTGTCCCTTCATAACACCGCTTGGGAAAGCAAGCCATTCGTAGGGGAAAATGTCGGGTGCCTGGTCGGAAATAATTGAGGTTGCAAGGTCGTCAAAGCGTGCGTCCCAAGTGGTGGACTTATACACGATTTTTCCGCCGTATTCGTCCTCAAAAAGGGCAAGCTCGGCGCTTCTTTCCTTGCCGGGTCCCGGGTTAAGGTCGTAGTGGGACATCCACACAAGGGTCATATCCTCCTCGTCTGCTGCATTGATGTCCTCGTCGCTTGCTCCCGTGTTTACTGCGTCGGTAATGTCCGCAAGACGGGGGTCGGCTGTTGTTGTGACAGCGGTGGTTGTTGTTTCGGCTTCCGAAGAGCCGCAGGCTGCAAGGCTTAACAGCATAACCGCCGAAAGAGCAGCCGCCATAATTCTTCTTTTCTTCATAGCAAATCCTTTCCGAAATAATTGACAATTGAAAATTGTCGGTTAATCGTTTTGTACTCTGCTTTTATTTTATTGTGTTATTACATTTATGTCAATCAAAAAAATTTAACAAGTATGACAAAATGAACATTATTCATAAAGTAAGTATCCGCTTTTATTCTGTAATCGTTTTTATTACACTAAGGCAATATGAACCTGTTGACAATAGGACAATTTTGCGCTATTATAATAATATGAACATTACAGGAGGTAAATTATGTATCACTCCATTTATCCTATGGGCGGAGCGGAGCGTGAGCTGCCCTTTTACGTTTACGGAATAGGCTTCAACGACTGGCAGTTTGACATTGAGCGCGAGCAGGGCTATCCCACTCATCAGATAATCTACTGCACAAGAGGCAGGGGCAGAGTGATAATCGACGGCAAGGAAACTGCAATTACCCCCGGAATGTGCTTTTTTCTCCCCGCCCATTACCCCCACGCATACTACACCGTAGGGGATTTATGGGAAACCCACTGGATTGCCTTTCAGGGCTACGATACGGAAAACCTGCTGAAAAGGCTTGGCTTTGATACGGCAAAGGTCTTTGTGCTCAACAGCATTGACGGGCTGGAGGAGCTTTTCCGCAAAATTTACCTTACAATGAAAACAGACCGTTTTTTCGGGGATTTTGCCGCCTCGGGGCTGCTTTACAGCTTTATTCTGGAGCTGCACCGAGCCGCCTTTGGCAAGGCCGAAGCCCACGAGGAAAAAAGCTCTCCCCTTGTTACGGCGGTAAACTACATTGACGAGCATTACACCGAGGATATTGAGCTTGAGGAGCTTTGCCGCATTTCGGGGGTAACGCCACAGCACCTGTGCAGAATTTTCAAAAAACAGCTCAATATGCGCCCTGTGGAATATATCTCAAAAAAGCGTATCCAATGCGCCAAAAACCTGCTGCTTACCACCGACAAGCCTATCGGCGAAATCGCCTCGGCGGCAGGCTATCGGGACATAAGCTATTTCGGCGTGATTTTCAAGCGCTGCGAGGGAATGACCCCCGGCGAATATCGAAAGCGGTGCAGCAGATAAATACTAAACACCAATAAAAAACGGGAAAAAATCTGCGCCGAAATCCATATATGCAAGATTGTCGGCTTAGTTTTTTCCATATTTTAAATGGTGTTTAGTATAAAAGCGGAAAAAAACGCCATAATAACAGTGTGCTTTCCTTGCCGCTGAAAAATTTTTCAAAAAAGGTATTGACAATACGGGTTATATGTGGTATTATATATAGGCAGTCAGATGTAGATTTTACTTTCGGTAAAGTTTTCGGTAGATTTGCATTTTTGTATATCGCGGGATGGAGCAGCTCGGTAGCTCGTCGGGCTCATAACCCGAAGGTCGTAGGTTCAAATCCTGCTCCCGCAACCAGCCGAGTACCTCGGCACACTGTAAAGCCCGATTTCGGTCGGGCTTTATTTTTATGCTTTTCCCACGCTTATTACCATTTTGAGAATTAAGTCGAAAACCGCTCTAACAGTGAGTTAGGGCGGTTTTTCCAATTTGATAAGCTCGTTGTGAATCAAAATCGCAGAAAACTTAAACAGAACAAAATTTTTATTTTACCTCCAGCACCATACACTCTCCCGATTCCGCAAAGCCCAGCTTTTTATACAGCGGTCTGCCCGATTCCGTTGCGTCAAGGCTGATTTCGGTAACGCCCCTTTCCCTTGCCTCGTCAATAAGCATGGTCACCATTTTTGCGGCAATTCCCTGTCTGCGGTAATTGGGGCTTGTGTAAACGTTCATAAGATGTGCTCGCTTACCTGTGGGGTGAGAAAAGGTGGGCATTAAGTCCATATAGCACATTGTAGCGCAGCCCACCACACTTTGGTCAAGGGCAAGCACCGTTGTCTGATTCCCCTCAAGGAAAAAACGGCGGCTTACATTTACAAAAGCCTTGTCAAAGGCGTAATCCTCGGGAAGTCCGTTTACCGCCTTCAGCATTTCCAGCCTGCTATCCATAAGCTGCTCAATGTCCTTCGGGGAAGCGATTTTGTATTCAATCAAGGGAAAATCCTTTTTCTTGATTTCGTACACTCTGACTTCGCAAAGCTCCTCCGAGTCAAATTTTTTCGGAAACATTTTTGTTCCAACAAAGGTCATTCCGCATTTCTCCATAACCTTGCCTGAGGCGGGATTGTCAACGTGATGACAGGCGCAAACCTTTTCAAAGCCTTTGCGGAAAAGCTCTGCAATTAAAGCCTTAGCCGCCTCGGTCATAATTCCCTTGCCCCAATAGTTATAGCCAAGCACATAGCCGATTTCCAGAATGCCGTCGCTGTTTCTTCCGGCTGAAATATTGCCGATAGGCTCGTCATTTCCCTTCAGAGTAATGGCGAGTTGGTATTCATCGCTCAGAATTGTTTTCAGAAAAGCCTTTGTGGTTTCGGGACTTTCGTGAGCGTACCAACGGCAGTACTCAGCTACACGAGGGTCGGAAGCCCAGTTTTTGTACATTGCCTTATAATCGTCCTCACGGAAATTACGGAGAACAAGTCTTTCGGTGTATAATGTATTCATAAAAACTCCTTAAGTAACAATGTTGCTTATCCACACGCCCTTTTTAATAAGCACCGTGCCTATAATCAGCTTTATAAAGTCAGCCGCCTGCACAATGGCGAATACCGCTAAAATAGGCAGCGGCGTGAAGCTGCACAGAATAATGGCAAGGGGCAGCGTAACCACCCATGAAAAAACGCTGTCGAAAAGGAAAGTGACAAGGGTTTTTCCTCCCGAGCGGAGGGTGAAATACAGCGCATTGAGAAAGCCCTGTACGGGGAAAAACAGCGCCGTGATTATAATGAACCATTGCCCGTAGCTGCGGACGGTTTCCGTTGTGTCGTAGAACATGGGGAATACTCCCGAAAGGGCAATGAGAACAACCGTAAGCCCGCTGCTGATAATTCCCGTAAACCACATAAGGCGGAAGGAGCTTTTCCTTGCGGTGTCGTAATCCTCTGCGCCCAGAAACTGACCGATTACAATTCCCACCGCATTTCCCAGCGCAACGAACACAACGTTAAGCAGATTGCAGATTGCGTTGGAGATATTCAGCCCAGCCACTATTTCAAGTCCCTTGGTGGAATAGCACTGAGTAAGCGCCGCAATTCCTCCCGCCCACAGAAACTCGTTGAAGAAAATGGGCAGACCCTTTATAATAATGCGCTTTGCGGTTTCCTTTGGAATGAGCATTGTGCGGTATGCACCCACAAGAAACGGGTGCTTTGTTTTTTTCACGGCGTGAGTTGAAACAAGCACAATTCCCATTTCAACAAAGCGTGCCAGCACCGTTGCAATTGCCGCGCCCTGAACTCCAAGCTTTGGAAAGCCTAAATTGCCGTAAATCAGCAGATAGTTGAACACCACGTCCACAATTACCGAGCATACCCCCGCAATCATGGGCTTGACGCTCTGCCCCGTTTCCCTAAGGCTGCCTGCATATATCTGAGTAAGCACAAAAGGCGGCAGTCCCAGCAGCATAATGTGGAGATAATCAAGTCCGTGCTTCATTGTAAGGGCCGGGTCGATTGCCTCGCTTTCGCCGTGGAGATACAGACTGATAAGGCTTTCGCCGCCGAAAATGAAAATCAGCGTTCCCAGCACAAGACAGATTCCGCATATCCAGTGCTTAATGCGGAAGGTGTTTCTGAAGCCCTCCATATTGCCTTGTCCGTAGTACTGTGCGCCGTAAATTCCCGGCCCCGAAAGTCCCCCAAAAATTGAAAGGCTGAACACAAACAAAAGCTGGCTCACTATTGAAACGGCGGTCATGGCCTCCGTGCCCTGACTTCCTATCATTATGTTGTCCACCAGCCCCACCATATTGGTAACGCCGTTTTGTATCATCATAGGCACTGCAAGCCGCAGTGCCCGTTTGTAAATTTCTCTGTTATTCATTTTTTTACTCCTTTGTGAATGACGTATTGAAAGTATAACACAATAAGAGGAATAATGCAACAGGGGGCTGCTCGCCCCCATTTTTCTTTGTTTTGTGTCGTTTGTGGTTTTTAAGTTGGTGGAGAGGGGGCTACTCGCCCCCTTGATAGGGTTGAATTTGATTATAAGTGAGCGTTAACCCCTCGCCCTTTTCTTTGCTTGCACAAAGAAAAGGGAAAAGAAATGCACCTGCTCATGCGCCGCAGGCGGCTTTGTGAAACTCGCTTTGCGAGTTTCAAGGGGTGTAGTGCTTGGCGACACTGCTCTAAGAAGGATTATGTTTGTGGGGATTGCAATAGGGGTTTATGCTTTTTTAAAGTTGTTGGTGAAAGTGGTGATGTTGGTGCTTTTTTGCTTTGTTTTTATGCTGGTTGAAAGGGGGCTACTCGCCCCCTCAAAACAAACTTACGAAAACAAAAAACACAAAACGGGGCAAGGGGGGCGAGCAGCCCCCTTACAACCAACATATAAAACCATAAACAATACAAAACGGGGTCAAAGGGGGCGGCAGCCCTCTTCAACCCCTTTTGTTATTCTTCAAAGGTTGTATCGCTTATTTTGTACTCGTCAATGCAGTCCATGGAATACAGCTCCGGCTCCTTGCCGCTGCTGTCCACTACGGAAACAATGCTGTTTTTCACCGAAATATCCGTTGGCATAATGCGCTTTGAGAGGATTTCACCGTCCTTATACCTGTATTTTATGCAGATATAGCGCTTTTCCTTTACGGCTCTGCGGAAATCGGACAGCTTTTCCGATATTTCTGCGCTGCGTTCCTCCTGCTTGCTGTCAATAAGCTTATCCATAGCTTTTAACAGATCTGTACGGCGCTGTGGGTCGGTTTTGTACAAAAGCTTTTGCAGAATAGACATTTCCTCGTTGGAAAGAACGCTGCCGCCGCTGTACCTTATTATATAGCCTCCCAGTTTTTTGCTGTGAACGATCTGTCCTAAGCCTGTTTCCGGCTGCTCCCCGAGAAAAGCTCTGATGTTGTCAATATCACGCTGAATTGTGCGAGGGCTGACTCCGTATTTTTCTACAGCTTCGCTTTTGCTGACGATCTCGCCGTTGATAAGGTCGGTGTAAATCTTCAGAATACGGGACGCTTTTAAACGTGTGGTTTCCGTTTTCATTTTCTTCTCTCTCCCGAATGAATTTTCCTAATTATACAACCTTTATTTACCACTATCAACATTTTTGTAATAAAATGCAGGTTTTGTGTTATGAAATGCAACAAATTTACAAAAAATGCTAAAAGCTCCGCAACGGAAAATTGCGGAGCTGATAATTATTAACTTTATTCCGAAAGCCTTGACCAATGCTTCTGTGTTATCATTTCAAATGCCTTTGGGGAAAGAATAGGTCTGTTTACCTCTGCCATTGTTTCCTCGGAGATCCTGCCGAAAGCCGCCAGCTCATGGCCTGCCTGCTTTACATAGGCAAGATAAGCCCCCACCTGTCTTTTGCAGGATTCCGCTCTGAAAAGCTCCCCCTGAGGGCAGAAAATTTTTATGTAATTGCCCTTGCCTGCAATAAGGTCGTATTCCTTTTCAAGAGCGGGGTACATTGCCCCCGTTTCCACATAGCCGCAGGTGCTTACCACAACTAACTTTTTCTTCTCCATTTCGGGATTTCTTATTTCATGGAAAGAGCCGCCGCCCGTTGCCACATTGCCCTCGTAAGCCTTTGTAAAGGGCAGACAGCGGTCGGTCATTGCTTTCATCATTGAGGGCAGACCGAAGAAAAACAGGGGAAAGCTTTCGATAATAATATCGGCGGCGTTAATTTCCTCGTAAATTTTCTCCATATCGTCCTTGATGATACATTCCCCCGGAGTTTTTGTCCAGCAGGAAAAACAGCCTGCACAGGGCTTTATGTTCATTCCCTTCAGGGTAACAACGCTTATTTCGGTATCCTCGGGAAAGCCCTCCGCAAAGGCCTTTGCAATAACAAGAGTGTTGCTTGCATTGCCCTTGGGACTTCCGTTTATAATTAAAGCCTTCATTCTTTTAACCTCTGATTATTCAGCGAAAACGCTGTCCTTGTCAACGGAGGTAAACAAAAGCGTGCCCTTTGCTCTTACCCCTCCGTCGCAGCTTACGGTAACGTCAAACTCATAAAGTCCAGCATTGCCCTTGACGAGAACTGCGGAAAGCTCCAGCTTATCTCCGGGGATAACGGGCTTTACAAACTTGAAATCACGGACTTTTAAGAGAACGTAAATTTTGCTGTGGTCAGAACCGTCGCTTTCGATAACGAGTGAGCAAAGCTGAGCGGCGCTTTCAATAAGCAACACTCCCGGCATAATTGGATAGCCTGGCATATGTCCCTGAAAATAGGGCTCGTTTACCGAAACACACTTTATTCCCTTGGCGGAAACGTTCGGTACAAGCTCTGTTACACGCTCTATCATCTGAAAGGGCGGACGCTGACGGATTCTTTCGTTTATTTCAAGAATGTTCATAGGCTAAGTCCTCCGTCAAGAATAACAGTCTGTCCCGTTACATAGCGCATATTTTCCGAGCAAAGCTGTACAACGAGATTGGCAACGTCCTCAGCCTGTCCGAATTTGCCTAAAGGAATTGCTTTGAGGTATTCCTCTTTTTTCTCTTCGGGAATATGGTCCATCATTTCCGTTTCAATAAAGCCCGGCGCAACAGCGTTTACTCTTATTCCGAACTGTGCAAGCTCCTTTGCAAGAGTAGCGGTCATTGAGTTTACTGCACCCTTTGTTGCGCTGTAAACGCTTTGTCCTGCGATTGCAACAACGGAGCTTACGCTGGAAATATTGACGATACAGCCCGATTTTTTCCTCATCATTTTAAGAGCCGCCTGCTGTGCGCAGTTGAAGTAGCCCTGAATATTCACGGAAAGGCTTCTTGTAAGGCTTTCTTCCGTAAGCATAAGCAGATACTTGTCGTCAACAATGCCTGCGTTGTTCACAAGCACGTCAATGCCCCCAAGCTCTGTGTTTACCGTCCTGAACATATCCTTTACCGCTTTTGAGTCGGCAGTGTCCGCTTTTACGGCAATGGCATTCCTGCCCAGCGCTTTTATTTCCTCAACTGCCCTGTTTGCCGCTTCCTCGTTTGAAACAAAGTTTACCGCAACGTCATAGCCTGCCTTTGCAAGCCCCAGCGCACAAGCCTTGCCTATACCTCTGGACGCTCCTGTTACAATAGCTGTCATATTTCGACCATTCCTTTAAATATTAAGCTTTTACGAAAACCGCTGCGCTGAACGAGCCGTTTTTGTCTGCGCCCAGTACAATTGCGTTTTCGTATTCACCCTTGTGGATTGCCTTTGCCGCCGACAAGGCCTGATAGCTGTCGCTTGCCGCTCTGCAATCGCCTGTTTCTGTTCTTGTATTAACAACCGCCGCCTTTGCAAAATATCTGCTTACTGCATTATCCTGCATTTTGTCAATAGTAGTGCCGTTTCCGAAGCCGTAAACCGCCTTTATATCCTCTGCCGCAAGTCCTGCCTTT
>JBJERI010000130.1:0-11888 GCA_051882195.1 Ruminiclostridium sp. | reverse complement strand
GTTATTCTCTTTATGCAATTGGTGCCTCTACGTCCAAATATTTTACAGATGGTCAGTTTGAGGAAAGTGAAGTAACCCGTTCTAAAACAACATACTATCAGGGCGACCTCTCCGCCTATATTACCGAACAGTAAAAGGTAAGAAAAATGACTTTATTACATATTCTGCTAATCCCATTAAAGCTTATAATCAAGCTTATCGGCGCTATTCTTACAGGTATTTTCTATCTCATAGGACATTGTATAATAAATATTTTCGCATTGGTAAGCCTTCCTCTGAAGATAATAGGAAGTCTCTGCGCCTTCGGCTGTGTTGTTCTTGTGATTATGAATTATACCAATCCCGATATGCAGTCGTCAGTCGAAAATCCGTGGCTTATGGGCGCTTTGGGCGTTGTAGTCAGCACCATAATCGGCGGTATCGGCTTCTTTGGAATGTCAATAGGGGAATTTATTATCGGAATTGGCGAAAATATATGGTTTTATGTAGCTTGTATGAAGCTGCTGCCATAACAAAAACTTATGAAAGGTGTGTTTTTTATGCCCGAACAGTTACCCAAAACAAAAATCGAAAACGGAATACGCTATATCCTTGACGAGAGGACGGAAACCTACCTGCCCGACCTTAAATTAGAGGAAACAGAAGCTGAAACAAAGCCCATCGGCAAATACGGACTTCTCCGCAAAAGCTATCTCAAGGAGCACAAAAGCCCCGTTTATCAGCGAATGCCTATGGACGGAACGCTTTATCGGCATTTGCAGGAAATCGACCGGGCAGCGAAAAAGCGGCTGGATATGATACTGCCCGAGCTAAAGGAGAGAGCAGGAATAACGGAGTATCTGAAAGCCACTGACCAGATGGTGTGGATAGGGCTTATGAACGGCGTTATGGCACAGGCGGAGGAGATAGTTTTCTCCGAGCTGATATATGACTAAAAATACAAAATCGGTATGTCGGGCATTACGGCAATCAAAGCTGCGGTGTCCTTGATATACAAAAGCCGACGGCACGTTCTCCTTGAATGATTGGCATTCTATGGAACGAAGGGCTGTCGGCTTTATTGCTAATTACCTAAGAAGTCTTGACAGTATGTTGCGCTGCTTGCTATATATATTTTGCACCGAGTCTTTCAAAAAATCAATATCCTCCTTATAGATAGTACCTGTTGAATTTACCCGGGCAGCCATCTGATTTATGCACACTCCTATCGAGTTGAGCTCTTTGTTCATATCCTTGAAATCTGCTATGTTATAGTCCTTGACGATTACTTTATTATAGCAGGCAGCTTGCCTTAAATATGATGACATAGACTTATATTTGGATATTCCCATTTTCAGAGTTATGAGCTTTTTCTCTTCGGGCAGTACATAGAATTCAATCCTTATATTTCGTTTTCTCTTTTTTGACATTTTAATTTCTCCTGTTGCAGTTATTTTTATGAATTGTTAAGGGTTTGGGGAACAGCCCCAATAATAAGTTTTTACCATTTTCCGCAATAGCGGAAAATGGTAAAAATCCGATAGTGTGGGGACGCTATCGTTGCTTGCTACTATAGTTTTTAGCGCACTAAAGTTTTTCTATTTCTCGAAAATGGAATATGTCGCCGCAGAGTTATAAAGAGCGGATAAGATATACCCGTACTGATTACTTACTGTGAAACAATCGTCATTTATGCTCTTGTCCTTTATCGTCTTAATTACCTCTATAACGTTCTCATATTTCAGCGACAAAAGCTTTTCTTTTACAATAACATACGGCACAGGGCTTCCGTTGATTATAAACGTCGGCTCGTTGGATAATATAGCTGTTACGATTATCTGTACAATTCCGTCTATCTCAGATTTTAGATAAGGGTTTTCTTTAATAAGCACATTATAATCTATCGTTTTACATACAGCGTTTACCGTTTCAGACCAATCATTATCTGGAAGACAGACTGATTTATCTTTATTTGAACTAGTCTTTGTTATGCTATACTGTGGTTCCGCGATGGTACCCTTCTGGATACATTTAGTCTCCATTAGAGAAGAAAAATACGCTTTGTTTTTATCAATTTTAAGGCTGTTTTTTTCAGTAATGTATATTGTATTTTTAAATCTGTCTCTTTTTATGGAATTCATCATTTTCCAGTGTCTGATTACTATGACGCCTGTATCAAATGGAATAACATAGCCCTTAGTGGTCAGGACATTCAAGTCATCAACATCTGCTCCTATCGCACGCATAATTCGTCTCGGCGAAACAAAGCCTTCATCGTCAGAGTTGAGAACTAGGTGAAAATATAGACACTGTGATGTTTTGGGCATATCTAAAAAAGCGTCTGTGTTGCATACGTCTTTAGATATCATCCTGCGTGTCGCCACAGTTATCACCTCCTATAGTTTGCTTCCTGAGCCAATCGAAGAAGCTTTCCTTTTTTATGAATTTCCTCTCGCCGATAACTATAACAGGCACATCACTCCGATTAAGTATCTGATATGCCATAGCTCGGCTAAAGCCTAATTCTTGAATGTCGTTAGCCGTCATCATCAGCGGAATTTCATTAAAATTCTTAGGATTTCTCTTAATCATATTAGTTCCTTTCTATACACTTTGGGATTATTATGACAGATGAGCTCTATCTGTATCATCATAATAACATTTATCGGCATTATTTGCCAGACCAAATTCATACCCTAAACAGGAGGTAAAAAGAAAAATGGATAAAATATCAGCCATTTTAAAGAAAAGGATAAAGGAGATGGGATATACCCAAGAAAACTTTGCAGAAGAATGCGGAATTTCAGCAGCAACATTAAAGAGTTATCTTAAGAAAAATTCAAAAACTAATTACAATATTGAAATGCTGAAAATATTCTCTCAAAAACTGGATTGCTCTTACGATTACCTTTTAGGAAAATCAGAAACGCCATATCCTGAAATACAATCGCTTAAAGATGAAATATGTCTTTCAGACAGAGCTCTCGCCATATTGAAATGCTCTGCGAATATTTACAAAGACGAAAATAGGAAAAGCGATGGAGATACTACTGCTATTATGCAGGATTTGATAACCACAAGTCTTGTTTTGGAAAGCGTTGAATTAATTAGCGCAATAAGGCAATATTTGTATTTTAATCCGGACGACGCTCATTTCAGTGTGTTTGATGAAAAAGGCAATTTGTCCTTCAAATCTTATATTGAAATAGGCGGTGCGTTATTCTCAGAAAAGGATATAAACGAAAGCGTTATGATTTCTAAAGTAACCTCTTTGCTGATGAAAATTAAAAAAGAATTTACTTTGTATGAGGATAAAAGCAAAATACTAAAAAGGAGTATAACTGAATAATGTCAAGAAATGCACAAGGAAATGGCTCGATAAGAAAACGGAGTAACGGAACCTGGGAGGCAAGATATACCGTCGGGAGAGATATGGCGACAGGTAAACAAATCCAGAAATCCGTTTACGGCAAAACGCAGCAGGAGGTACGCAAGAAGCTGGCTCAGATTACAACCGACCTGGATAACGGTGTTTTTACCGAGCCGTCGAAAATTACCGTAGGCGAGTGGCTTGATGTGTTTTTAAGCGAATACAACGGCAACGTCAAAGAATTTACGCAGAAATCCTATGAAATCTATTGTGAAAAACATCTGAAGCCTATGCTGGGACGGATAAAGCTGACATCGCTAACTGCTCCAATGATTCAAAAAGCATATAACGATATTCTGTCGGGCGCTACAAGCAGCAAGCCGCTTTCAGCCAAATCCCTTAAGAACTGTCACGGCGTACTGCATAAAGCTTTGAAAATAGCGCAAAAGGTAGGTTATATCCGATATAATCCTTCCGATTCCGTTATTCTTCCGAGAGCCGAAAGACCGGTGATTAAACCCCTTACCGATGAGGACATAGCAAATTTACTTTCGGCTATCCAAGGTCATAAATATGAGGACTTATACAAGGTAACATTGTTTACGGGAATGCGTGAGGGAGAGATTTTAGGACTAACCTGGGACTGCGTTGACCTTGAAAACCACACCATATCGGTAGAAAAGCAGCTCATACTTGAAAAAGAAAAAGGAGGAGCGTATAAATTTGCTCCTCTCAAAAACGATAAATGCAGATGTATTAAAATTCCGAAAACTATATGCAATATCCTTGCAAGACTTAAAAATCTCCCAACGGCAGAAAATCCTATGAACCTCGTCTTTGTTGACGAAAACGGCAAGCACCTTATACATAAGACCGTTCTCAGCAATTATAAAGCTATCGCCAAGAAAATAGGCATTCTTGCAAGCCGTTTTCACGATTTGCGCCACCAATATGTCAAGTACACGACAAAAAAATTTAGTGATTTTTTTGAAAAATTTTGCCGATTTTCAGTTTCCAATCCATATATTCCTCATCTCCAATAGTTCCGGTAGCGATTTTGCATTTCTGCCGATACCATTCAGCCAGCAGTTCATTCACAGTTTTAGAGTTGAAGCAGAGCGAATATCGCTTGCTCCCGTACTCGTCCTTGCACTCTCTGATTGAAACAGGAATACTGTCCTCAATCTCAAGTAGCAGCATAATCAGCCGTTCGGCTTCGCTGCTATAATCGCAAGTAAGGTATTGTGTGCTTATGTCAAGCACATCTGCCATTTTCTCAATAAGTTCCTGTTTAGGATAACGAGAGCCGCTTTCGTATTGAGCTATACGAATGTCGGCTGTTTTTTCGTTTAGCCCTACCGCAGTACCCAGAGCTTTCTGCGTAAGACCACGAAAGGTGCGGACGAGCCGCACCTTTTCTCCAAATGTTGCCATAGTAGTTAAGTTGACCTCCCCATTACAGAAAGTTCATTTTCCATTCCACATAATCGGACTTATTTATCGTTCCATTGATTACACCTTGCTGTTGGTTATGCCATATAGAAAGCAAGGTGTTTATCATAGCAGAGCTGAAATAAAGTCCGTAATGGTTATTGCCAAATTCATCAACGCTGTTCTGAACGGAAATGGGAAAGTTATCGTCGATTTGAAAGAGTTGTATCAGAACGCTGTCTATATCCTGCATATCGCTGTTGGTGAGATATGCAGGATTGACATTAAGCACATCGGCAATAGCGTCAACGGTATCCTGCTTCGGATTGCGGTTTCCCAATTCATAATTGCGTATCGCAGGTTCGCTCAATCCAACCATTGAACCGAGAGCTTTCTGTGTTAATCCACGATAGCAGCGGATACGTCGTATCTTCTCACCGATAGTTGCCATAGCGATTACATAAACCTCCGTGTTGCGTACTTGATTTCAATTCTGTTGTTCGGAAAAACATAGACCCTCTCAACGAGTTGGTCAACAAGAGCTTTTGTCAGGCTGTCGGCTCCGTCAATCGAAGCAGCGATTTCGGCGTTCTTGATACTTTCCTCATAATCTTCCTGCGCCGTTTTCGCTTTATCAGCAACCACAGAACACAGGTGTTTCATATCGGCAAGCTGAATTTCAAGTTCAGCCTTTTTTGATTTATAGGTATCAATATCCAATATTCCGAGGATATACTGCTCATATAGTTCTCGCTTGCTTTCTTGTAAGAGCTTTAGTTTCTGCTCATATCCGTTAAGCTCCAGAGCGCTTTTTTCTGCTCTTATCTTGATGTCAGCGTCGGTATCAATAAAGCATTGAGCCTGTGAACGGATTGTGTCAAAGACGGTACGTTCCAAGTCTTTTACGCTTATTCTTGCGCTTTGGCAGCCTTTGTCTGTACCGATTTCGCCATATCTGCATATATACCACCTATCATTTTGCCTATTCATAGCGTGGTCGCAGCAGCCACAGAATACCTTACCTTTCATCAAATATTCCCTCGGCTTCTTATCAACCGAAAACTTACGGATTTTTGCTTTTGCCTGCTCAAACAGTTCTTTGCTGATAATGGGCGTATGGTGGTCGGGTATCTTTATCCATTCGCTTTCATCGTTGCGTATCATCTTATAGCTCCCGACTTCGGCAGAATGCTTCTTACCCATAACATACATTCCCGTATATCGCTCGTCCTCTAAAATCCGCAGGACAGCAGAACGGCACCACACACCATTTGACCTTGAAATGTCGTGGTAGTTTTTGCCTTTGCTTGCCTTGTATTCGGCGGGAGTGAGGATTTTCATTTCACTTAACTTTCGTGCAATAGCTCCTGCACTTAATCCGTCAGCCGCCCATTGAAATATCTGTCGAACATTGTCGGCAGTTTCCTCATCGGGCTTCATTCGTCCGTCCTCGCTCTTTTGGTATCCATAAGGACAAACAACGCTCTGATATTCGCCACGCTTGAAGCGAGCGAGCTTTGCGCTCTTGCTTTTTATTGACATATCACGGGAATAGCACTCATTGATTAGGTATTTGAAAGCCATATCAACGCCGCCCGTATCTCCGTTAAGTTCTGCACTATCAAAGTTATCGCTTACTGCAATAAATCTGATATGGTACAAAGGAAAGACCTTTTCGATGAAATATCCCGTTTCAATGGAGTTTCGCCCGAAACGTGACAGGTCTTTGACCATAATGCAGTTTATCTTACCGAGGTTAGCCATTTCCAAGAGCTTCTGAACGGCGGGACGTTCAAAGTTCGTTCCCGTGTGACCGTTATCAACAAACTCCAAGATTTCAGCTCCGTTCCATTCGGGGAGCGACATAGCCTTTTCCCGAAGAATTAGCCGCTGATTTGGTATGCTTAAACTTTCGGTCTTTTCGTCCTCCACCGACAGACGAATATACAATGCAATAGTATAGTCAGCCATTAGACAGCCTCCTTACCAAGCACCATTTCGTCGTTGTACTCGATATTTATTTCCTTGTCGTGCGTTACCTCAATACGCTTGACAAACAGAGAGATAAGCTCTGCGGTTAGCTTCCCGTCTTTCATAAAGGCTTTGGTGCTTTTCGCTACAAGCTCCCTCTTTTGCAGAGTATCCTCGATTTGCGAAAGCTCTCTTTTCGCCGTTGTGATTTTTTCTTTCAGATTTGCAGCCTTTTCGCTGTAATCAGATTTGAAAGAGATATACTCGTCGTTGGAGATTATTCCCTCGACAAAGTTTTCGTAAAGGCTGCGGACAAACGACAGTACCTTTTCAAGCTCACTCTGATACTCGGATATGCTTTTGGTGAGCTGTTCTTTTTGACGCTTAAAGGTGCTACACTCGGCAGAAGATATTGCAAGTTTTCCGATAATGTCCTTAATCCCTGCACAAACAGCTTCAGTCACTTCGTTTTCAGATAGTGTTACACCGACACAAGCACCTTTGCGTATTCTATCATTCGCAATACAGCGAAATCTATAAATATCAGCCTTTGTTCTTCGTGCGTTTCGTGTGCGATGAAGCGGCTTACCACAATGAGAGCAGAAGATTTTGCCCTTAAATATGTTTTCGGAATATGGATTTACGGATTTCTGCTTGTATTCATCACGCACTGCCTCTCGGAATTGCTTTGCTTTTTCAAAAAGCTCTCTGCTAACAATCGGCTCGTGAGTATCCCGTACAATAATATAATCATCGGGATTTGCCGCTATTTGTTTGTGCCGTTCTATTGATATGCTTTTGCCTTGCACCATATCGCCCGTGTAAACAGGGTTGTCAAGGATATGCAAAACAGAAAAGGAAGTCCAATATGTGCTGCGTCTGTACCGCTTGTCTTGCTCGGTAGTGCTTTGCTTATATCCGCTTGAGGTTACGGTGTTCAGCTCATTCAGCTTAATTGCGATAACATTTGCGCCAATTCCAGCCGCAGACCATTCAAATATCTGCCGTACAATCGGAGCAGTCGCTTCATCAATCAGTAGCTTATGACAGTTATCGGGGTCTTTACGATAACCGAACGGCGCTCTTGCTCCGATAAAGTTACCGTCAAGCATATCTTGATGAGCCTGCGCCCGTATTTTTCTGCCGATGTCAATAGCGTATGCCTCGTTTATCATATTCTTTAACGGCAGCATTATACCGCTTGACCTACTCGGATTTGCTGTATCAAAGTTATCGGTTACGGCAATAAACCTAACCTTATTCTTCGGGAAATACTGCTCGATATAGTAGCCTGTGTCTATTGCGTTTCTTCCGAGCCTTGAAAGGTCTTTCACAATAACGCAGTTTATGTGACCTGCTTCAATATCGGCAAGCATACGCTGAAAACTCGGACGGTCAAAGGTAGCCCCGGTCAGACCGTTATCAATGTAGGTGTCATAAACCTTAAATTCGGGCTTGTCCGATATATAATCGTCAATAATGAGCTGCTGATTTTCAATGGAGTTACTGCGTTTCTTGCCGTCCTCAACCGAAAGTCTGATATACAGAGCAACGTTGATGAACAAGTCATTATGCACGGGTACTGCTTCGGGTATGTTCTTTCTACTTTTTCTTGCCATCAGCCAACTCTCCTTTCAGTAGTCATTTGCTCCACCATATTTACGGCTTTTCGGTATTCGTCATAGTAGTTAAAGGTGATTTCCAGCTCTTTCTTTCCCGTTATGCAAATACAGTGTATCAGCCTTACAACAGCGCTCCTGTCAATCTCCTGCATAGAGGAGAACTCTAAAAAATGATTTATCCAACGGTTGCGGTCGCTGCGATTTTCAAGGACATCGTTCATCTTCTCATTCAGACTTTCGATAGAAGCCTTGATTTTGTCCGCTTTGGCGTTATAGTCCTGTTTATACTGTAAGAATTCCTCTTTGGATATAAGACCGTTTACAAGGCTTTCATACAGCTTACGCTTAAAGCTCTCAACCTGTTCAAGCTGCCGTTCGTTTGCTTGTATGTACTGCGTGTATTCTTGCACAAGCTCACGATTTATACGTTCTTGGCTTACGCTTGTGATAAAGGAATTAAGCGTTACAATGCTGTCTATGTGGTTTTTGAGGCTTGTCTGCACACACTCTATCAAATCACTTTCTTTTATCATAGAGGAAGATTGACAGCCGCCTTTCTTACCCGACGGGCAGTAGTAATAGTGATATTCCTTGCCTTTATAGTGGTTGGTCTTTCTCGTCATTCGGCTGCCACAGCAGCCGCAGACAAGCACACCAGAAAACAAATGGACTTTTTCCAAATGCGGTGCTGTTCGGGTATCAAGCCTGCGGAGCTTCTGCACCAAGTCAAAATCGGCTTTGTCTATTATCGCTTCGTGAGTACCCTCAACACGCACCCATTCTTCGGGCGGCTTCGTTTCCAGCTCTTTGAGCTTGAAATGCGGGGTTTTCTGCTTGCCTTGTACCATTGTTCCCGTATATATCTCGTCCTGCAAGATACGAATAACAGTTGTAGCAGACCACTTGCAATCCTCCCTATCGGCATAACCGCCCTTTGCGTAAGGCAGCCCTTGAGAACGCTTATAGGCAAGCGGCGAGAGAATACCTCTTTCGTTCAGTTCGGCGGCGATACTGTTTGCACTGTATCCCTCCAAACGCTTACGGAATATATCTCTTACGACATTTGCGGCAAAGGGGTCAATGACAAGGCTTTTGTGGCTTTCTCCTGTTTTCAGATAGCCATAAACCGTGAACGCTCCGACGAAATCTCCGTTGCGGCGTTTTATGTCAAGTGCGCTTCGGGTCTTAACCGAAATATCACGGCTGTATTCCTCGTTCATTATGTTCTTAATGGAAACGGACAGCTCATCGGCTTTTTCATTCAGCGTATCAAAATTGTCGTTGATAGCTATGAAACGGACACCGTAAGCAGGAAAGACACGGCGAAGGTAACGACCCGTTTCGATATATTCACGTCCAAGTCGGGATAAATCCTTGACGATAACGCAGTTCGCCTTTCCTTGCTTGATAAGCTCCATCATTTCCGTAAAAGCAGGGCGGTCATAGAGAACGCCGCTGTAACCGTCATCAACCTTTTCTGCGACAACCTCAATATCGTCGTGCTTTGCGATAAAGTCATCAATGAGCTTTCTCTGATTTGCCACGCTGTTGCTTTCCACCGTTTTGTCATCGGTGTAGGACAAACGGATATACTTTATTGCCCTATAAATCTGCATAAAAAAACACTCCTTTCGCAACGGAAAATGCCCGCAGTTCAAGGAGCGCACCGGTACTTGGAGTGTACTTCAAATTATTCAATTCTTTTTCCACTTGTTATTGTACCACTACCACATTGAAAAGTCAAGCACTTTTTGCAATTTACTTGATAATTCCCTTAATACAATCTTCAAGGCTCTGTCCGTTCTCGGAAAAGCTCGCCTTAACAACGAACTCTCCGCACTTGAACAGATACGGATTTCTGATTTGGCGGACGAACTCTGAAATTCGTTCCTCTTTCGGTAAATCCATATCCACAGACACGGTACGAATATCTACCAGCTCCTCTGCCTTGATTTCTTCTACTACATTTGCCATAAATTCATCTCCTTTACTGAATAGCGTCCGAAATCACATTCATAAGTCGAGCCACCGCAAGGCAGCTCGGCTCATTGTATCTAATTTCGGTGTAATTCTCAAAATCAGTCTATCGTATTTTTCACTTGCCCCCGACAGAATGGGATTATTCCAGACAGTCGCAGGCTTCACAGATGTGGCTCTGTTACGACTTCATAGGAGTTTCACCTCAATGCGGTTCTCGCAATGCCGCCCTCACTTAAATGACCGAACGGAAGTATCATTATCCCCCTATACAGGTCTTGGCGTATCAGCAGCCACGCTGATATTTTGCAACTTACGCTTTCTCGCTCGGATATGAAATGATGTTCGGAACATATTTGGCACAAATGGGTTAAGCACCCTTGCTTGTCCGATTAGCATAAATCAGGGAACGTCTTGGCGGCGTGTTACTTTCGCTTTCAACCACAATGGGCTGTATAAGGGAACGTATCTGAAATAATGGTATTCTATTGTCAAAGAGCTTCAACAACGTAGCAATATAGAATAGCTTTATGCTGTTGTCTTAAATGAAAGTGTACGAGCTATAAGGCGTATCTTGAGCCTGTTACGCATTTCCTCATCAACCATAGGAAACGAATTGCCGTACTCGTCACGCACCAATCGGGTGCAGAGCTTGGCAATATAGCCGTCGTAATGCTCAAGCACTTTACAGAGGGCGTCTGTATCGCCCTGCGTAGCCGCAGCAATGACTTCAAACGGAAGCATTTCTGCGTGCTTTTGATAGTGTCCTTTCGTCATCTGTCATTTTCCTCCATAAACCTTTTCAGCTTTTCAAGTGCGTCCTCCCGATGATATGTAACGGTGCTACGCACAAGGTTGAGCAATTCAGCAATTTCATAATCACTCATATCCAAAAAATAGGACATAAGAATGATATTACGCTTTCGTTCAGGTAGGCTTGTCACTGCTTCGGCAAGAAGTTCGTTTCTTATGATGACATCAAATCCGTTTATCTCAAACAAGTAGTTTTCGTATGGAATTCCATCACAAGCCTCCAAACTTTCAAACAACTCTTGATTTAAGTCAGAGAAATTCACCTCATAAGCCCTACGCTTTTTCAATTCAGTCCTTGCGTTCTTTGCTTCACCTATCAGAACTTTTTTAATCAGCGTGTCATACTGATGTTCAACCGTCGTTTTATCGAAAGAAGGTTGCTCCATTGAGTTCACCTCCTTCCGCACTTTTAGAAAGAGAGTATTATCTACCCCTTTCGTACACAATATCCAAGCGAAAATCGCATTTTGGTCGAAAAAATCGGAAAGAAATTTTTGAAAAAATTGAATTTCGTACATTATGCACAACCATATCAATTGCTTATTGTCGATGTTTTACAAAACTGCTTTATCAACCTATCGTGAAAATATATAAAAAAAGCTCGCTAAACGATAAATCGTTTAACGAGCTTGGTATAGGGCAGGTTGATAGAAAATTCGGTTTGCTTTTTGTTGACTATCGCTGAAGCAGGTCGCATAACTGTTGTAATGCTGCTGCTTTTTCAG
>JBJERI010000129.1:0-2542 GCA_051882195.1 Ruminiclostridium sp. | reverse complement strand
ATCACAACTACCTCTGCACCAACGAAATGACTACCGAAAGCGTAAGAGCCGCTCTGCTGAATTACAGCCGTGATATAGCAATGCCCATTGACTATTCCGAGTGGTTTACCGAAAACAATACCAACGAAAAGGGTTATGTAATTTCCATTAAGGTAGGGGACAAAACCCTGTCGGGAGGCGAAGTGTGGCGGATTTTCGGCCTGCGCTCAACGGCTTTTTCCGTTTCCTTCAGCGGCAATGTGTTTATTTTTACCACAAAAGGCTACGGTCACGGGGTTGGAATGAGCCAGTACGGAGCAAACGAAATGGCAAGGAGCGGAAAGGATTGGGAGGAGATTCTGCGGTATTATTACACGGGGGTGAAGATTATTTAAGGGGCTTTGCCCCTTTTCAAACCCCGTTTTTGTGTTTGTTTTGATTTATTTGTTGGTTTTGAGGGGGCTGCTCGCCTCCTTTGACCCCTGTTTTGTGTTTGTTTGGATTTGTAAGTTGGTTTTTAAGGGGGCTACTCGCCCCCTTGATTATGTTTTATGTAATTATAATGGGGCGATAACCCCTCGCCCATTTCTTTGATTGCCCAAAGAAATGGGGAAAGAAATGCACTCGCTCAATTGCCGCGAGGGGGCTTAAGAGACTTGCTGACGCAAGTCTCAAATTGGGTGTAGTGCTTGGCGGCACTTTTCTAAGAAATAATATGTTTATTGAAATTGCGGTTGGTGGAGTACCCTTTCTAAAGTTGTTGGTGGAATGGGAAAGGGGGTTGTATCACTGTCCTCATATTATGTGGGTGCTTGTGTGGGTTTTGGTTTTTATCTTGTTTGCAGGAGAAATGCTGCAAAAATATAACTTTTTCTTATGTTAATCAGAAACAAGTGCTTGCTTTTCAAGCAAGGCAAAAATCAAAACCAACATATCCACAGCATAATAGCAGAACAAAAAAGCAAAAGCATTTCTCCTTACACCAACAACTTGAAAAAAGCCACAAGACGGACCGTCGTCCTCACAAGCATAATCCTTTTTAGAAAAGTGCCGACAAGCACTACACCAACTTGAAACTCGCAAAGCGAGTTTCACAAAGCCTCTCGCGGCGCGTGAGCGAGTGCATTTCTTTCCCCATTTCTTTGGGCAATCAAAGAAATGGGCGAGGGGTTATTGCTCCACTATAATTATATAAAACAAAATTAAGGGGGCGAGTAGCCCCCCTTAAACCAACTTACAAAAACAACAAACACAAAACAAGGCAAAGGGGGCGAGTAGCCCCTTCACAACCAACTTTCAAATTACAAACACCACAAAACGGGGTTTGAAAAGGGGCAACGCCCCTTTCGCCCCCACGGCGAGGGGCAATAAAAAGGGCGCTCCCTTTTCCCTTCCACAAAAAATTCCCCGCCACTCAGCGGGGAATCTTATTTTTTCAGAACAGCTGACCATCGCCGAAGTTGGTAAAGCAATAGTCGAACAGTGCCTTTGCGTCGTCGTAAATTGTCACCTTTTTGTTGACAACGGGGGAAGAAAGCAATGCGCAGGAATAATTTCCCGCAACCGCCGCCATAACGTATTCGTCCTTGACGTTGCCCACTCTGCCGCCGGATAAGCGCTTGTAATACTGCGGGTTTCCGGGGAAGAACATTTTGTTCAGCGAAACGAACTTGCGCTCGTCGCTGCTTACGTTGGTGGGAGCAATGGTGTATGCGGGACAGCCAAACGCCATTCTGAACACATCGTTCTTCATTGCGTGGCTGAGAATTACCGTAAGGTCACGGACAGAGGTGTAATTGTCCTTGCTTACTGCGCCGTTGAGGGAGTCAAAATGGCTTTCCGTGGTGCCTATTTTTGTGATATATTCGTTAAGCTTTTCAATAAAGGGTTCAACGCCGCCTGCAACGAAATCAGCCAGCAAGATGCCCTCGTCCTGAGTTCTGCCTACAAGGTAAGCGAAAACCATATCACGGATCGTCACCTTTTCTCCTCTTGAGTAGCAGCAGCCCTCAATATCTCTTGCGGAGGTAATTACTGCCTCGGGGTTGAAGCTGTCAAGTATCAATGAAGCAACGGCAAGTCTTGTCATTGACGCCGTGTTATGCTTTGCGTGGATATTCTTGCCGCAGATAATCTTGCCCGAGCGCATATCCGTAACAACAACGCTCCTTGTGAAAACGTCTATTGTATTGGTCTTGTTGTCGGGGAAAATCAGTCTTGAATAGTTCAGTCTTACGTTTGCGGTTTCGCCCGACTCAAACACCTTTTCGATAACCGAGCCGAAATCAGCGGAGCTGTCCGCCGCCATAAGCACAAGGTCGTTGTCCCTTATGTTGTTTTTAAGGTAATCAGTAAGGGCTGAGTTGGTTGAGAAAAACAGACAGGGGGTCATTGAGGCTTTAAGCTCGTCTGCAATGTAGCCTGCCATTGTGCCGCAGACAACTACCTGCTGTATTCCCGTTGCGGAAATCTGTCTGCCTACGGAGCGGTAGGAAACAATGTTCATTTCGTGCTCGTCGCTGAGTGCGCCAATAACCGCAATTCTTCTGCCGCCCTTTTTCAC
>JBJERI010000128.1:0-12081 GCA_051882195.1 Ruminiclostridium sp. | reverse complement strand
TTAGAACGTATGGGAAAGAAAGAGGCAGTGGTACACCGAAGAGTATATTTTCGTCAGACTATGCGTAAGTACATACTTTGTAATAATGATATATGACTTTGTATCAACACTATTATTGGCCTGAACGAGATGATTCTTCGTGAGGCTGTTTCGGATGAAGTGGCGGCAGACGCCAAAAGTATCCAGGGTGCAAGCAAGATGCTGCTTGCGCTCATTAACGATATTCTGGATATGTCAAAGATAGAATCAGGAAAGATGGATATTGTACCGGTGGCTTATGATGTGGGTGCAATGCTGTCTGATATTGTAAACATGATTTGGATTCGCGCCAAGGAAAAAGGGCTTGAATTTCATATTGATGTGGACAAAACCATACCGTCAAAATTGTACGGTGACGAGGTGCGTATTAAGCAAATTTTGATCAACATATTGAATAATGCAGTCAAATACACCTCGGAGGGTTCTGTAACCTTATCAATTCAGTGCAAAAGATCAGAGAATGGCTGTGCGGAAATAATCTATTCGGTAACAGATACTGGTATTGGCATTAAAAAAGAGAATTTGCCGTTTCTGTTCTCTGCATTCAAGAGAGTGGACGAAGAAAAGAACCGATATATTGAGGGAACCGGACTGGGACTTTCAATTGTAAAGCAGCTGGTTGAACTGATGAACGGCGATATTGCGGTAAACAGCATTTACACAAAAGGCTCTACCTTTGTTGTTACGCTGCCTCAGGAAATTGTCAGCGAAACTGAAATCGGTGAACTCAATCTTGCCACAAGACACGAATTAAACACAAGGGAACATTACAAGCAAAGCTTTGAAGCGCCAAAGGCAATGGTTCTCATCGTTGACGATAACGAAACCAATCTTATGGTTGCAGAAAAACTTCTTAGAGATACAAAGGTTAATATTGACACTGTTACAAGCGGTGCGGAATGTCTGAAGAAAACATTCCAGAATCGCTACGATGTCATTTTTATGGATCATCTTATGCCGGCAATGAACGACATTGAGTGCCTGCACGCTATTCGCAGGCAGACAGGAGGCTTGAATCAGGAAACACCTGTTGTTCTTACAGCAAATGCAGGCGGTGAAAATCAGGCTCTTTACAGGAGAGAGGGCTTTGACGGCTACCTCTTAAAACCGGTTACAGGCATACAGCTGGAAACGGAGCTTTTGAAACACCTTCCCAATGAACTTGTAAGCACAATGAATAATGCGGATATAAGCATTGTGCAGACTCCTGTTATTGAACACAAAAATAAATTGCAGGTTTTGATTTCAACGGAAAGCGCATGCGATCTTCCGAAAAACTTCACAGACCGTTATCAGATTGGCATAATACCGTACCGTATAGTCACAGAAACAGGAGAGTTTCTGGACGGAGTTGAAGCCGAATCGGGCGGAGTTGTTTCCTATATAGGAGACAGAGGAAAGAAAGTGAAGTCTGAGCCTCCTAATGTTTCGGAATTTGAAGCATATTTCGCTGAACAGCTGACAAAAGCTCTGTTTGTTATCCATATTTCGTTGGCACAGAATGCCAGCAAGGCTTTTCAGAATGCTTCAGAGGCCGCTAAAACCTTCGATAATGTTATTGTAATAGATTCGGGACATTTATCAAGCGGATTGGGACTTGTTGCATTGCGTGCGGCAGAATCAGCCCTTGCAGGAAAGACGGCAGACGAAATCATCTAAGAAACCGAGTATATGAAAAAACAGGTGAAAACCAGCTTTATTGTAACAGATACAGAATATCTGACAAGGCTTGGAAGAATATCAAAAAGGATAAATACGCTTTGCAATGCCTTTATGATTCATCCTGTGATTGTGCTTAAAAAAAAGCTGCATGAAGGTTGGTTCGCTCAGAATAGGAACAAGGGATTATGCATGGAAAAAATACATCTCATCGGCGCTGAACGTTTCGGGCGAGATTGATAAAAGAATTTTGTTCATTGCTTATGCGGGTATGAAAAAAGAGGAGCTGGAAGCGGTAAAAGCACAGGTTGCCCGTAAAGTTCCTTTTGAAAGAATTATTGCTCAGAAAGCGTCTCCGTCTATATCGACAAACTGCGGACCGGGAACATTCGGATTGCTGTTTGTGATGAAAGATGATTAATGGCAATAGAATGTGAGGAATATCATGAAGAAATGGTATAAGAAAATCGCCTTTTTGTTATCGGCGGCTGTTTTGCTGCTGTCAGGTTGTGCGGATACAGACGTTGATACAGTTTCTGTATTGGCAGACGGACAGTCGGATTTGGAATATGTACAGTCCAAAGGAACTTTTTTGGTTGGAATTACCGATTTTGCACCTATGGACTACCGCAGCGGTGAAGAATGGACAGGATTCGATGCAGAATTATCAAAAGCGTTTGCAGAAAGTATCGGAGTTGATGTTGAGTTTGTAGAAATTGACTGGGACAAAAAGGCCGCACTTTTAGAAAATGGAAGCATTGACTGTATCTGGAACGGAATGACAATGACAGATGAACTCAAGGAAACCGTTTCCTGCTCCGAACCGTATCTGTCCAATGCACAGGTAATCGTACTTCAGAGTGAAGATGCTGCAAAATACAGCTCGCTTGATTCTTGTCAGCACTTGTTGTTTGCTGTTGAGAGCAGTTCTGCGGGAGAAGCTCTGCTTAAGGAGATGAAGTTCCGTTACAGCAATTATTCTACTCAGAAGGAAGCGCTGCAAAGCGTAAGCGAAAGGAAATCTGACGCAGCAGTAATAGATTTAATTATGGCGTCTTATTATACCGAAAAAGATGAGGAATTTGAAAACCTCAGCAGCTGAATTACTCTGAATGATGAAAAGTTCTGTGTTGGTCTGAGAAAAAATTCCGACCTTACAAAGAAAGTGAACGAATTCTTTAAAACTGTTTATGAAGATGGAACAATAGCTTCGCTTGCTGAACGGTATGGAGTTGAAAATGCTGTTTTAGATTAACATAAGGTTAATCAGTTGGTTAATGTTTTACCGTTTATGATTATTGCTTATATTGGCTCAAACACGCATTATCATGCCAAAATCCTGCCGTGAGTAAATGCCGCCTCTGCCAATGAAGTGGTCAGCTTTATGAAGGAATCGCTTTACAAAGCGATTCCTCAGTCTGTCCAAAAACCCCATATTCCGTGTGGAATATGGGGTTTTTGACAGACTGATACTGCCGCAAAGCGGCAGTACCTGAATATTATGAGGCTTTTTCGGGGGTGTAGTCCTCGCCGCTGACGGCGCGCAGCAGGGCGGAGTGCATTTGCTCGCTGCGCCATGTGTTGGTTTCACGGTCAAACTGTCCGTTGCCGTTATCCCAGAGGAACGCGGCTATCCCGTAATCGTGACAGAGTTTCACCAGCTTCTCGCAGAAGAACACGCAGCTGTCGAAGTCATTGCCGCTGGCGGCGTATTCGCCGACGATAACCGGGATACCCTTGTCAACAAAGTTGGTTTTCATCATGGTGATGAGCCGTTCCATTTCGCTCTGCTCGGCGGCAGTCCCCCATTCATTTTTGATGTTAGTGGTACAGAAGTCCCACGGGGTGTAGTAATGTACTGACACAATGCAGCGTCCGACATTATCCTGCGGCATTACAAAGCGGGAGTCACAGGTCTTGGAGATATCCGTCCAGTAGCCTGCAATGAGCAGGTGGCGGGTAGGGTTATTGCCTCCGGTAGAGCGTATCAGATCAACGAACTCCTGATTCAGACTGTTGAGGGTCTGATAGGCTTTCTTTTCGGATAGACCGTCAAAACCGACTTCGTTCATGCTCTCGAATATCAGACGATGGTCGTAGTCCTTGAAACGGTCGGCTATCTGAGCCCAAAGGGTCTTGTAGCGGGACAGAGTTCCCTCGTAATCAGTGGCGGCGTTGCATATCCATGCACCGAACTGCGGGTCGCCGCCTCCGTCGTGGTGAATGTTTACAATAACGAACATTCCAAGGTCGTAGGCGTAGTCAACGACCTCCTGCACGCGATTCAGCCACGTTTCGGAAATGTTACCCTGTTCGTCGATATGGTCGCGCCATGTCACTGGGATACGCACGGAGTTCACGCCGCTGTCAAGGAGTGCCTGAAACAGCTCCTTTGTTGCGGGGGGATTGCCCCATAGGGTCTCGTCCGGTTCTTCGCCGTCGGCAACATGCTCATTGATGACGCCATCGCCGTCCCGGTCTGCCTGGCAGGAGTCCAACGTGTTTCCAAGATTCCAGCCAATGGTCATGGAGCTGACTATCTCCTGTGAGGTCAATTCGGACAGGTCGGAGAATTCGGCGGCGGATTCAGTGGTTTCTGATGTGGGTTCGCTGTCGGAGTTGAGCTGTTCAGACCTTGAGCAGCCGGTCACAAGTATTGCTGCGGATAAAATCAGTGCGGTAAGCAGTTTTTTCATAGTTTCACCTCATGCTATAATGATGTTATGATTCAAATATAGCATTATCCGGCATAAAATTATATAATAAGTGTTGTTTTTATTGCATAGCTGTTGTATAATTATTTGAGGGTGATATAATGAAAAAGGACAGTAATGGAATATAAAATGTATTTTATGGGAGTGCCTATTACCCTGCGTGATGGTAGATTTATCCTGCGGGCAATTGTTGTTTGGAGCAAATAATTTTAATTTTGGCCCATAAAAATGTCCCCTTCCGTTAGACTTTTCTCTGTATAATCGTCCGATACGCAGGGAGCAAATCTTTGATTTGCGTATCTGCGAGGACAATTATTCTAATTGTCTAACAAAAGGGGAAAATTTAACCTATTCGGTCCTTTTATTTTTAAACCTTATTCTGACTTGGTTCTTCTTTTTCTTATAATCGCCATTATAATGCAGATAAGCAGGGTTATAACTGCAACAGCTGCAACCGTAATTATAAGTATAAGAGTAACGCTGATTCGATCATTGGATTTAACATTCGGAACAGGCTTAATTGAGTTTTTCAGAGAAGTATCGCTTTCTCTTGCGACTATAAGCGAGAAGCTTGTTTCAGCGCTTGAGTTTGGTATTGATACTTTCACGTCTGTAACGCCGGCTTTTGCAGCAATTACTCTGAGTTCAATTTTACCGTCTGAATCAGGCTTTCCGATATCGCTTATCCTAATCATATCACAGTCGTTAATTGTTATGATAGGATTTATATTTTCGTTTACTCCTCCTATGCTTTCAACAGACAAAAGAATGGTTGCCTCGCTGCCCGAATCAATAATTTCAGGAACGTCAGCCGTAACGCTTACTGCCAATGGCTCGCATATAACTGTTTTGGTAACAGCTTCATTTGTTACTCCCGAATAAGACTTTGCTGTGTCCGAAAGGGAAATCACATAGCTGCTGCCATTATTGACT
This sequence comes from Ruminiclostridium sp., assembly GCA_051882195.1. Lineage (GTDB taxonomy): Bacteria > Bacillota > Clostridia > Oscillospirales > Ruminococcaceae > Ruminiclostridium_E. Next base: position 6,736 of record JBJERI010000128.1, on the reverse strand, counting down.
TTTCCGTTAACATCTGCTCTGAATATTGTTGCAAAGGTTTTGTTATCGCCCAAAGCGGACGCTTCGGCATTAACAGGATAGCATGGTATATTTTCACCGTCGATGCTTATAAGATTTTCCACTGTATCAACGTCAATATATTTGCTGAACTTAATTTCTGCAAATTCTTCGCACAGGCTTATTCTTTCAGCAGTTGGTGCGTCATAGGATGTGAGCGCAACGTTTACGTCTGTTCGTGGAGGCGGAACCTTCAGCCAGCTTGTTTCAGCGTCTTCGTAGCCTGCCCGTTCATACTTTACCTTCCAGAAACCAAACGGCACTGCCCAGCCGTATTTTCCTTCCTCGTCGGTAATCTGTGGATTTATCTGGTTGTATTCCTCCGCATTCCATTTTACTTCATTTCTGTCCTTATCCTGATAATAAACAGTTGCTGTAACGCCCTCTACCCTGTTTGAATCAACAGCTTCGAAAACATAGCCTGACGGGTCGGGATTTGCCGTTGGTATGTTCGGATTTCCTCCGTCCTCGCCATCGCCATCTCCGCCGCCATTGTCATCTCCGCCGTCATCTCCGCCGCCGCTGCCGCTTGTACCGGAATTATTAGTGGATTTAGAGGTTTTAGAGGTTTTGGAGGTTTTAGATGACTCAGAGGTTATAGAGGTTGTGGTAGTTGTAGTAGTGGTTGTTGTGGTTGTAGTTGTGGTTGTGCTGCAGCAGCACTCACAGTCGCCGCCATTACAGCTGTGACACGCATTCAGCCTTCCTCTCATTTCAGCTGCATTTCTCGTTGCTACTCGTAATCCTTCGCGGGAATTTTCAAGCTGCCTGTTAGCTTCATCAACAAGAGGCTTCATCAATAAATTTATCAGATTATCTAAAAGCTGTGAAACTGCAACATCTGCAAAAAATCCCCCAATACCTCCTGTGCCTGCCGTTACGCTCACTTCTACTGTCAGAGACAGAATCAGAGCAGCTGTATATTGAACGGTCATACGCATGATTAAATCGTCAAGCTTTTGGCTGTTGCCAAGCATATCCGCATAAGTGCCTGCAAGATTACTTTTTACTGCCGCTAATTGTCTTGCACACACGGGACAGCTTGTTGATAATTTACTGAAATCTTCTTCGAGAGTCTCCATTTCATTTAGCAGGGAATTCATTTCCTGCTTCATGCCTTGGAGCTTTTGATTTGCATCAATGTAGTCAATCAGGGACGATAGAGTTGAATAGAAGGAAACAGATTTGCTGATTGGCGAACCGGGCGTACCTGTTTTTTCAAACAGGTCATCCATCCATTTCGCCGCATCCTTAACTATATCACCTACTAAAGCAGAGAGAGAATTCATGGAAAAATCTGCACTCTGTTTAAGTGCTATGTCACCGAATGACATGGGCACAAGCTGTCCCGCAAGACCTGAATCGCTCATACCCTGAAGCGAAGCTTCCGTACTGCCGTTAAGGCTGCCTGTGATTATCTCAATTGAATCGTTTGCTTCGTTGTAAATGATCTTGTAATACAAGTTCTGACTGCTGTCATAAGCGTAGCCTGCTTCAATCAGGTCATCATGGGTTATGTTCTGGAGCGTTTTGCTGCTCGATTCATATTCAAGTACGTTTTCCCCTGTTCCCAAAGGGTCAAACTCTACGGTCTGGGTAACGGTGCCATCTTCGTCAACAGCCTCATCCTTTACAGTAACCACCGCATCCTCAGGAAGCTCTGTATTTTCAATCATTGACAGAATTTCAGCGTCGGGAACAAAATCGGACGCATCGTAGCTTTCAATTTCCTTATTCAGCTCTTCGGCACGATTCAGCAGCTTTTCGGTATCGTCTTCAATAAGCTCCCAGCCCACAGCAAAGCCACCGGGGATATACTGCTCATTATCAGTGAATTTTCCGCTTGCAATCCAGCTGTCGGTTTCTTCATTGTAAGAGCCGTAAAGGCGATAATACTGGTCTTCCGTATTGCTGGAAATCCACATCTCCGATATATTCTTGCTGTTTGAGAGCTTGACCTCAAAGGTGAATATGCTGCCCGGCCAGTAATCATAGGACCAGTTTACCTTGCCCCATTCCTCGCCTGTAAGCTTAACCTCTGCGCTATGTCCGTGAACATAATAGCTGAACTTGAATTCCTCTACAACAGGAACATTTGCTGAAGCATAAACGGTTTTTACCGGCGTTGCAATCTCGTTGGAGGTTCCTGCGTTCAATGCGGCATAGAAGTCATGATACTTGCTGTCCTGTTTTGCAAGAGGAGCTTCGCAGAACCACATACCGTTATTTCCGCATACTGTTTCGGCAACTGCTGTATTGCCGTCAAAAATTGTGATTACATCTCCCACAGCAGCCATACCGTTCAGAGTAACGGTGCTTTTTCCAGTAGCTGTAGGAGCATACATTGATATTGCAACTGTTTCAATTGAAGCTGAGCCGATATAAGCCGTACATTCCTTACCGTCCCAGATATAACGCAGTATTGCCGAAGCAAATACGGTAGAGCCTGTTGAATTGGCGGTAATTGTGAAGCTTAACGTGTTGTCGTTCAGATCAACAGGAAGCGTAAGAACCGAATTTTCAGGCTCTGTATCTCCCAATACCGTGTAATCCCCCGAAAGCAGGAACTCGGCATAAACGTCTGTTACATTTTCGGGATTCTCAAATTGATACATCAATGTAAATTCCACCATTTCGCCTGCAATGGTAGTATCGGAAGAAGTTTTGAACATTGTTCCCGATTTATCAAGATTTTCCCATTCGACAGAGGGCGGCTCGGGAACGGAAACATCAGGATATTCCTGATGAACACCCGCTTCGGCTATGTATTCAAGGAGAGTATAGTCATCTCCCTCACGAAGTCCGCTGCGAAGATAATCCGATAATTTGCTGAAGCGGAAATTGCTGCCCGAATCACGGATAAGGACTATATTGTATCTTCCCGAAGCAAATCTTACGGTTGAATAAAATCCGTTGTTTTCAGTGCAAAGGGTTGTATAATAATCTCCGTAGCTATCATATACATAGCCTCGTAGGCCCTCATATTCGCCCGAAACCCATCCGCTTAATTCACCGTATGGCAGACAAACAGCGTTAACGCTTGATGCGCCTGCTGTAAATTCAACCTCAACGGGCTGATAGCCCCAATGATTCTCCCAGTTTGCGGATTCGTGAGTTACCTTTGCTTTTATTGTGCGTCCCTCATAGTCGGGGCTGATAGAGAAAGTTCCCTTGCTGAATGAACAATCGGTAATCAGTTTACCCGTTTCGGCGTCAAAAAAGTCAAATGTAAAATCCTTGTAGCTTTTATTGATGCGGTTAAGTCCCTGTCCGTCATCAGTCCATTGGTAATCGGCAACAAATGTTTTTATTTTTGTGGTCAAGGGCTGAATTGTTTCAAATCCGAACTCGCAGCCATTATCTGCGCCGAAAACCGCAATCTGATAATCGCCGTCAACGTCTGCCGTAAATATTCCGCTTTCAAGAGAGGCGTAAGCGACGTTTCCGTCCGGAGCGGTTATCAGTATCATTCCCGGCAATAAATCCGTTACAAATTTTATTTTTACATTCTCGCCATTTTGCAGCGTAATGCTGTTTGGAATATCGGTGTTTCTGCTGCCGCCTATATCCCCGACTGTAACATATTGGCTTATATATTCATCAACATCCGTATCGCCTGCAAATGAACAAACTATGTCTGAAATTACGTCATAATGCTTTTCATAGAAAGCGCTGCCTGCCTGCACATTCAGAACAATTATACTGCTGACATCAGGAATATCAATATAAAAATCATCGGAAACCGTTTCGCTTCCCAGATATATGTAGGCTGCGGTTAATTTATACAGGAACATATTCCTTACATTTCCGAAAATATAAGCGCTATCGACAATTACATCGTTTACATTCAATGCTCCGCCGTTAATATATACTGTACCGTAAAGTCTTTCAACGCCGGCGCTTTCATCGTATCCCGATATGTTCAGTTCTGAATTTTCGGCAAGGATATTTTTTACTATATATTTTTCTGTGTTATTTCCGTCCTGTGAAACGTATGAATCAAACTGTGTATTGTTTAAATATGCGTTATTGATGAAGCCTGAATTGGAAACGGCACTGTCAAAGCAAACCAGATTATCAATGCTTCCGTTGCTGAAGAGAAAGGAATTTTTTAAATATACCGATTCAGCAGCGCTGTTGTTTACATTGAGAGAGCAGTTATTTGTAGCCGTAATACGTTCAACTTTGCAGTCATCAATGCCTACCGAGCCGTTATCCGCATTTATCTCGCCGATTTTTCCTGAAATATATACCGAGGCGGGAGAATGGGACTCGATTTTTTCTACATGAGCTTCTCTCCATACGCTGCTGTCCCCTGCAAAATTCTCAGTAAAGGTAATATTGTCAACAGAGCCGCCTACTCCCGAAAAACCCACAGCATTATCATAGACTACGCTGCTGACAGCGCCGCCGCTATTTACCGCAAAATTAAATGGACGAGTATAGTTTCCCTCCCAGTCAATGCGATATGCCGCATTGCTTTCCGAAGCCACGGTAACCGTGCCGTTTACTGTTCCGAAAACGTCAAGAGCGCCGCTGCCTTCAACCCGTATATTTCCGTTTACGACAGCGTCGCCAGTGATACAAGTATAGCCCGATGAAATAATCAGAGTTTTGCCTTCTGAGATATTTATTTCGCCGCTGTACTCTGCGTCTTCGGTTATATATGTATCCTCTGTAATTTTAAGCACGTCAACAACGTTTGTCGTATCTTCGGATATAACCGGCTGCGTTGTATCTTCTGTTTCAGCAAAGACATTTACTGAAAAAGTGTTGATTAAAATAGAAGCAGAAAGAATGAACACAATAATTCTCTTAAACATATTATCACCTCATCAATGCTTTGCTTAATTCCGACAGCATTTCGGAACTAATAAGTGAATTATTTCTTATTTCGGGCATTTCGTTGATTAGATTTTCCGGATTTTGTTTTACTCTTGCAGCAAGCTGTATTAGTTCTGCGAAAGAAGACTGAGTCCCTTCAATATCCTTATCGGCAGGATAGGAAAAATCCGAATCAATGCAGAAGCTGCGCACTGCCTCACTGATTAACATTCGTACAAGGGGCTCGCCGAATTTCAAGGAATAAATACTGTCCGCAATCTCATTTATATCGGGCGAAGCGGCAATTTCATCAATGATCTCGCTTGCGTCCTTTGAAATATCAATGCGCTTTATAAGAGAAAATACGGTGGCAGCGTCTTTTTTTACTTCATCAGCGGATAAATAAACGCATTCTTCGCTCAGCTGTTTAAGCGAGCTCATACCGCTTTTTGAGGTAACGCTGTCAATTGTGGTGTTTATCAGCTCTATGCGCTCATCTTCGCTTGCGTCAAGCAGTGTAGTGCTGAAGTAAAAGTCGCAGATGAAACTGATATCGTCTTCCGTAAGCGCTGACAGGGACATTCCCTTATTGCTTATTTCAAGTATTCTGTCTGCATTTTTTGTTTCGTCCAGCAGCTTTATTTCAGGAACAAAAATAATGTAAGCAGCAAGAAGTATTGGCGTCACGGCAGCTAACACCGAGCCTAAAACTCTGCTGATACCCTTTACTTCGCATTTTTTCGGCTTGATGATTGCCATGACGGCAATAAATATCAGATTGAACGATATAAAAGCCAATAAAAATACGAATATTGCCGACGGTATTTCCAGAAGACCATTAACGCTGTCTGTCAGTATTTTCATTAAGAGAGCGCTGTTTGCATTGTATTCTTCCGCCATATCAATGACCGATACAATCATCTTGTTTGCGAAATCAAATTGTGACAGCTCCGCTGCGACAACAGGCGAAAGGAAAACTGAAATCACCGCCGACAAGGCCGTAAAGCCCAATATGCGAACGCCGTACCACATTCCTTTATTTTTGCCCTGCAGGGCAAGAATTACTGCAATAACAATTGCTATTCCCAGAATTGCTATTGTGCAAATAATATTAACCACATTCTTTCCTCCCTTAAGCATTTATCATATTGAAATACTCTGAAGAAGTATTTGTTATTTTAATTATATATTATTAAAGGCATGATGTCAAGCATAATCAAAACGGCAGATAAGTTGAAAATACTTTTGTTTCTCAATATGCTTGTTGACATTTTTTCGGATATTGCTATAATTAAAATTGGATATTTCAAAGTCCTGAATTATCAGCGCTGTTTTGTGACGCAGCTGTTTTATTATGGCCGTATATGTTATCGGTTGACTTAAGGAAAGGTAATAAATTATGGATATTCTTAAACTAATATCGTTATGCAAAAATACAGAGAATAAAATTTTCATTCAAACCCACAACTTTCCCGACGCTGACGCAATTGCGTCGGCTTATGCATTAGGAGAAATTTTCAGCCATTTTAATATATCTTCGCTGTTTTGCTGTCAAGGCAAAATCGATAGGCTAAGTACGGCAAAGCTTGCAGACTTGCTTGAAATGAATCTGTATCAGGACGATGATCTTGAATCAATTATGAATGAAAAGGATTACATTATTTGCGTTGATTCACAAAAGCACGCAGGAAACATTGTTGACTTTATAGGTGATGAAGTTGCGTGTATCGATCATCACCCTACTTTTGTAGAAATCGAATATAAATGGTCGCAGGTTGAGATCGTAGGCGCTTGCTCTACCCTGCTTGCCGAACATTTCAAAGCGCTTGATCTGGTACCAAGCGAAAAATGTGCA
>JBJERI010000127.1:0-12170 GCA_051882195.1 Ruminiclostridium sp. | reverse complement strand
ATTCCCTTGCCAATTGCGTGGAGCGTACCGCTTTCAATGAAGAAAACGTCGCCCTTTTTTACAGGAACATTGTTTGCAACCTCAAGGAGAGTGTTGTTCTTTATGCGCTCAACAAATTCCTCCTTGCCGATTGGGTGCTTGAAGCCGTAAAGCAGCTCTGCGCCCTCGTTACAGTCAACAATGTACCACATTTCGGTTTTGCCGTATTCCCCCTCTACACGCTGTGCGTATTCATTGTTGGGGTGAACCTGAACGGACAAATTGTCCTTTGCGTCAATAAGCTTTATGAGAATCGGGAAATATTCAAATCTGTCGCAGTTTGAGCCTAAAGCGGACTTGTTTTCAGCCACAAATTCCGTAAGGGTCTTGCCTGCATATTCGCCGTTTGCAATAACGCTTTCGCCGTCCTTGTGGCAGGAAAGCTCCCAGCTTTCAGCAACCTTGTCAGCCGCCGACTGCTTGCCGTATTCATCTCTTAATCTTGTGCCGCCCCATAAATAATCCTTGCATGGAGCTGTTAATTTAAGTGGGTACATAAAAGCCTCCGTATTATTGATGTCTATTACAGTATATCACATTCTTTTTTAAATGTAAAGCAATAAAAGCATAGACAAATCATAATTTTTCTGATAAAATATATTTGATGAATTTTCACTCTGAAAGGAACAAAAATATGGATACAAACAAGAAAGCTATAATCGAAAAGCGCATTGAAAAAACTATAAAGGCTCTTGAAAAGAATAAAATGAAGGGCTATTACGTTAAGTCAAGGGACGAGCTTCTCAGCCTTATCGACAGCCTTATAAAGGACGACAGGCTGATTACCTCGGGGGGCTCAATGACCCTTGCGCAAACGGGAGTTATCGACCACCTGAACAGCAAGTACAGCGGCATATTCCTTGACAGAGCCGCCTGCAAAACTCCCGAGGAAACACAGGAGCTTTTCCGCAAGGCTTATTACAGCGACACCTATTTTGTAAGCAGCAACGCAATTACCGAAAACGGCGAATTATACAACGTTGACGGCAACGGCAACCGTGTTTCCGCAATGATTTTCGGACCAAAGCAGGTTATTGTGGTTGCAGGCTATGACAAGATTGTAACCGACCTTGACGCCGCAAAGGAGCGTGTTGAAAAAATCGCCGCTCCCGCAAATGCACTTCGTCTTGGACTTGAAACGCCCTGCTCAATAAGCGGAGAATGTATGCACTGCCACAGCGACAAGCGAATCTGCTGTTCTTATGTTACGTTGGGTCAGCAGAGGATTCCCGACAGAATAAAGGTTATTTTCCTCGGAGAAGAGCTTGGGCTGTAAAAATAAAGAAACAGTATCCCGACCGACGGGGGCCACACCTTATAAAAGGTGCGCATGCCACGCCCAAGGATACTGTTCAATTTGCATTTTACCATACCAACGCCTTGTTGTCAAGAAGAATTTCCCATTTCGCACCATTTTCCATATATGTGCTTGCAAAAACCTCTTATATATGGTATAATAAAATGATTTTTCAAAGCTAATTTTCAGGAGGAAAAAGAATTGTCCGACCACGAATACCTTTCCGAAATAAGAAATTTCTGCATTATTGCACATATAGACCACGGTAAATCCACCCTTGCCGACCGTATTCTTGAGCAGACTCAGACCGTTGCTCAGCGTGATATGGAGGAACAGCTCCTTGACAATATGGAGCTGGAGCGTGAACGGGGAATTACCATAAAAGCAAGAGCAGTCCGCCTTAATTACAAGGCTGAGGACGGCAAAACCTACGTTTTCAACCTTATCGACACCCCAGGTCACGTCGACTTCAACTACGAGGTTTCACGTTCGCTGAACGCCTGCGAGGGCGCAATCCTCATTGTGGACGCATCACAGGGAATTGAAGCGCAAACCCTTGCAAACACCTATCTTGCCATTGAGCAGGATTTGGAGGTAGTTCCCGTAATCAACAAAATCGACCTGCCCTCTGCACAGCCCGATGTGGTTAAAAAAGAGGTGGAGGACGTAATCGGAATACCTGCAATGGACGCTCCCTGTATTTCCGCAAAAATGGGAATAAACATTAAGGAAGTTATGGAAAGCATTGTAAAAAATATTCCCGCTCCAAAGGGGAACTGCGATTCGCCGCTGAAAGCTCTGATTTTCGACAGCTATTATGACAGCTACAAGGGCGTTATTGTTTATGTCCGTGTCAAGGAAGGCAGTCTGCACGTTGGAGATAAAATCAGAATGATGGCGTCCGGTGCGGAATTTCAGGTAGTTGAGCTTGGCTATATGGGCGCAACCAATCTTGTAAGCGCTGATGTTCTCCGTGCAGGCGAGGTTGGCTACATTGCCGCCTCAATCAAGTCCATAGGCGACACAAAGGTGGGCGATACGGTTACCCGTGTTGATTTCCCCGCAGACGAGCCTCTTGCAGGCTACCGCAATGTAAATCCAATGGTATTCAGCGGTATTTATCCTGCCGACGGCGCAAAATACGGCGACTTGCGTGACGCCCTTGAAAAGCTTCAGCTTAACGACGCTTCCCTTTCCTTTGAACCCGAAACCTCAATTGCTCTTGGCTTCGGCTTCCGCTGCGGCTTTCTCGGTCTGCTCCACATGGATATAATTCAGGAGCGGCTTGAACGTGAATACAACCTTGATATTATCACCACCGCCCCCTCGGTTATTTACAAAATCGACAAGACCGACGGCACAACGGTGTTTATTGACAACCCCACAAACTACCCCGACCCTGCCGAAATTTTGCAGGCTTATGAGCCAATGGTAACGGCGCACATTTTCAGCCCGTCTGATTACGTTGGCAGCATTATGGACTTGTGTCAGGAGCGCAGAGGAATTTTCAAGGATATGAAGTACATTGACACAACACGAGTTGATATGCACTACGAACTGCCGCTTAACGAAATTGTTTATGACTTTTTCGACGCTCTCAAATCCCGCACAAAGGGCTATGCAAGCTACGATTACGAAATGCTGGGCTTTGTTCCCTCAAAGCTTGTTAAGCTTGATATTCTGCTTAACGGCGATATTGTAGATGCGCTTTCCTTTATTGTTCATACGGACAAGGCTTATCCGAGAGCAAGAAAAATTGTTGAAAAGCTTAAGGACAATATCCCAAGACAGCTTTTTGAAATTCCAGTTCAGGCGGCGATCGGCGGCAAAATCATTGCAAGAGAAACCGTTAAGGCAATGCGCAAGGACGTGCTTGCAAAGTGCTACGGCGGCGATATTACCCGAAAGAAAAAGCTCCTTGAAAAGCAGAAAGAGGGCAAAAAGCGTATGCGCCAGCTTGGTACTGTTGAAGTTCCGCAAGAGGCATTTATGGCTGTTCTTAAGCTTGACGAATAATGAACAAGCTTGGTTTATACGTTCATATTCCCTTTTGCACAAGCAAATGCCCTTACTGCGATTTTTATTCGGTAAAGTACAATTGTTCATGTGCAAGGGAATATATGAACGCTGTAATAAGGAACATTGAGCATTACGGCGAAACCTACGACACGGTTTATTTCGGCGGCGGAACGCCTATCCTTTTGTGGCGTGAAATATGCGGTATAATGGGAAAAATCAGACTTTCGGACAATGCCGAGGTAACAATTGAAGCCAATCCCTGTGTAACAACCAAGGAAGCGCTTTGTTCATTAAAAGCCGCCAACGTGAACAGAATTTCATTCGGCGTTCAATCCCTCAATAACAACGAGCTTAAAGCCCTCGGCAGAAGGCACAGCGCCGAAACTGCGGTAAAGGCAATAAACCTTGCGAAAGAATGCGGCTTTGAGGATATTTCAGCCGATTTAATGCTTGCTGTTCCGGGTCAGACAAAGGAAAGCGTTATAAATTCAATTGACGGCTTATCCGCTCTGCCCCTTACACATATTTCTGCTTATCTGTTAAAAATCGAGGAAAATACCCCTTTTTACAGCCAAAAGCTTGATTTGCCCGACGAAGACGAAACGGCGGAAATGTACCTTACAGCCGTGGAACGTCTTGCACAGAACGGATTTTCCCAGTACGAAATAAGCAACTTCTGCCGCAATGGAAAAGCCTGCAAACACAATCTGAAATACTGGCGCTGTGAGGAATATATCGGAATCGGTCCTGCCGCCCACTCATATTACAAGGGAAAACGCTTTGCGGTGGCTCGTGACATTGACCGCTTTATAAACTCCCCTGTTCAGCAGGAGGAAATAACGGACAATTCCCCTCATTCCTTTGAGGAATACGCAATGCTTAAGCTGCGGCTTACAGAGGGGCTTACCTTTGAGGAATGTGAAAGCTTCGGCGTAGGCAGAGCGGTTATGGAAAAGCGAATAAGGCTTACTCCAAAAGAATATCTTGATGTTGGCAATAACAGGATTTCCCTTACACCAAAGGGATTTTTAGTTTCAAACCTTGTAATTTCAAAGCTTATCGGCTACTAAAAAACATCCACCTTTGAAAAAAATCAAAGGTGGATGTTTTTTATTATCTCAATCAGCCCATTAACTTAACCATAACGGCTTTCTGTGCGTGGAGTCTGTTTTCTGCTTCGTCGAAAATTTCAGCAGCGTGGTTTTCAAATACCTTTGCGGTAATTTCTTCCTCTCTGTGAGCAGGCAGACAGTGCATAACCATTGCGTCCGACTTTGCAACGCTCATAATCTCGTCGTTTATCTGATAGCCCTTGAATGCGATTCTCCTCTTTTCGGCTTCGCCCTCCTGACCCATTGAAGCCCATACGTCGGTGAAAAGAACATCAGCGTCAGCTGCGGCTTCCTTTGGATCATTGACAAGCTTGAAGTTGGGATACTGCTTTGCAAATTCAAGGGTTGCCTTTGAGGGATAATAGCCCTCGGGACAAGCCAGCGAAACGTCCATACCAACCTTTAAGCAGCCTACTGTAAGTGAGTTTGCCATATTGTTTCCGTCGCCGATATAGCACATTTTCAGTCCGTCAAGCTTGTTCTTGTATTCCCTTACGGTCATTAAGTCGGCAAGCACCTGACAAGGGTGTGAAAGGTCGGTAAGACCGTTGATTACGGGAATGTTGCCGAATTCGGCAAGGTCTTCAACCTCTTTCTGCTCAAAGGTTCTGATCATAATTCCGTCAATGTACCTTGAAAGAACTCTTGCGGTATCCTGAACAGGCTCGCCTCTGCCGATCTGCATTTCGTTTGCAGAAAGGAACAGCGCATAGCCGCCAAGCTGATACATTCCTGTTTCAAAGGAAACTCTTGTTCTTGTAGAAGCTTTCTGGAAAATCATACCAAGAGTTTTACCCTTAAGGTGATTGTGCGGAATACCGTGCTTCTGCTCGTATTTGAGCTGATCTGCAAGGTTAAGAATGTCAATGATTTCCTCTGTGCTGAGGTCAAGCATTTTAAGTAAGTGTTTCATAAGTATATCCTTTCGTTATTTCAGTAATTTTTCCAAAATCGCAATACCCTTGTCAATTTCCTCATAGGAAATTGTAAGCGGCGGTAAAAGTCTTACCTTTGTTTTTGCGGTAAGGAGCAGTAAGCCCTCGTCAAGTGCTGCCTTTACAACATCGGCGGCTTTCTTGGTTTTAAGCTCAATGCCCACCATAAGTCCGATTCCCGACAGACTTGCCACCTCGTCTATTGCCGCAATTTTCTTGCGGAGATAATCGGACTTTTCTCTTACTTCGGCAAGGAAGCTTTCATCTCCCGCATTTTCGAGAACGGCAAGACCGCCTGCACAGGCGATTGGGTTTCCGCCAAAGGTAGAGCCGTGAGTGCCCGGAGTAAGCACCTCTGCGCATTTCTCCCCCGCAAGGCAAACGCCCATCGGAATACCGCCTGCTATGCCCTTTGCAAGAGTTGTTATATCGGCTTTTTTGCCGAACCAGTCACCAGCAAGGAATTTGCCCGTTCTGCCAACGCCTGTTTGTACCTCGTCGGCAATTGTAAGCACATCCTTTTCGGCGCAAAGCTTATAAATTTCATCAACAAATTCCTGTTCTAAAGCGCAGACGCCGCCCTCGCCCTGAATGTACTCAAACATAACAGCGCAGACCGTATTGTCAAGCTTTGCCCTTAAATCCTCAATGTTGTTGGCTTCAACATTTATAAAGCCCTCAACAAAAGGGAAAAAGTAGTTATGGAAAACCTCCTGGCCTGTTGCGGAAAGTGTGGCGAGCGTTCTTCCGTGGAAAGAGTTTACTAAAGTAATAATGTTGTGTCTGCCCTTTCCGTACTTGTCAAAGCTGTACTTGCGGGCAATTTTGATTGCACATTCGTTTGCCTCTGCACCCGAGTTTCCGAAGAACATATTCTTGTAGCCTGTAATTGAGGTAAGCTTTTCCGCAAAATCAGCCTGCACCTTAGTGTAGTAGTAGTTGGAGGTATGCTGAATAGACTTTACCTGATTGCAGACCATTTCAACCCACTTGTCGTTGCAGTAACCAAGAGAATTTGTTCCGATACCCGAGCCGAAATCAATGTATTCCTTGCCGTTTTCGTCGACGGCAGTTCTGTCTTTGCCTTTTTCAAGAACAACGTCGTATCTGCCATAGGAATGCATAACGTGTTCGTTAAATTTTTCAATAGTGGACATAAATAAACCTTTCTCAGTGTTTCCTCATATAATCATTGTACCTGCACCCTCGTTGGTAAGCAGTTCAATAAGAATTGAATGTGGAATTCTTCCGTCAATAATGTTGGTTTTCTTTACGCCGCGTCGGACAGCCTCAACACAGCAGTCAATTTTCGGAATCATACCGCCCGAAATAATACCCTGTTTCTTGAGGTAAGGCACTTCGCTTACGCCAACGGTGTGGATAAGTGTTTCATCGTTGTCCTTGTCACGAAGAAGTCCCTTGATATCGGTCATAAGAATAAGGTTTGAAGCGCCCATTTCAGCCGCAATTCTTGCTGCGGCAGTATCGGCGTTGATGTTGTAAACCGTGCCGTCCTTGCCTGCCGCAACTGTAGAAATAACGGGAATATAGCCGTTTTCCAGAGCAGTGTTGATTACCTCGGGGTTAATGTGGGTTATTTCCCCAACTAAGCCAAGCTCCGGGTCAAGCTGTTCGGCTTCAATCATGTGTGCGTCAAGTCCGCAAAGACCCATTGCCTTACCGTTGTTCATGTGAAGCAGTTCCACAAGGTCCTTGTTTACCTTACCGCAAAGCACCATCTGAACAATGTCAACTGTTTCCTCGTCGGTGTATCTGAGCCCGTTTACGAAGCGGCTTTCCTTGCCTGTTTTCTTCAGCATTGCGTTGATTTCAGGGCCGCCGCCGTGAACAAGCACTATTTTAATTCCGATCGTGGAAAGCAGTACGATGTCGCTCATAACCGCCTGCTTGAGGGTTTCGTTTGTCATAGCGTTGCCGCCGTACTTTACAACAACAACCTTATTGTAATATTCCTGTATGTAAGGGAGAGCGTCGCTTAATATAGCGGCTCTCTGTTCGTTATCTACCTTCATTGTCCTACCGTCCTTTATCAGCTTCTGTATTCGGCGTTGATTTTTACATAATCATAGGTTAAGTCACAGCCCCAAGCTGTCGCTTCGCCATTGCCCGATTCGTGCAGGTCAACAAGAATCTGAATTTCCTCCTCGGAAAGGATTTTGTAAGCCTCGTCCTCGGAAAAATCAACTCCTGCTCCGTTTTCGCATACGGCAATTTTTCCTGCCTTTGAAGCCAAATCAACGGAAACCTTGCTGATGTCGAAATCAGCGTCCGCATAGCCTATTGCGCAGAGGATTCTTCCCCAGTTTGCGTCAGCGGCGAAAATTGCAGCCTTAAGGAGTGAGCTTGAAATTACCGACTTTGCAACCACCTGTGCGTCTTTTTGTGTGGGAGCGTTTGTGACGATACATTCAATGAGTCTTGTTGCGCCCTCGCCGTCCCTTGCGGTTTCTCTTGCAAGATTCATCATAACGGCGTAAAGACCCTTTACGAACTTGTCGAAAGCCTCACCCTCAGCGGAAATTTCATTGTTTCCCGCAAGACCGCTTGCCATAATGGCAAGAGTATCGTTTGTGGAGGTATCTCCGTCAACGCTTACCATATTATAAGTAACGGCGTTTACCGTGCGGAGAGCCTTATCCAGCATTTCGGAGGTAATGCTTACGTCTGTTGTAACAAAACCAAGCATTGTCGCCATATTGGGGTTTATCATACCGCTTCCCTTGCTCATTCCGCCGATATGGCAGGTTTTGCCGTCCAGCTCAAATTCAACCGCAAACATTTTCTTCCGTGTATCGGTAGTCATAATTGCTTCGCAGGCAGCATTCCAGCCGTCTGCGGAAAGGGTCTTTGCAAGAGCGGGAATATTGTCGTTGAATGGCTCCATTGTCATCTGCTGACCGATAACGCCTGTTGAAGCAACAATAATATCTTCTGCCGAAAGACCAAGAGCCTTTGCTGTAAGCTGGCACATTCCCTCTGCAATTTCAATGCCGTTTGCATTGCAGGTATTTGCGTTGCCCGAGTTTACCACAACTGCCTGTGCCTTGCCGTTTTCAAGGTGCTTTTTAGTTACCGTAATAGGTGCGCCCTTTACCTTGTTTTGTGTGTATAAAGCCGCCGCATTGCACATTGTTTCACAATAAACAATTGCAAGGTCATTTTTCTTTGAATTTTTCTTAACGTGAGCGTTAATGCCGCCTGCAACAAAGCCCTTTGCCGCGCAAACGCCGCCGTCAATAAACTTAAAACCGTCTATCTGTACCATTTTGTATTCCTTTCGTAGGATTATTTTAAGCCTGTGGTTTCGTCAATTCCCATCATTATGTTCAGACACTGAACAGCCGCTCCGCTTGCGCCCTTTCCAAGATTATCAAGCCGTGAGCAGACAAGAATCCTGTCCTCGTTGCCACAAACGATTATTTCCATATTGTTAGTGCCACTGAGCGTATTTGCGGCAATAAAGCCATTAGGGAGAACATCTGCGCCGTTTACTTCCGTTACCTTTATGAAATTTGAATCGGCGTAATGCTCCGCAAACATTTTCTGCACATCGGCAGGAGTATTTTTTTTCGGCAGCAGTCTTGTCAGTATTGGCATTGAAACAACCATTCCGCTGAAATAATCGCAGACCATGGGATTGAACATGGGCGGATAAGCAAGCCCTGTTATTTTCTGCATTTCGGGAATATGCTTGTGATTCTGAGTCAGCGCATACTGACGTGGGCTGTCAAGACTTAAATCACGGTTTTTATCCTCATACTGGGCGATCGCCTTTTTGCCTGCTCCGCTGTAACCCGAAACTGCGTGAATTGTTACGGGATAATCGGCGGGAAGAATGCCCGATTTTACAAGAGGATAAGCCATTGAAATAAAGCCGCTTGCATAGCAGCCGGGAACGGCAACTCGATTTGAGCCTGCTATTTTCGCTCGGTGCTCTGCGGACAATTCGGGAAAGCCGTAAGCCCATTCAGGATTTGTTCTGTGTGCGGTTGAAGCGTCGATAATTCTGACGTGGTCGTTTTCAACCAGCGAAACCGCCTCGATTGCCGCAGCGTCGGGAAGACAAAGGAAAGTGTAATCCGAGGCGTTGATAAAACGTCTGCGCTCCTCTGTGTCCTTGCGCTTTTCCTCCGATATTTTCATTAGTTCAATGTCGTTTCTGCCCTCGAACCGTTCAAGAATTTTTAGCCCCGTGGTTCCTTCCTGACCGTCGATATAAACCTTAACTGCCATTTTGAATCCTCTCTATTTCTTTTGGTAAAACATATACATTCCTGCGCCTCTGTCGGCGTTTGGTCTTTCTATAAAGCCGAATTTCTTGTAAAACGGCTCCTTGTCCTTTGCGGCAACAAGGGTAATCATTGCTGTTTCGCCATGCCCTACCGTATTGTCCACAAATTCCATAAACTTTCCTATTAACATTCTGCCAATGCCGTTTTTCTGATAGTCGGGGTGAACGATTACGTCGCAGAGGAAAAAGTGGTAGCCTCCGTCCCCTACGCAGCGAGTTGTGCCCACAACCTTTCCGTCAACCCTTGCAATAACGAAAAACAGCGAATTTTTCACTATCATATTGAACTGGCGCGGTGAAAGCACGCCCCAGTTTACCGCTCGTCTTAAGGCGTTGTATTCCTCAAAGGTAATTTCGTGTGTAAATTCTATATTCATTTGCCCAGCCTTTTAAGTGTGTATTCAATCTGAGCCTTTACGCTTTCGGGAGCAGGTCCGCCGTAGGATTTGCGCTGATTTACGCAGGTGTCAAGGCTGATTGCCTCATAAACGTCCTCGGTAAATAATTCCGTCTGCTTTTTGTATTCGCTTAAGTCAAGGTGTTCAAGGTCAGTTCCAAGCTGAATACATCTTGCAACAAGACCCCCTGTGATTTTGTAAGCGTCACGGAAAGGCATACCCTTTTTAACAAGGTAGTCGGCGCAGTCGGTAGCGTTGATAAAGCCCTTTGCCGCCGCATTTCTCATATTGTCCTTGTAAACGCCCATTGTGTCAAGCATTGGGATAAAGGTAACAAGGCAAAGCTTAACGTTGTCAACAGCGTCGAATATTGCCTCCTTATCCTCCTGCATATCCTTGTTGTACGCAAGAGGCAGACCTTTCATCATAGCAAGGAGGGTCATATTGTCGCCGAAAATTCTTGCCGCCTTGCCTCTGATAAGCTCGGTAACATCGGGGTTTTTCTTCTGGGGCATTATGCTTGAGCCTGTTGAAAAGGCGTCGTCAAGCTCGATAAACTTGAACTCCCAGCTGCTCCAAAGGATTATTTCCTCGGAAAAGCGTGAAAGGTGCATCATTATGATTGAAATTGTGCTTGCAAGCTCAATGCAGAAATCCCTGTCCGAAACTCCGTCCAGCGAATTTACCATAGGCTCGTCGAAATTAAGCAGCGACGAGGTTCTATATCTGTCGATTGGATAAGTTGTGCCTGCCAGTGCGCCGCTGCCGAGGGGACAAACGTTCATACGTTCCGCCGTGTCGGTAAGTCTGTCAATGTCACGGAGAAACATCTGCGCATAAGCCATAAGGTGCTGACCGAATGTGATTGGCTGCGCTCTCTGCAAATGGGTGTAGCCCGGCATAATGGTGTCCGTATGCTGTGATGCGATTTTGCAGAGGGTTTCGGTTAAGCTGATAACGAGATTTTTTATTTCCTCAATTTCATCACGAAGGTAAAGACGAATGTCAAGTGCAACCTGGTCGTTTCTGGAACGGGCGGTATGTAGCCGCTTGCCCACGTCTCCAAGGCGCTCGGTAAGCACGCTTTCAACAAACATGTGAATATCTTCCGCTTCGGGATTTATTTCAAGCTTGCCGCTTTCAAGGTCAGCAAGAACCTCTTCCAGTCCCTTTATCAGCGTATCGCTGTCCTCCTTGGGAATAATTCCCGCTTCGCCTAACATTGTAGCGTGCGCGATACTGCCCGTTATGTCCTGCTTATACATTCTTGCGTCAAAGGCAATGGAGGAATTGAACGCATTTACCCTGCTGTCAACTTCCTTTGAAAACCTGCCTGCCCACATCATCTTTGCCATAAGTGATAATTTCTCCTGTGTAAAAAGTTATGGGCAGAGAGCCGGAAAACCCGAAACTCCGCCCTTATATTTAATAGTACAATTACTTGTTGTTTCTTTCAGCGTCAAGCAGAGCCTTAACCTTGATCGGCAGACCGAACAGGTTGATAAAGCCTGCGCTGTCCTTCTGGTCGTAAACATCATCCTCGCCGAAGGAAGCAAAGTCCTCGCTGTAAAGGGTGTATGGAGATGTAACTCCTGCGTTGATGATATTGCCCTTGTACAGCTTTAACTTAACCTCGCCTGTGCAGGTTTCCTGGGTCTTGTCAACAAAAGCGTCCATTGCTTCACGGAGAGGAGTGTACCACTGTCCGTTGTAAACAAGGTCGGCATACTTCTGAGCAAGACCTGCCTTATAGTGCTGTGTTTCCTTGTCGAGGCAGATTGTTTCAAGAACCTCGTGTGCGTGGTAAAGAATTGTACCGCCGGGAGTTTCGTAAACGCCTCTTGACTTCATACCAACAAGTCTGTTTTCAACAACGTCGAATAAACCGATACCGTTTTCGCCGCCCAGCTTGTTAAGGGTCTTTATAAGCTTTACGCCGTCCATCTTTTCGCCGTTAAGCGCAACAGGAATACCCTTTTCAAAGGAAATTGTAACATAAGTAGGCTTGTCGGGCGCCATTTCGGGAGAAACGCCCAATTCAAGGAAGCCGGGCTTATT